>JBIQIB010000092.1:5029-16725 GCA_044508265.1 Acidobacteriota bacterium
CCGGGCACCATGGCGCCGGACACGGCGGCGGCGGTCGCGACGCTGATGCGGCCGGGCAGGCCGGGCAGGCGGGACACGGCGGGCATGTGGCAGAAACTGCTGCGCCGAAGACCGGAGACCTGACCCCGACGTCGTCAGTTCGAGACCTGACCCCGAGGCATTCACAGAGCGAAAAACGCAATCCGCTCGTGGACATGCAGACGCATGCGCCGGAGCCGAAGCTCGACGATCCGGGCATCGGGCTCAGGGACAACGGCCGGCGCGTGCTGACCTATGCCGACCTGCACAGCACCTTCGAGGACCCTGACGGCCGCGAGCCGTCGCGCACGATCGAGATCCACCTGACGGGGCACATGCAGCGGTTCGCGTGGTCGTTCGACGGCATCAAGTTCGCCGACGCCGAACCACTCCGCTTCGCCTACGGTGAACGCCTGCGCATCGTCCTCGTCAACGACACGATGATGGCGCATCCCATCCACCTGCACGGCATGTGGAGCGATCTCGAGGACGAGCACGGACGCTTCCTCGTCCGCAAGCACACGATCGACATGCCGCCCGGGACGCGCAGGAGTTACAGGGTGACGGCAGACGCCCTGGGACGGTGGGCCTACCACTGCCACCTGCTCTACCACATGGAAGCGGGCATGTTTCGCGAGGTACGCGTCGGCGAGCCCGAGGCGACGTCGTGAACGTCTGTCGCAGCGCGGCGCTGGCGCTGGCGCTCTCCCTCGCCATCGCTCCGGGCGCGCGGGCGCAGCCGGCGGCAGGCGACGCGCAGGCGCCCGGACTGCCGGCGTCCGTCCCGCCGGTGACCGACGCCGATCGCGAGGCCGCCTTTCCCGAACTCGACGAGCATCCCCTGCACGGGACGTCGATTCACACGTTCATCCTCGTCGAGCACCTCGAATGGCAGGCAGGTCGCGGCGGCGACGGTGCCGCGCTGGGCCTGCGCGGCTGGGTCGGGGGCGATCTCGACAGGCTGTGGTTCCGCGCGGACGGTGACGTGGACGTCGGCGACGGAACGCTCGAGCAGGCCGACGTCCAGGTGCTGTACGGACGCGCGGTGCTGCGCTGGTGGGACGTCGTGGCCGGCGTCCGGCAGGACTTTGGACCCGGCCCGAGCCGGACGTGGGCCGCGTTCGGCATCCAGGGGCTCGCGCCGTACTGGTTCGAAGTGGACGCGACGGCGTACGTCGGTCCGTCGGGCCGCACCGCCCTGCGGCTCGGGGCCGAGTACGAGCTGCTCATCACGAACCGCGTCGTGCTGCAGCCCAGCGCTGGCCTCGACGTCTACGGCAGGGACGACCCCGCCCTCGGCATCGGCCGCGGCCTGTCGTCGGCCGACGCGGGGGTGCGCCTGCGTTACGTCGTCCGGCGGGAGTTCGCGCCCTACGTGGGCGTCACGTGGCATCAGAGGTTTCACGGCACCGCCGACGCCGCCCGCCGTGCTGGTCAGCCCGTGCGGACGACGCGCGCCGCAGCCGGCGTGCGCGTCTGGTTCTGACCTGTCGAGCCACACGGCCGATGCCGTGCGCTATGGTGGAAGGAGCATGACGATCCCTCCCCACGGGCCGGAAGGCCCGCGCGTCCTTCGTCCACTCACGTCAACGGCAGCGCTCGACGCCGCGATTGCCAGCTCGGCCACGGCTCCGGTCCTCCTGTTCAAGCACAGCGAGACCTGCGGCATGAGCTTCCAGGCACGTGAAGAGGTGCTCGCGGCGCTCGAGCGCGAGTCGTGGGACACCGACGTCTACCTCGTGTCCGTCCAGCGCAACCGCGACGTCTCGAACGCTATCGCCGACGTCCTGCGGACGCGGCACGCGTCACCGCAGGCGCTGCTCGTATCGAACGGCGAGGTCCGCTGGCAGGCGACACACTTGGCGATCACGGCCGACGCGCTGGAGCGCGCCGTCGGGCGCGAGCGCGAAACGGCCTGACCGGCTCGCAGCGAACCACGCTGCGTCGCTTACCCCGGCTGCCGGGCTCCGATACGTAAGACATTACTGAACCGTGGCGCCGCGGCGCCGATGGTACAGTGGCCGTACGCCGTTTTGCAGGAGCCTCGTCCGTGCCGTGCGTGGACGTTTCCCCGTGCGGGCTCCCCGGCGTCCGTCGATGAACGCAGCGACCCTGACGGCGCGAGCCGTCCCGCTCGTGACCTTCGGCTTCGCCGCCGGTTGTACGGGTGTGCAGTCGGCGCTCGACCCGGCGGGCGACGAAGCGGCGCGCATCGCGCTGCTGTTCTGGGTAATGACCGGTGGCGCGCTGGTCATCTGGGCCGGCGTCGTCGCGCTCGCCTGGTACTACGGACGCCCGCACGAGGCGTCCGAGAGCCGGACGCGGGATCGGTGGCTCATCGTCGGGACCGGCGTCATCTTCCCGGTGGTGGTCCTGACGATGCTGCTCGCGTGGGGGTTGCGGATGCTGCCTCCGCTCGTCTCGCGTGCGCCGGAGGGGAGCCTCACCGTCGAGGTCGTCGGGGAGCAGTGGTGGTGGCGGGTCCGGTACCTGACGCCCGACGGCACGACGGTCGAACTCGCCAACGAGATCCGCCTGCCCGTCGGTGCGCCGGTGCAGTTCAGGCTCTCGAGCGACAACGTCATCCACTCGTTCTGGATTCCGTCGCTCGGCGGCAAGATGGACATGATCCCCGGGCGCACGACGTACCTGGCCGTGCATCCCACCCGCACGGGCACGTTCGCCGGCGCATGCGCCGAGTACTGCGGCACCTCGCATGCGTACATGCGGTTCGCCGTGCAGGTGGTGGAGCCTGAGGCCTTCGAGGACTGGCTCGACCGCCAGCGGCAACCGGCGGTCGAGCCCGCCACGCCGCTCGCGCGGCGGGGACGTGACGTCATGCTCGCCAGCGGCTGCGGCGCCTGCCATACGGTGCGCGGGACGCGCGCCGCGGGCACTATCGCACCCGACCTGACGCACGTCGGCGGCCGCCTCTCGCTGGCGGCCGGCACCCTGCCGAACGACACGGCGTCCACGGCCCGGTGGATCATCTCGCCCGACAGGATGAAGCCCGGCGTGCACATGCCCGCGTTCCACATGAGCGACGCCGGGGACGTTCGCGCGATGGCGGCCTATCTGGAGGCGCTGCGGTGAGCGGCGGCGACGTACCCGTCCCGCACGATCCGGAGCCGCTGAAACAGGCCCCGCCCGAGGACGTCCGCCGCGCCCAGGCGGAGCGTCTGCTGCGTGCGTGGGCGCTGCCGACCGGCTGGCGCTACTGGAGCGCGGTCAACAACTCCCAGGTAGGCGTGTGGTACACCGCGGCGACGCTCGCCTTCATGGCCTTCGCCGGCGTCCTCGCGCTCGTCATGCGGTTGCAGCTGGCCGTCCCGCACAACGACCTCGTCTCCGCCGACACCTACAACCAGCTCTTCACCGTCCACGGGTCGGTGATGATGTTCCTGTTCGCGATCCCGGTGTTCGAGGCGATTGCGGTGACGCTGCTGCCGCAGTTCCTCGGCGCACGCGACCTGCCGTTCCCCCGGCTTTCCGCGTTCGGGTTCTGGGCGTTCCTCATCGGCGGGCTGTTCCTGTCGGGCTCGATCTTCTTCGACGCGGCGCCACGCGGCGGCTGGTTCATGTACCCGCCGCTCACCTCCACCTATCAGTCCGGCATCGGCGCCGACATCTGGCTGCTCGGCTTCTCGTTCATCGAGGTCGCGGCCATCGCGGCAGCCGTCGAGATGATCGTCGGCGCGATGAAGTGCCGGCCGCCAGGCATGCGGCTGAACCTGGTGCCGCTGTACGTCTGGTACGTGCTCGTGGCGTCGGTGATGATTCTGTTCGCCTTCCCGCCGCTCATCGTCGGCAGCATGCTGCTCGAGGTCGAGCGGGCGTTCCACTGGCCGTTCTTCGACGCGACGCGCGGCGGCGACCCGCTGCTGTGGCAGCACCTCTTCTGGCTGTTCGGCCACCCGGAGGTCTACATCATCTTCCTGCCGTCGGTCGCACTCATCGCGATGATCGTGCCGACGTTCGCGCGACGACCCATCGTGGGGTACACCTGGGTCGTCCTCGCCGCGATCGGCACGGGCTTCCTGAGCTTCGGCCTGTGGGTGCACCACATGTTCACGACCGGCCTGCCGGGGGTGACCATCGCGCTGTTCTCGGCCGCCTCGGAGGCCGTCGCGATCCCGACAGGGGTCCAGATCTTCTGCTTCATCGCCACGCTGGCGGCGGGCCGGGTCGTGCGCTCGCTGCCGATGCTGTACGCCTTCGGCAGCCTCGTGATCTTCGTGCTCGGCGGCCTGACCGGTGTGATGGTGGCCATCGCGCCCTTCGACTTCCAGGCGCACGACACGTTCTTCGTCGTCGGCCACTTCCACTACGTGCTGATCGGGGGCGCGCTCTTCCCGATCTTCGCCGGCTGCTACTACTTCTACCCGCTGGTGACGGGACGCCTGCTGTCGGAGCGGATCGGACGCGTGGCCTTCTGGCTCGCATTCGTCGGCTTCAACGTCGCGTTCCTGCCGATGCACGTCACCGGGCTGCGCGGCATGCCCCGCCGCGTCGCGGTCTACCCGCCAGACATCGGGCTCGACGCGCTGAACCTGACGTCTACCGTCGGCGCGTTCGTGCTGGCGGCCGGTGTCGCGCTGATCCTCCTCGACCTGTGTCGCAGGCGCAGCGGCGAGCCCTACGCGCCGCGCAACCCATGGGGCGCGGGCACGCTGGAGTGGCTGCAGGAGATGCCGGGCAAGCCCTGGGGCGTCCGCTCCATTCCCGAGATCGACAGCCGCTACCCGCTGTGGGAGCAGCCGAACCTGGAGCGCGATGTGGACGAAGGCCGCTTCTATCTGCCGGATGCGGAGGAGGGCGAGCGCGAGACCATCGTGAGCTCCGTCGTGGACGCCACGCCCCAGCAGTGCATGCGCCTGCCGGGGCCGTCGTTCCTGCCGCTGGCCGCCGCGCTGACGACGGGTGGCTTCTTCATCTTCGGGACGTACCACCTCTGGACCCTTGCCCTTGCGAGCCTGCTGGCGGCGATTGGCGTCATCTGGTACTGGCTCTGGACGGGCACATCGCCCATCCCCGAGAAGCCGGAGAAGGACGTCGGTCTGGGGCTGACGCTCCCGCTCTACGCCTCGGGGCCCGCATCGGTCGGCTGGTGGGCGGTGTGCATCACGATGATCGCGTCGCAGTCGGCCTTCTGGTCGCTCGTCTTCGCCTACTTCTTCTACTGGTCGCTGCGTCGGGGCTTTCCGCCGCCCGGCACGATGGGGCCCGGCGCCGCGTGGCCGGTGCTGGGCGCGGCGCTGCTGCTCGGCGCGTGGGGACTTGCGCTGCTCGCACGACGGCGCAACACCCTCGAAGACGGCCGTGCCGTCGTCCTCTCGCTGGGCGCGGCCATCCTCGTGGCGGCCGCGGGTGTCGGCGCGCTGGCGGCGGGCCCCTGGCTGACGGGGCTGTGGCCGCAGCGCCACGTGTACGACGCCACCGTCTGGATGCTGGTCGTCTGGTGCGGACTGCACGTCTTCGCCGGAGCGATCATGCTGGCCTACTGCCTCGCACGGCGTGCCGCGGGCCGCATGACGGGACGGCACGACGCAGACCTGCAGAACACGATCCTCTTCTGGCACTTCGTCACCTTCACCGTGGTGGTGACGGTGGCCGTGATCAGCGGCTTTCCCGCGGTGAGGGGAGGATGACCGTCGTGGAGCGTGTGGCCGAGGCCCGTCAGCGCGTGTGGATCGTGCCAGCACCGCTCGTCGTCTGGGCGCTCCACTTCATGGCGTGCTACGTGACGGCTGCGCTCTGGTGCGGGCCCGCCAATGCGCAAGGCGGCCCGGGCATGCCGCTCCTGCTGTTCACGCTCTACACGCTGGCGGCCCTGGCGGCCATCGGCGCGCTCGGCTGGGTCGGCTACCGCGGCCAGCGCTTCGGCGGCGAGCCGCCGCCGCACGACGCCGACTCGCCGGCGGACCGTCACCGCTTCATCGGCTTCGCCACGCTGCTCATCGCGGGGCTGTCGCTCGTCGCGGTGATCTACTCGGCCATGGCGCTCTTCCTGGTGCAGACATGTCAGTGACGCGCCGGGTGGCACTCGCTTCAGGCGTGGCGATCCTGGCGGCGCTGTGGCTCGGGCCGCTGCCGTCGCTGGCGACGACGCGCTTCAGCGCACACATGCTGCTGCACATGAGCGTGGTGGCCGTGGCCGCGCCGATCGTCGCGCTGGCCGTGGCCGGCAGCGTGTTCGACCCCGCGCGGCGATGGCCGGCGGCGTTCAACGCCGTGACGGCGTCGGTCGCGGAACTCGTGGCGGTGTGGATCTGGCACGCGCCGGCCCTGCACCAGGCGGCCAGAACGAACGGCGGGTTCCTGGTCGTCGAGCAGGCCTCGTTCCTGGTGGCGGGTCTCTGGCTCTGGATGGCCGCGTACGGCGGCGACACCCGGCGTGAGCCACACAGGATCTGGACCGGCGTCGCCGCGCTGCTGTTCACGTCGATCCACATGACGCTGCTGGGCGCGCTGTTCGCCCTCGCGCCGGATCCGGTGTACGGGACGCACGCCACGCATGGCGCGGCCAGCGACCAGCACCTTGGCGGCAGCCTCATGCTGCTCATCGGCGGCGCATCGTATCTGGCAGGGGGCCTCGCCCTCGCCGCCCGGGGGCTCCAGCGCCCGTCGCCCGCGTCGCCTGCGTCGCGCGGAGGCACGGCATGATGCGCCGGCTCGCGACGTCTGCACGGCAGCGGCCGTGGACGACGGTGGTGCTGGGCGCGGCGTGCGTCGGTCTGCTGGCTGGCGGGGTGGTCGTCTCTGGCGTGCTGCGCATCACCGCCAGCTCGGGACACTGGGCCATCACCGAGTGGTTCCTGCACTTCGCGATGCGGCGGTCGGTGATCACGCAGTCGCTGCTCGGTCCGGCGCCGCCGCGCGATCTCGATCGCGAGGCACTGGTGATGCAGGGGGCCGCGCACTACGACATCGGCTGCCGTCCCTGCCATGGCGCGCCGGGCACGCGGATGCCGACGATAGCGGCCGCCATGACGCCGCATCCGCCCTCGCTGCCCGCTCGCATCCTCACCTGGGACGAGCGCGAGCTGTTCTACATCGTCAGGCACGGCGTGAAGTTCACGGGCATGCCGGCGTGGCCCGCCGACCGAGACGACGAAGTGTGGGCCATGGTAGCGTTCCTGCGCCGCCTTCCCACGCTGGACGAGATCGAGTACACGCAGCTGGCAGGCGGGCCTGCGACACGCGCACCGGAACTGGCGGCCGGCGCCATGGGCGGCCCTGTTCCGCCCGCGCTCGTCGTGGAGCAGTGCGCGCGCTGTCACGGCATGGACGGACGGAGCCGCGGTGTCGGGACGATCCCGCGACTCGCCGGTCAACGCGAGACGTACCTGATGAACGCCATGAGCGCCTACGCCGAGCGGCGGCGATTCAGTGGAATGATGATGCCGATTGCTGCAGCGCTGACACCCGATGAGCACGCCGAGGCGGCGCGCTACTATGCCGCACTGCCGGCGCCGCCGCCGATGCCGGACGCCGGCCACGGCGATGCGGCACGGGGCGCGAGCATCGCCGCACGCGGGCTCCCTGCGCGCGACGTGCCGGTGTGTGACGAGTGTCACGGACCGCACCCGGTGGACGAGGCGTACCCGAAGCTCGCCGGGCAGCATCGCGAGTACCTCGAGCAGCAGCTGCGGCTCCTTCAGGCCCGCACGCGGGGCGGGTCGGACCACGTCCACATCATGCACGAGTTCGTCGACCGCCTCAGTGAACAGGACATCCGCGACGTCGCGGCCCACTACGCGACCGTGCGGTGATGTCTTCGTCCACTCCTCGACAGGGTCTCCGGACGTCGGAACGACTCGCCCTGCTGGCGCTGCTCTCGTACGCCTCGTTCGTCGTCTACCAGACGGTCGCCGGCGGAGGCACCTGGGCGTGCGGCGGGCAGGTGCTGGCCCTGGACGCGCGGCTGTCGCGCACCGACCTGCTGGCCAACGTGGTGGCGTACGTGCCGCTGGGACTGCTCGGGGTGATGGTGGCGAGGCGGCGACGGTTCGCATCGGCGGCGCTGGTGGCCGCTTGCGCCTGCGCGCTGTCGCTCACGCTCGAGATCACGCAGAGCTGCCAGTCGGCGCGCGTGTCGTCGCCCTTCGACTGGGCCGCCAACACGCTGGGCGCGACGGCGGGTGCGCTGTTCGGACTGCTCGTCACGTCCCGCGCGGTGTGGCGGCCGCTGTCACCAGGCACGGCACCCGACGTGATACACGGCCGCCTGCGGGCGCTCACGATTGCCCTTGCGCTCGGCTGGGTGGTCCTGCAGACCAAGCCCTGGATCTTCTCGGTGGACGTCGGCACGCTGCGCAGCAACCTCTCGTTCCTCCGCCGCTGGGAGGGCCTGTCGACCTTCGACATGTGGACGGTCATGCGTCACGCGGCCGCGTGGCTCGCGGTCGCCAGCGCGTGGCGCCTGGCGTCGCCCACGCCGCGTGCGGCGGCCCTGGCCGCGGCGGTGACGGCGGTCGCATCGGTGGCGCTGCAGCTGTTCCTCGATACGCGGTCGCCGCTGTCGTTCGACGAAGGACTTGGGTTGGTACTCGGCGCCGTGACCGTGGCAATCCTCTGGCCTGTGGGAGCACCGGCCACGGCTCGCCGGCAGTGGTCGCTCGTGCTCTTCCTGGCCGCCACGGCGGCAGTGGCGGCCTACCAGTTGCGGCCGGTGCCGGGTGAGAGCGTGCAGGCGTTCAGCTGGTGGCCGCAGGTGGGCCTGGGCGGCCTGGGAGGCGCCCTCGACTACGCGCTGCTCTTCGGCTGGTTCGGCGCCGCCGTCACTATCGCTGGCGAGTGGCGCCATCGGGCGGGTGACGGCCGTGCCCGACGCTACTGGCCCTTGACCGCTGTCCTCGCGATGCTCGTGCTCGAAGCGATGCAGACGGGCATTCCCGGGCGTGGCCCGGACGTCTCCGCGCCGCTCTTCACTGCGCTCGCCGTTGTCACGACGATCGCGCTGCTGGACCGCCGGTAGGAGGTCGGTAGGGACGGCTCTCCGAGCCGTCCTCAAAGCCGTCCTCCGAGCCGTCTCAGAGCCGCTTGAAGGACGGCTCGGAGAGCCGTCCCTACCGAGCCGTTCCTGCCGAGTCCTACCCGCCGCTCATGATGTAACTCTCGAGCGAACTGATGGTGAACTGCTGATCGTCGACGAACGCGCGGACGACGTCGCCTATCGAGATGACGCCGACGAGGCTTCCGTTGTCCACCACCGGCAGGTGGCGGATGTGCCGCTCGGTCATCAGCGCCATGCACTGGCTGACGGACCAGTCGGGCGGGATGCTGATGACCGGTGCGGTCATGATCTCGCGGACGGCCGTCTCCTGCGACGCCTTGCCGTGCAGCACGACCTTCCGGGCATAGTCGCGCTCCGAGAAGATGCCGTCGAGCGTGCCGCCGTTGACGACCAGCACGGCGCCGATGTTCTTCTCGGCCATGAGTCGCAGCGCCGTCAGCACGGTGTCGTCGGGCCGCACCGTGTAGACGTCGGGCTTGTGGAGCAGCAGGTGTCGAACGAGCGTCGTCAAGGTGGTGTCCTCCGACGCAGCGTCATCGTGGCGCTGCCAGCGATTTCCGGGTTGCCGCCGACAGTACCCGCGGGAGGCCGGCGGCGTCAAGGCGGGCAGATCCCGGGTAGACTTCCTCGTCGATGCGCATTACCGCCATCCGCTCCGACGTCGTCCCCATCGCCTCGGACATCCGCAACGCCTACATCGATTTCTCCCGCATGACGGTGAGCGTGGTGGCGCTCGTCACCGACGTCGTGCGCGACGGGACGCCTGTCGTCGGGTACGGGTTCCACTCGAACGGCCGGTACGCGCAGCCGGGGCTGCTGGCCGAGCGGTTCATCCCCCGGCTCCTCGAGGCGCCGGCGGCATCCCTGCTCAACGACGCGGGCGACAACTTCGACCCGCACCGGATCTGGGCAACGCTCTTTGCCAACGAGAAGCCCGGCGGACACGGCGATCGCTCGGTGGCCATCGGCACGATCGACATGGCGGTGTGGGATGCGGTGGCAAAGATCGCCGGCGTGCCGTTGTACCGTCTGCTCGCGGACCAGTACCGGCACGGCGTCGTCGACGGTCGTGTCTTCGTGTACGCCGCGGGCGGCTACTACCATCCGGGCAAGAGCCTCGCCGCCCTGCAGGACGAGATGCGCCGCTATCTCGACCTCGGCTACACCGTGGTCAAGATGAAGATCGGCGGCGCGCCCATCGACGAGGACCTGGCGCGTATCGAGGCGGTCCTCGACGTCGTGGGCAACGGCGACCGCCTCGCCGTGGACGCCAACGGCCGCTTCGACCTGCCCACGGCGCTTGCCTACGCGCGCGCGCTGGAGCCGTACGGACTCTTCTGGTACGAGGAGGCGGGTGATCCTCTCGACTACGCATTGCAGGCCGAACTGGCCGCCCACTACGCGCCGCCGATGGCGACGGGGGAGAACCTCTTCTCGATGCAGGATGCCCGCAACCTGATCCGCTACGGCGGCATGCGTCCCGACCGCGACTGGCTGCAGTTCGACTGCACGCTGTCGTACGGCCTGGTGGAGTACCTGCGCATCCTCGAGATGCTGCACGCGCATGGCTGGTCGCCCCGCCGCTGCATCCCGCACGGCGGTCACCAACTGTCGCTGCACATCGCGGCAGGGCTCGGGCTTGGCGGCAACGAGTCGTATCCGGGCGTGTTCGCGCCGTTTGGCGGGTTCGCCGACGACACGCCTGTCGTGGACGGCCACGTCACCCTGCCTGATCTGCCGGGCATCGGCATCGAGGCGAAGTCGGCGCTGCATGCGGTGATGCGGAGACTGCACTGACGTGGACGCGCATCACCACGACGATGCCGCCTCCACGGGCCCGCTCGATTGGCGCCACTGGACCGGGCTCCTGCTGGGCCCGACGCTCCTGCTGCTGACGATCGCCACGGACCCCCCATCGGGACTGAGCCCGGAAGGATGGCGCACGGCAGGCATCGCGCTGCTGATGGCGACGTTCTGGATCACCGAGCCCATTCCGATCCCTGCCACGGCCCTCCTGCCGCTGGTGCTGTTCCCGCTGCTCGGCCTCGGCGACATCCGCACCACGACGGCGCCGTACGCCAACCCGATCGTCTTCCTGTTCCTGGGCGGGTTTGTCATCGCGCTCGCCATGCAACGCTGGGGCCTGCATCGCCGCATCGCCATCGCGCTGGTCGGCCGCCTGGGTACCCGGCCGGCCGCCATCATCGGCGGGTTCCTGCTGGCGTCGGGCCTGGTGAGCATGTGGGTCAGCAACACCGCGACGGCGCTGATGATGCTCCCAATCGCGCTGTCGGTCGTGCAACTCTGCCCACCCGACGAAGCGGCGAATCGCGAGCGGCGAGACTTCGCCGTCGCCCTGATGCTCGCCGTGGCCTACGGCGCGACGTCAGGCGGCATGGCGACGCTCATCGGCACGCCGCCAAACGCGCTGCTTGCCGCGTACGTCAGCGAGGTCTATGGCCTCACCCTTGGCTTCGGCCAATGGATGCTCCTCGGCGTCCCTGTGGCTGCCGTCGCGCTGATCGTCGTCTACGTCGTCCTGACGCGTGTGATGTTCCGCCTGGGCGCTGCCGAACTGCCCGGGATGGCCGACCTCATCGCGCACGAGCGCGCAAGCCTGGGGGCCTTCAGCCGCGGCGAAGTCATCGCCGGCGTCGTCTTC
>JBIQIB010000092.1:16825-18380 GCA_044508265.1 Acidobacteriota bacterium
CGCGTACCCACCGTGGCTGTCGTCATGATCGTGAGCTTCGGCATCCTGCTGCTGACCGAGCTCACGAGCAACACGGCGACCGCCGCGACGTTCCTGCCGATCACGGGTGCGCTGGCGCTGAGCCTCGGCGAGAACCCCCTCCTGTTCCTCGTGCCGACGGCGCTGGCGGCCAACTGCTCCTACATGCTTCCGGTAGGGACGCCGCCCAACGCCATCGTCTACGGCAGCGGCGTGCTGCCCCTGCCGTACATGGTGCGGGCGGGCATTCTGCTCAACGTCCTGCTCGTGCCGGTCATTGTCGGGCTGCTGCTCGTGCTCGGCCCGTTCGTCTTCGACCTCCACATGGGCTCCATTCCGCCCTGGGCCCGCTGACTACCCTGAGTAGCGCCTTGCAGAACGTGGGTAGCGGCACACACGGCGCCGCGGCCTCAGCCGTGCGCCTGCGCCACCTGTACGTCCGTCGATTGCGCCGATCTCGCTGAGCCGCCGGCGGCGCCCTGCGTTCCGGGCGCACCGGAGCGACGGCCTGAACCTTGCTTTTGCAGAGTGCATGAGCAGTGGCGGAGACCACGGCCAGCACGTCAGCTTCGGGCAGGCCATCT
This sequence comes from Acidobacteriota bacterium, assembly GCA_044508265.1. Lineage (GTDB taxonomy): Bacteria > Acidobacteriota > Vicinamibacteria > Vicinamibacterales > Vicinamibacteraceae > JAEZDP01. The sequence goes on from JBIQIB010000092.1 coordinate 17,428, forward strand.
CGGCGGCAGGGTTGATCACGGTAGGGGCCGTGCTGTCGGGGCAGGCGTGGCGTCGCCTCTCGGGTGGACGCTTCGACCTGCACGGCAGCACGGTCGTGATCACGGGCGGGTCGCGCGGGCTCGGCTTCGAGCTGGCACGGGAGTTCGGCCAGCGCGGCGCGCGCGTCGCGCTGCTGGCGCGCACGCCTGCCGACCTGGAGTTCGCGGCCACGCGCCTGCGCGACCGCGGCATCGACGTCCTGACGGTGACCTGCGACGTCCGCGATCCGACGCAAATCGCGCATGCCGTCGCACGCGTGATCGACTGGAGCGGGCGAATCGACGTCCTCGTCAACAACGCCGGGGTCATCACCGTCGCGCCGCTCGATCACACGCCGGCCGACGACTATCAGCAGTCGCTGCAGACGCACTTCTGGGCGCCCTACCACATGGTTCGCGCGTGCCTGCCGCACATGCGTCGGCATGGGCGCGGGCGCATCCTCAACATCTCGTCCATTGGCGGCCGGATCGGGGTGCCGCACCTGTCGGCGTACAGCGCCGGCAAGTTCGCGCTCGCGGGCTGGTCGCAGACGCTGCGCACCGCGCTGGCGCCCGAGAACATCCTCGTGACCACGGCCACGCCGGGATTGATGCGGACCGGTTCGCACGCGCGGGCGGTCCTGCGCGGACAGCACCGCGCCGAGGCCCGATGGTTTGCGGCCAGCATGCTGACGCCCGTCACCTCGATGCGGCCGCCGCGAGCCGCCCGCCAGATCGTGGACGCCTGCGTGGAAGGGCGTGCCCACGTGACGCCTGGCATCCAGGCGCGGGCCGTGGAGATCCTCCAGGGCCTCGCGCCGGGCGCCGTCGCCTTCGCCGGCACGATCGCCACGCGCCTGATGCTGCCGGGCCCCGCGCACGCCGACGACGCGGCGGACGTGCCCCGGCGGGCTGGCGACGTCGGCTTCGGCTGG
>JBIQIB010000093.1:0-1708 GCA_044508265.1 Acidobacteriota bacterium
TGCAGTACACTGCCCCGCCAATGGGCACGCTCCAGCTTTCCTCCCTCGACGCGGCCATCATCGTCGTCTATCTCGCCGGCATCACCGGCCTCGGCCTGTGGGCCAGCCGCGGCATCAAGAGCAGCCAGGACTTCTTCCTGGCCGGCCGTTCGCTGCCCTGGTGGGTCGCCGGCATGTCGCTCGTCGTCTCGGACATCGGCGCCAAGGACATGATCGGGCTCGCCGGCGACGCCTACCGCTACGGCATCGTGATGATGAACTTCGACTTCGTCGCCTGCACGATGCCGGTGCTCATCGCCGCGTTCCTCTTCATGCCGTTGTTCTGGGGCGCAGGGGTCTCGACCATTCCGGAGTTCCTCGGCCGGCGCTACAACAACGGCGTCCGCACGTTCTTCGCCGTGATCTGGGCGCTGTTCATGGTCGGCACCGTCGCCACGATCTTCGTGAGCGCCGCGGCGATGTTCGAGGGCCTGCTCGGCTGGAGCTTCTGGTTCTCGGTCGGGCTCACCTCGGTGCTGGTCGGCATCTTCACGACGTCCGGGGGCCTCAAGGCCGTGGCCATCACCGACGTGGCCTCGTGCGTGGTGCTCATCGCCGGCGCGGCGCTCCTCTGCGCGATTGGCCTCCAGGAGGTCGGCGGCGTCGGCGCCATGGTGGACAAGGTCTCGACGCTGCCCTGGACGGAGGAGCACTTCACGCTGCTGCCGTCCGCCGACCACGAGGCCTTCCCCTGGCCCGCCGTGATCCTCGGCCTGGGGCTGGTGCTCGGCCCGGCCTACTGGGTGGGCAACCAGGCCATCGTGCAGCGGACGTTCGGTGTCCGCAGCCAGGCCGACGCCCGGGCATCGTATGTGCTCGCCGCGGTCATCAAGCTGGTGTTCCCGGTGCTGCTGGTACTGCCCGGGCTCCTCGCGCTGGCCCTCTACGCCGACGAGCTCGGCGCGCCCACCGCCGGCTGGGACGCCAACCAGGTGCTCCCGATGATGATCTCGCGCCTCGTGCCGCCGGGCGCGCTGGGCCTGCTGATTGGCGCCTTCATCGCCGGCGTGATGGCCAACCTCGACTCGTACGTGAACTCGGCGTCGACGCTGCTCGTGACCGACCTGTATCGCCCGTTCGTCCGTCCGTCAGCCAGCGACGAGGAGTGCTTGAAGGTCGGCCGCGCGCTGGTGATCGTCCTCATCATCGTCGGTGCGATCGTGAGCTACCAGGTGAAGGTGCGCTTCGGCTCGGTGTTCGAGGCGTTCCAGACGTTCCTGTCGTTCTTCCAGGGCGCGCTGTTCGCGCTGCTCCTGTTCGGCATGCTCACGCGGCGGGCGACGACGCAGGGCGCCGTCGTCGGCATGCTGGTTGGCGTCGGCACGGCGGCCGTTCTGACGGCCACCGGCGCCCTGTACCTCTGGACGGCGTGGTGGTCGTTCGTCGCAGCTTCGGGATCGCTCGTCGCCGTGAGCCTGTTCACCACGCCCAAGACCGACGATGAGCTGCGCGGCCTCGTCGCCTGGATACGCTGATGCCATCCACAGTGGGAACCGTCATCGTCATGGCCCTCTACGGGCTGTGTCTCTTCGTGATCTGGTACGTCTCGCCCAGGCTGCCTGGCGCGGAGCACATGCCGTCGGCGTCCTTCTGGCGCAACCCGAGGGTGTGGGCGTCGTTTGTCGCCCTCGCGCAGATGGCGACGTACGCCTGGCTGAGTTGAGGGATG
>JBIQIB010000093.1:1808-18268 GCA_044508265.1 Acidobacteriota bacterium
TGGAGAAGTTCGCGGACGCGGTCGACGGGAATGGCCTCCGCCGTGCCGAGGCGGCTCGTGACGGTGGTCGCCCTCAGCAGCGAGTTGTAGACCGCTTCCTCTGTCGTCTCGAGCGCCGCCTGGAACAGGGGCGACAACGCGTCGGTCGTCAGCACGCTGCGCACGCGCAGCGCGGGCTCGCCAGACGGCGGTGGCGCGTCGCGCACCGTCGAGAACGCAATCGCGAAGTCGCCGCTGCCGTTGCTGTACGAGCCGCCCGTGCGCGCGAGGCCGAAGAGCGCGCGGGCCGCGAGGCGCTCGAGCGACCGCGCGTCGAGCGGCGCATCCGTCGCCACGACGATCATGCACGAGCCGTCGCCGGCGTCGTCGCCAGCGCCCGCGGCCGGGCGCGACTCACGTAACGCCGCCCCCACCGGCACGCCGCCCATGGTGAGCTCGCCTCCGTAGTTCGACTGAACCAGAACGCCCACGGTGTACCCGCCGCGGTCCGCCGGCAGCCGGCGTGACGCCGTGCCGATGCCGCCCTTCCAGCCGAAGGCGCGCGTGCCCGTGCCGGCGCCCACACTGCCCTCGGCCACCGGCCCCGGTGCCGCCTGCTCGATCGCCGACCGCACGTCGGCCGGCGTCACGCGACGCGCGCGGATGTCGTTCAGGGCGCCGTCGTTGGTCTCGCCCACGAGCGCGTTGACCGAGCGCACGTCCTCGTTGCCTGGCTGGTCGAGCGTCCAGTCGATGGCGCCGGCGAGGCCCGCCGCCACGCTGAGCGTGTTGGTCAGGATGATGGGCGTCTCGATGGTGCCGAGCTCCTGCACCTGCAGCGCGCCGGCGAGCTTGCCGAACGCATTGCCGACGAAGACCGCGCCGGCCACCTTGTCCTGGAACAGATTGCCGCCGTGCGGCAGGATGGCCGTCACGCCGGTCCTGATGGCATCGCCCTCCACGATCGTGACGTGCCCGACACGCACGCCCTCGACGTCGGTGATGGCGTTGAGAGGTCCCGGCTCGAAGACGCCGGGACGCAGGCCGACGTCACGCGCACGCGGACGATCGGCCGGCTGTCCCGACACAGGCGCCACCGCAAGCGTCGAGAGCGCGAGACAGCCCGTCACGAGGGCGCGGAAGGGGCCTGCGAGACGTTCCATGCGTCAGCGCCTGGTTACACGCCCTTCAGCGTGTGACCGAGCTTGGTCTTCTTCGTCTTCAGGTACTTGAGCGTGTGCTCGCCTGCCGGGATCTCGAGCGGCAGCGTGCTGGTGACCGCGAGCCCGTAGCCTTCGAGGCCCACGAACTTGCGCGGGTTGTTGGTGAGCAGCCGCATCGTGCGCACGCCGAGGTCACGCAGGATCTGCGCGCCGACACCGTAATCGCGCTGGTCGGCCTTGAAGCCGAGGCGCTCGTTCGCCTCCACCGTGTCGAGGCCCTGGTCCTGCAGCGCGTAGGCGCGGATCTTGTTCGCGAGGCCGATGCCACGGCCCTCCTGGTTCAGGTACAGGAGCACGCCCCGGCCTTCCATCGCGATGCGCTGCAGCGCCGTGCTCAGCTGCGCGCCGCAGTCGCAGCGCGCCGAATGGAAGACGTCACCCGTCAGGCAGCTCGAGTGGACGCGCACCATAACGTCTTCCCCGTCGCCAATGTCACCCCGCACGAGCGCGACGTGCGTCTCGCCGTCGACGTCGCTCTCGTAGGCGTGCACCTGGAACTCGCCGAAATCGGTGGGCAGCCTGGCCTGCCCGGCCAGCCGGACGAGGCGCTCGTGCCGCATCCGCCATCGCACCAGGTCGGCGATGGTGATCATGAGCAGGCCGTGCTTCTTCGCAAAGCGCGTCAGGTCGGGCACACGGGCCATCTGGCCGTCCGGCCGCATGATCTCGCAGATCACCCCGGCGGGCGTCAGCCCTGCCGCGCGCGCGAGGTCCACGGCCGCCTCCGTGTGCCCGGTGCGGACGAGCACGCCGCCCGAGCGGGCGCGCAGCGGGAAGATGTGCCCCGGCCGCGCGAGATCGACGGGCCGCGTGAGCGGGTCGATGGCCGTGAGGATCGTCGCGGCGCGGTCGGCCGCCGAGATGCCGGTGGTGGTCTTCCCCTTGGCCTCAATCGAGACGCACATGGCCGTCTCGGTGCGTGACGAGTTGTCGCGCACCATGAGCGGCACCTCGAGCTCGTCGAGACGCTCCGGCGTCATGGCCAGGCAGATGAGCCCCCGCCCGTGCGTCGCCATGAAGTTGATGGCCTCCGGCGTCACCTTCTCGGCCGCCATCGTGAGGTCGCCCTCGTTCTCGCGATCCTCGTCGTCGACGACGATCAGCATCCGCCCTTCGCGGATGGCGTCGATGGCTTCTTCGATGGGGGCAAACGGCGACCGCGCCCGGCTGCTGCCGGCAACGCGGAGGGTGCGCTTCCTCGTCATGTGGGTTCCCCGGCGTCTCCTGCGCCGCGCTGGAGGGCGAGCTGACGGACGACGTACTTGCCGATCATGTCGCACTCGAGGTTCACGGGCGTCCCGGGTCGCGCGTCCGACAGGCTCGTGTGCGCCCACGTGTGGGGCACGATCTGGACGTCGAACGCCGCGGGGTGCAGGCGCGCGACGGTCAGGCTGATTCCGTCCACCGCGACGGCCCCCTTCTCGATGAAGTATGGCGCCAGCGCGTCGGGGAACGAAATCCTGACACGGCGGAAGTCGCCTTCCTCGTCGACGGCTTCAACCGTGCCGGTGGCGTCCACGTGGCCCTGCACGAAGTGACCGCCGAGCCGTCCGTCCGCCGCCAACGGGCGTTCCAGGTTGACCCGGCTGCCGACGCGCAGCGTGCCGAGCGTCGTCACGCGCAGCGTCTCTGGCGAGACGTCCGCTGTCCAGGTGCCAGCCGATATGTCCGTCGCCGTCAGGCAGACGCCGTTGGTGGCCACGCTGTCGCCGGGCGCGATCCCGGCGGCCAGCACGGTCCGGATGGCCAGCCGCTGCCCGCCCGCGGTCGGTTCGATGGCGACAACGGTGCCGACGTCTTCAATCAATCCGGTGAACATCGCTCTCCATCAGGACGTCCCGCCCGAGGGGCGAAACCCGCGTGTATGACACCCGTCCGGCGAGTACCGGCAGGCCGCTCGGCACGGCGTCCGGTCCGAGGACGACGTCACCCACGAGCTCGACGACGCGGTCCACCACGCCTTCCCCCCAGCACGCCGCATGCAGCGTCGGGCCGCCTTCGACGAGCAGGCACTGGATGTCGAGTGCCGCGAGCCCGCGCAGCGCGCCGGCCATCGTCCCGTCGGCGGCGACGATCGTCGCGCCAGCCTCCTCGAGCGCGCGCGCCTCACGTGCGCCGGCCTTCGCATGGGTCGTCACGATCGCCACGGGCCCCTCGTCCAGCGTCGCCAGCAGCCGCGCGTCGGGTGGCGTACGAAGGCGGCGGTCGAAGACGACGCGAGTCAGGGGGCGCGACCGCCAGAGTTCCCGAGCTGTCAGCAGCGGGTCATCCGCCAGGGCGGTGCCGGCGCCGACGGCTACCGCGTCGATCGCGCCGCGCAGCCGCTGCGTCCATCGGAACGCGTCCGCGCCGGTAATGGCGGTGCGGACGCCGGCGCGCGCCGCGACGGCGCCGTCGAGGCTCATCGCGGCCTTGGCGATCACGTAGGGACGTCCGCGCTGCACCACGCTGAAGAACGGCGCGTTCTGCCGGACGGCTTCACGTCGGCGCACGCCGATCGTCACCTCGACGCCCCGCTCCCGCAGGTAACGCAACCCGGCCCCGTTGACGCGGGGGTTGGGATCGCCAGTAGCCACGACCACCCGCCTCACGCCCGCCTCGTGTACCGCCACGCAGCACGGGCCCGTGCGGTTGGTGTGACTGCATGGCTCGAGGGTGCAGTAGAGCGTGGCGCCACGAGCCCGGGGACCAGCGTCGGCGAGGGCCACCACTTCGGCGTGCGGACCTCCCGCGCGGGCATGGTGCCCCACGCCCACGACGACGCCTTCGTCGTTCACGATGACGGCTCCGACGACGGGGTTGGGCGTGGTGCGGCCGACGCCGCGTGCCGCGTGCCACAGGGCGCGCCGCATGAACCGGTCGTCCTCCGGCAACAGGACGCCGTCCACCTGCCCGGCATCGTCGCCCGTCCCCATCACCACGACGTGTCGAAGAGGGCCTCGACGTAGCTTCTCGGCTCGAACGGGACGAGGTCGTCGATGGACTCGCCGGTGCCGACGTAGCGGATCGGCAGGCCGAGATCCTGCGCGATGGCGACAGCGACGCCGCCCTTGGCGGTGCCGTCCAGTTTCGTCAGGATGATGCCGTTGACCCCCGACACCTTCATGAACTCGCGCGCCTGCGCCACGCCGTTCTGCCCGACTGTCGCGTCGAGCACGAGCAGGACGTCGTGGGGCGCGCCCTCGACTTCCCTGGCGGCCACACGCTTGATCTTCTCGAGCTCGTGCATCAGGTTCACGCGCGTATGGAGCCGGCCCGCGGTGTCGACGAGCACCGGGTCGAGGCCGCGCGCGCGCGCCGCCTGAATGGCGTCGAACACCACGGCCGCGGGATCGGACCCCGCCTGCGCGCGCACGAAGCCGACGCCAGCGCGCGTCGTCCACACCTCGAGCTGCTCGACGGCGGCGGCGCGGAACGTGTCGGCCGCGCAGACGAGCGGTTTGGCGCCCTGGGCCTTCAGCAGGTTGGCGAGCTTGCCGATGGACGTGGTCTTGCCCGTGCCGTTGACGCCGACGATGAGCACCACGCGCGGGGAGCCGCCGGTGACGGGCGGCGGCGCGGCGCCCTCGAGGATGTCGAGGATCTCTTCACGGACGTGCGGCAGCAGGTCGTCGCCGCGGCGCGCCTTGCGCCTGACGGCCTCGACGATCCTGTCGGTCGCGGCGACGCCGATGTCGCACGAGATGAGCGCCTCTTCCAGGGCGTCGAACGAGTAGAGCCCGCGCTCGGCGACGCCCGTGGCCGCCGACGAGGGCGCCGGCGCCTCGCCGAGCGTCGACAGCAGCTGGTCCTTCGTGCGCTGGAGGCTGGTCTTGAGACGATCGAAGAAGCTCACCTCTCCAGCTTACCCCGCTTCCCCTACTCTGCCTTCTGCGGCCGCAGCATCAGCATCTCGGTGGCCTCGAGGGGATGGACGCGTCCGGAGAGCACTTCGTCCATCTGGTGCGCGATGGGCAGCTCGACGTCCATCCGGCGTCCCAGCTCGAGCACGCCGCGCGAGGCGTTGACGCCCTCGGCCACCATCTTCATGCCGGCCAGCACGTCGTGGAGGGGACGCCCGCGTCCGAGCTCGATGCCGACGTGCCTGTTGCGGCTCGCGCGACCGGTGCACGTGAGCACGAGATCACCCAGGCCGCCGAGGCCGGCGAGCGTGTCACGGCGTCCGCCGAGCGCGCAGGCCAGCCGCGTCATCTCGGCGAGCCCGCGGGTGACGAGGCCCGCGAGCGCGTTGTGGCCGAGGCCGAGGCCCTCCACGACGCCGGCCGCTATGGCAATCACGTTCTTGTACGCCCCCCCGATCTCGACGCCGACGACGTCGTCGCTGGCGTAGAGGCGGAACCGGCGGCCGCGGAACTGCTCCTGCACGCGCGCGGCAGCCGCGGCATCGTCGGAGGCCACGCAGACGGCCGTGGGAAGCTCCCGCGCCACCTCGCCTGCGAAGCTCGGCCCCGAAAGGACCACGACCGGTGTCGTCTCCGGCAGGGACGCGCGCAGCATCTCCGACGGCCGCAGCCACGTGTCCACTTCGAGCCCTTTCGTCGCCGACACCAGGAGCGCCTCGGCGCGCACGTGCGGCGCGGCGGCTTCGAGGAGCGCGCGTGTGCCGTGGGTCGGGACGGCCCAGACGATCGTCTCCGCACGGCGGAGCGACGCCGCGAGGTCCGTTGACGGCGTGACGGCGGGGGGCAGGAGCACGTCGGGGAGGTATCCCGCGTTCGCGCGGCGCGTCACCATCTCCTCCACGATGCGGGCATCGCGGGCCCACAGCCACACGTCGTGCCCCACCCGCGCCAGATGCATCGCCAGCGCCGTGCCCCACGAGCCGGCGCCCACCACGGTCACCGCTGCCACTTACTGCGCGCTCACTTTCTGGCCGATCCGCCGCTCCGTTCCGGCGAGCAGCCGCCTGACGTTCGACCGGTGGCGGAAGGCCACGAGGGCGACTGTCGCGCACGCCGCCTCGACCGGCGCCCCGGGCGCGTGCAACGCCCACGTCAGCGCAGGCAACGCCGCCATCGCGCACAGCGAGCCGAACGAGACGTAGCGGCTCCACCACACCGCCGCCACGAAGATCCCTGTCGCCACGAGCGTGGCCAGCGGCGCCAGCACCAGGAAGGCGCCGCCCGTCGTCGCCATTCCCTTGCCGCCACGAAACGCGAGCCACGGCGGGTAGATGTGCCCCACGACGGCGGCAAGGCCGGCCCAGGCCGGCAGGCTCGCGGGTCCGCCGAGGTCGCGCGCCAGCAGCACGGCGACGCTACCCTTTGCGGCGTCAAGCGCCAGCGTGGCCACGGCCAGCCGCGTGGACGAGACCCGCAGCACGTTCGCCGCGCCGACGTTGCCGGAGCCGACCAAACGCAGATCGAGGCCGCGGCGCCGCAGGACGAGCTGCGCGAACGGCACCGAGCCGAGCACGAACGCCCCCACGAGCACCATTGCCTCGGTCATGCCAGTTGTCCTGCCCTCAGCCCTGCGACAATCCGAGGACGGCGCGCCGCAGCAGGTCGAGCGCCGCCGCCGTCGCCTGCTGCCGGATGATCGCGCGATCGCCGACGAAGCGCGCGCGCCGGCACATGGCGCCCCTCGGCGTCTCGACAGCGAGATGCACCGTGCCGACCGGCTTGGCCTCGCTGCCGCCCTCCGGCCCGGCGATGCCAGTGATCGAGACGCCGACCTCCACGCCCGTCCGCCGGCGCACGCCCGAGGCCAGCGCACGCGCGACCTCTTCGCTGACGGCGCCGTGCGCGTCGATGAGCTCGCCGGGCACATCGGCCAGCGACTGTTTCAACGCGTTGCTGTACACCACCACGCCGCCTTCGACCCAGGCCGAGCTGCCCGGCACGGCCGTGAGGCGCCACCCCAGCATGCCACCCGTGCACGACTCCGCCACGGCGACCCGCCAGCCACGCGCGGCCAGTGCCGCGCCGACGACGGCCTCGAGGTCGCGATCGTCGGTCGCGTACACGGCGTCGCCGAGCGCACGGGTCGCCTGCGCAATCGCGTGGTCGAGCACGACGCTCGCGGCGGCGGCATCCGTGGCGCGGGTGAAGAGGTGCAGGTCGATCCGGCCGTACGCCGCAAGGATCGTCGCCTCAATCGGCACGCCTCCGTCTCGCCAGGCCGCATACAGCGGCTCCATCGTCGCCTCCACGAGCGACTCACTGCGTCCGACGACCCGCACGATACGCCGGAAGGTACGCAGGTCGGGCGTCCGGCCGGGGAGGTACGTCGCGATGACGGACTCCAGCATCGGCGTCATCTCGCGAGGCGGCCCCGGCAGCAGCAGGATGGCCTGGGCTCCGAGGTCGAGCCACTGCCCGGGCGCCGTGCCGTACGTGTTGTCGAGGCGGGCCGCGCCGTCGATGATCATCGCCTGCCGGCGGTTGTTGGCGGGCATCTCGAGGCCCCGTCGCGCAAACCGATCCGCGATGCGCGCGAGCTGCTCTGCGTCCTCGTGCATGTCCCGGCCGAGCGCGTCGGCAAGCGCCTCACGGGTCAGGTCGTCCTCCGTCGGCCCGAGCCCGCCGGTCACGACGACGAGCGCGGCGCGCGTGAGCGCCGTCCTCAACGCCGTCGTCAGGTTGCCCCGATGGTCGCGGACGATCGACGTGGCGACCACCTCGATGCCCACGTCGGCCAGGCGCCTCGTGATGTGCCGGGAGTTCGTGTCCACACGCCCGAGCGCGATCAGCTCGCTGCCGACGGCGATGATCTCGGCACGCTCCAGCATCGGGCGGGCGTTCATGTCAGCAGCCACGCCGGCCACAGCCAGCACATGCCTCGCAGGACCAGGTGCGCGTAGATCGCGGCCATGAGGTCGTCGCTCATCACGCCCCATCCGCCGGGCAGCGCCTCGAACCGCCGGCTCGGCGGCGGCTTGATCACGTCGAAGACGCGAAAGAGGAAGAAGCCGACGAGTGCGCCCGTGACGCTCACCGGCAGGAACGCCAGCGTCACCAGCATGCCCATCACCTCGTCGATCACCACCGGACCGGGGTCGATGTGGCCGAAGTGCCGCTCGGCGCTCGTCGCGGCAAGCGCGCCCGCGACAAACAGCACCGCGATGGCGGCCGCTTCGAGCGGCGGCCATCCCGCCCAGCGGATCGGGAGGTAGACGAGCAGACCGCCGAGCGATCCGATGGTGCCGGGCGCGAACGGAACGTAACCGAGGCCACCCGCGGTGGCGACGAGCAGTGACAGGTGTTTCATGCGGGACGGTCTCACTCCGCGGCGCCGGCGATCATTCCGCGGGCCCGACGCGTGTGCCGGCGATGCGATCGTGCAGGCCGCGGCCTTCGGCGTCGAAGAGGACGGGCAGCAGCCCGAGGCCGAGCGGGACGGCGCAGACGAGTACGACGACGCCGCGCACGACGGCGTGGCCGAACGGCACGCGCTCGCCGCTCGTCGTCGTGATGCGTACGCCCGTCAGCATCTTGCCGATCGTCTGACCGGACGCCGTGGTGAAGGTGACCAGATAGGACAGGTCGAGCAGGCACAGGAACCCGGCGAGCGGCGCCAGCGGCAGCAGCGTCCAGTCGGACGGCGCCAGGCCCAGCAGCCGCAGCGTCAGCCACACGACGAGCAGGTCGATGCCCAGCAGCAGCCCGGCGTCCACCAGGCCGGCACCCACGCGCGCACCGAGACCCGCGGCGTCAGCGCCGGCAGCCAGCCGCGATGGCTGCGCGGTGTCCGCCGCGCCACCTGCCCCGTCGTCGTCGAACCCGTCGAGCGTGCCGCCAGCGTGCACATCCTCCGGCCCGGATTCGACATCTGCGTCGAAGTCGAGCGCAGGCGTGGGAGGGGCGGCCGGCCGCGTGCGGCCGCTCCCGTGACGCGCAGCGCCTGGAGACGTCGGGCCGCCGGCCGGGCGCGGCAGGTCGACCGTGCGCCGTACCACGAGCGGCGGCGGCGCTGGAGGAATGGGCACCGGCGGCGGATCCAGCGGCGCGGCGTGCTCGGGCGTTCGGAGCGGGAACTCGGGTGTCGGCGAGGGGCGCCGCGCCGCCGGTGGCCCGGGGGGGTCGAGCCGCTCGGGTGCCTCGGGCGCGGGCGACGGATCGAAGAGCGGCAGGTCGACCGCCGCTGTCTCGTCGTCGACGCCCATCTCGTCGGCCGGATCGTCGGGCGCCCGCGAGGCGCCGTCATCCCAGGTCCGCGACCCGATCGGCGCGTCGAGCGTCGGCGCGTCGGCCTGGTCGGGCGGCACCGCGAGCTCGAAGTCGTATCCGCAGTTACGACACCGCGTCACGTCCTCGTAGCTCAGGTAGCTGCACTTGGGGCATCGCATATGCGTAAGCAGTTGGCATCGCGTCGACGCCGTCGCCGACAATTATGTCACGGGACCTTCGCGTGCCTACTCCACCGTGACGGCACCCTCACGCGGTTCGGGCCGGCGCGTGGGCGCGATGCCGAACGCGCGCATCTTGCGGTAGAGATTGCTGCGTTCGACGCCGAGGACCTCGGCGGTGCGCGAGATGTTGCCCTGCTGCACGGCCAGGGTCCGCAGGATGTAGTCGCGCTCGAACCGCTCACGCGCCTCGAGCAGCGGCATCGTCGGGCCGGTGAGCGGCTCGCCCGGCATCTCCGGCGACACGCCGCCCTGGAGGAACGACAGGTGCTGCGGCTCGACGACTTCGCCAGGCACCATGATGAGCAGGCGCTCGAGGACGTTGCGCAGCTCCCGCACGTTGCCCGGCCACGGGTAGGCGCGCAGCTGCTCGAGTGCCCCTTCCGACATCACGCGCGGCCGGCGGCCGTGCTCGCGCGACAGCTCCTGCATGAAGTGCTCGGCCAGGCGCGGGATGTCGTCGCCGCGATCGCGCAGCGGCGGCACGAAGATCGGGATCACGCTCAGGCGGAAGAAAAGGTCTTCACGGAAGCGTCCGGCGCGGATCTCGGTCGTGAGGTCCTTGTTCGTGGCGGCCAGCACCCGCACGTCCACGCGCACGGGGTCCTGTCCGCCCACCGGATCGACGACCTGCTCCTGAAGCACGCGCAGCACCTTCGCCTGCGTCTTGAGGCTCATGTCGGCGACCTCGTCGAGAAAGATCGTCCCGCCGTCGGCCAGCTCGAACCGTCCGCGGCGGTCCCCCACCGCGCCGGTGAACGCCCCTCTGACGTGCCCGAACAGCTCGCTTTCGATGAGCTCCTCCGGAATCGCCGCGCAGTTCACCTCGACGAACGGCCCGCTGCGCCGCCGACTCAGCGCGTGGATGCTGCGCGCGACGAGTTCCTTGCCCGTGCCGTTCTCGCCGACGATCAGCACGCGGCCGTTGGTCGGCGCGGCCATCGCGATCTGCTCGCGCAGCGAGCGCATCACGTAGCTCTCGCCCACCATCACGAAGCGCCTGTCGACGTGCTCGCGCAGCGCGCGGTTCTCCGCTTCGAGCTGCCGCTGCCGCAGCGCGTTGCGGACGACGTGGAGCGTCTTGTCGATCGAGAGGGGCTTCTCCACGAAGTCGAACGCGCCCATCTTCACGGCCCGCACGGCCGACTCGATGCTGCCGTGCCCCGAAATCACCACGACCGCCGCGTCGACGTGCCTGTCGCGCAGGCGCGACAGCGTCACGAGGCCGTCGATGCCCGGCAGCCAGACGTCGAGAAGGATGACGTCGAAGTGCCGGCCGGGCGCCAGCTCGATGCACGCCTCGCCGCTCGGCACGGCCTCCACCTCGAAGCCCTCGTCGCGCAGCACGCCCGCGAGCGCGGCACGTACGCCGGCTTCGTCGTCCACGATGAGTACGCTTGGCCGCATGACGTTCAGATGGGCAGGTCGAGCGTGAACCGTGCGCCGTGTGGCCGGACGTCGTCCACCTCGATGCTGCCGTTGTGCTCCTGAAGGATACGCCGAACGATGGCCAGGCCGAGGCCGCTGTCGCGTCCCTTGGTGGAGTAATAGGGCAGGAACAGCCGGCTGCGGTCGGCGCTGCCCAGCCCCGGCCCGTCATCCTCGATGACGAGGCGCGCCACGGCGGAAGACGCGTCCCAGCGCGTGGTGATCGTGATCGTGCCGGCCGCGTACGCCATCTGGCCGCCCTGCCGGGCCGCGAACGCCTCGACGGCGTTGTCCACCAGATTCAGCACCACGCGCTTGAACTGCTCGGGGTCGACTCGCACCGGAGGCAGGCCCGGGTCGTAGTCGCGCACGAACGTGACGCGGGCGAGGCCGGCATAGAGCGCGAGGGTCTCGTCCACCAGCGCGTGCAGGTCCGACTCGATGGCGCGCGCCGCGGGCAGCCGGGCAAACTGCGAGAACTCGTCGACCAGCCCTTTCAGCGACTCGACGGCCCCGACGATGTTCGACGAGCACTCGTCGACGATGGTGCGGGTGCCCGTGTCGGCCTGGCTGAAGTGACGTCGGAGCCGCTCCGCGCTCAGTTGAATGGGCGTCAGCGGGTTCTTGATCTCGTGCGCGAGCCGGCGTGCGATGTCGCGCCAGGCCGAGACGCGCTGCGCGCGAATCAGCGGCGTCACGTCGTCGAACACGAGCACGGTGCCCTCGCCGCCGCCCTCGTCGCGCAGCGGCGTCGCCGCGACGGCCAGGTGCAGTTCGCGGCCGTCGCGCACCACGGCGATCTCGTGGCCGGCCGTGCCGCCCTTGCCGCGTGTGGCCGCCTGCGGAATCGGCAGCAGCGGCCGCAGGTCGGGCCGCGCGAATACCTGCTCGAAGGGTTGGCCGACCGCGGATGCATCCAGACCGAGCAGCCGGGCGGCCGCGCTGTTCATCGTGTTGATCCGGCCGCGCGCGTCCAGCGAGAGCACGCCTGTCGCAATGCGCTTCAGAATCGTCTCGATGTACCGCCCGCGGCCCTCGACCTCGCGGCGCTTCCGCTCCACCTCCCCGCGCGACTGCTCCAGCTCGCCGGCCATCGTGTTGAACGCTTCGACGAGCTGGCCGAACTCGTCGGCCGTCTCGGGCTCGATGCGGTAGTCGAAATGTCCCGCGCCGATCTCGCGCGTGCCCGCGGCCAGCAGGTTGATCGGTCGGGTGATCCGCTTGGCCGTGTAGAGGCCCAGCCAGGTGGCGCTCACCAGGATGAACAGCGTGATCATCAAGAAGAACGACAGGTACACGCCTTCGATCGGCCGGCGCAGGAGCCGCAGCTGCTGGTAGCCCTCGTAGGCCTCGACCATGCGACGGCTCTGGCGCGCGAGGTTCCCCGAGAGGTGCTCGCTGACGACCACGATCCCCACGGGACGCGAGGCCCCCGGCGGCCGGATCAGCGCGGCGGCGCGCACCAGCTCGTCGCCGTCGCGGAGCGGCTCGATGGCCCGTGTGTCGTCGCTGCCCGCCGCCACGCGCACCGCCAGCCTGTCGGCCGATGCCCGCGACACGTCCGGCGGAATCGACGGCGCGGCGACGTCGAAGAGCGGCTCGACGTCGAGCGGCTCGGCGTCGGGCACGATGCGGTAGACCTCGACGAGCGCGGCCCGTCCAGAGGCGACCTCCGGCGCGACACGCGCGCGGATGGCCGCCACGTCGCCGCGCTCGACGCTGCCCGCCAGCAGCCCGGCGAGGCGCACCGCCTGCCGCGCGGCCTGCATCTGCTTCTCCTGGTAGTAGTCGCTGGCGATCTCGCGCGCCGCGCCGAGCACGTCGTCGATGGGCGGGGCGAACCACCGGCTCGCGCTGTTGCGAATCAGCTCGCTGCCGACGATGAGGACGAGCACGGCCGGCACCAGCGACAACGCCAGCATGGCCGCGACGAGCTTGGCGCGGAAACGCGCAAACGGCAGCGCGCGGCGGCGCTCGACCAGCAGCTTGATGACGTTGCGCGCGAGGACGAAGCCCAGCGCGCCGAGCATCGTCAGGTCGACGGCGACGAGCGCGTAGAGGACGACTTCCGACAG
The DNA here is from genome assembly GCA_044508265.1 of Acidobacteriota bacterium. GTDB lineage: Bacteria > Acidobacteriota > Vicinamibacteria > Vicinamibacterales > Vicinamibacteraceae > JAEZDP01. The sequence continues at coordinate 14,861 of JBIQIB010000093.1, forward strand.
CAGCGCCGGTGACAGGCCCGACGAGCGATCGACGAGCGCCACGAGCCCGACGAGCGCCACGCCGAGCAGGGCGATGGCCAGCAGGATGAAGAGCGGGCTGTCACGCAGGGGGCGCGGCCCCCGCGGCGCCGGCGGCGGCGCGCCGCTCCGGGCGTCGGACGGCAGGCTCTCGTGCGCGGCGGCGATTGGCCGGGTCACGGAGAGCGTCGACGACGTCAGGCGGGAACTCGGAGCCATGAGCCGTGAGAAGGGGCGGGGCACGTCCCGCGGCGTCTACTGCCTGAAGCGGAACGACACGCTGCCCAGCACCGAGTCGCGCCCGAACGGCCAGGGCCAGCTCAGGCCCCTGGGCCGCGCCTCGGCGAGCACGCGCACATAGTATTCCCCGTTGTCCTCGAGCGGCCGCACGCTGGCCAGCCGGCGTGCGCGGAAGATCGTCGTCCACTGGAGCGCCGTGGCCTCGTCGTCGGTCGTGCGCACTTCCTCGACGCGCCCGTCCTCGATGAAGGTCACCTGGTAGCGGCGCGTGAGGTTGTCGAAGCGGACGATGGCCGAGACGCGCGCCGACGCGAGCGTCCTGTCGAACCACCACGACGTCTCCTCGCGCAGCACGACGTCGTAGGCGAACGTGGTCGGCAGCCCGCTCTGGATCGACGCGCGCACGTCGTCGGGCACGTCGCCGGTCACCTGGAAGCTCACGAAGACGTGACCGTCGCGGATCGTCGTCTCGACCCGCACTTCGGCGTCGGCGGCCAGCAGCGGCGCCACGGCGAGGGCCCAGACGATCAGCACGCTCAGCAGACGCCGCATCAGTCCTTGGCGTTCAGGAGGTCTTCGAGCTCGGTCATGAACTCGCCGATGTCACGGAAGTGACGATACACCGAAGCGAACCGGACGTAGGCGACCTTGTCGAGCTGCCGGAGCTCCTGCATGACGACATGGCCGATCTCGGTGGTGGACATCTCCCGGTCGGGGCGCTCCTGCAGGGCGCCCTCGACGCGGTCGGCCACCGCCTCGAGCGCGCTCACCTTCACCGGCCGCTTCTCGCAGGCCTTGAGCAGGCCGGCAATCAGCTTCTGCCGCTCGAACCGCTCGCGGCGGCCGTCCTTCTTGACCACCATGTAGGGGATCTCGTCGACGCGCTCGTAGGAGGTGAACCGCCGGCCGCACGCCAGGCACTCGCGCCGGCGGCGGATGACCTCGCCTTCGCGGCTCTCGCGCGAGTCGACGACCTTGTCCTCGAGATGTCCGCAGTAGGGGCATTTCACGTGGCGTGACTCCCTTCCTCGACCATCGCGCGCATCCGCGACAACGACAGCCCTTCGCGCGCCATGAAGTAAATCGCCGCGGCGCTCACCGGGAGGAACGCCAGCGCGTGCAGCGCCACCGCCATCGCGACCGACGTGTCGTTGTCGGCGCCGAAGAACGAGACCATGGCGAACCGGACGGCTTCGTGGAACGCGCCGACCGCTCCCGGTGTCGGCACGGCCACGCCCACCGTCAGCACCATCAGCACCGCAAACGTGCCGGCCGGCGGCAGCCGCAGTCCGAACGCCTGGGCCATGGCCCAGGTGGTGACGGCAATCGACAGCCAGACGGCCGCCGACCAGCCGAGTGACGGCACCAGCGCCCGGGGCGAGCGAAGGGCGCCGAATCCGCGGCCGAAGGCGCCCACGAGGCGCGTCACGAGATGCCCGAGCCGTCGCGGCAGCCAGGCCGTCATCCATGACGTCCACGACATGACACGCTCTGGATGTCCGGCCATCGCGAAGGCGACGGCCAGTCCGGCGGCCGCCGCGCCGCCGGCGAGCATCCCGCCGAACTGAACGGCGCGCATCGTTTGTCCGTCCTTCACGGTGAACTGCGGATCGAAGACCGACACCGAGACGGCGAAGAGGCAGAGCAGGGTGATGAGGTCGAGCGCCCGCTCGAGCACGATGGTCGCGAACGTGGCTGCCGGGTCGAAGCCTTCGCGCCGCGCCAGCAGGTACGGACGGAGCACTTCGCCCACGCGGCCGGGCAGCAGGCCGTTGGCGCCGAAGCCGATCACGGTCGTCCGGAACGCGTTGCCGAACCGCGCGGCGCCGATGGGCGCGAGCAGGTGCTGCCAGCGCCAGGCGCGGAAGATGAAGGTCGCGACCGTCGCGACGACCGCCAGGAGGACGTACGCCGGATCCGCCTGACGCAACTCGCGCGCGACCGCCGACAGATCCGCGTGGCGAAGGAAGAGCGCCACCAGGAGCACGGTGGCCAGCAGGACGAGAGTGGTCTTGAGGTAGCCCATCATAAGCCGTTGGGCTTGCTGGGCGCGACTGTACTATAGGTTGGGGTTCGGGTGCCAATGGGAAAGCGCGAACTGTTCCTGATCCTTGGCTTCGTCGTCGTCGGAACCGTGCTCTATCAGGCAACGGGTCCGTCGACGCCGAGCGGCGGCGGCTTCTCCTTCTCCGACGTCGTCCGCGACGTCCGGCGGGAGATGGGCGACCGGTCCGCGATCCGCGAGGTGGAGCGCGAGGGCCACGCCGTGGCGGCCGCGGGCATCGAGGCCGTGCGGGTGCGCGACCTGCGCGGACGCGTCCGCGTGACGGCCATCGACGGCGACGACGTCCGCGTGTCGACGACGGTGACCCTGCGTGGCATCGACGAGGCGGACCTCGACGAGCTCGAGAACGCGCTGAACGTCCTGGTCGCGCCGGGTGGCGATGCCATCGACGTGGACGTCCATCTCGGCGAGGACGACCGGCGTCCCGATCAGACGTTGACCGTCGAAGTGCCGCGGCGTCTGCGGCTCGTGCTCGAAGGGCGCGGGGTCGCGGACGTCCACGGCGTGGCCGGGGTGACCCTCGACGACTTCCGCGGCGACGTCACGGTCGTGGGCGTGCACGGCGAAGCGACCGGCTCGCATCGCGAGGGACGCCTCGAGCTCGGCGAGGGCGCGCGCGTGGAACTGGAGACGCGCCGCAGCACCCTCCGCCTGGTGCGTCCGGCGTCGGCCACGCTCGACCTCGAGGCGTCGGACGTCGAGGTGATGGACGCCCAGGGCCCGGTGGAGATCAGTCAGGAGCGGTGCACGCTGGAAGTGCTGGGAGGCACCGGCCCGGTGTCGATCAAGGGCAGCGGCGGCACGCTGAAGCTGCGCGACGTCGGCAGCCCCGTCGACATCGACGCCGAGCGCCTGACGGTGTCGCTCATCATGCGTGAGCCGGCACCCGTCACGCTCGCAGTCGAGGCCGACGACGTGGACGTCACGCTGCCGGATGGGGGGCTGACGCTCGACGCCCGCGTCGAGGATGGCGAGTTGCGTGCGCCCGCCGGCGTCACGCCGACGCGCGATGGGTCGACGTGGACGGCATCGGCCGCGCTCGAGGGCGGTGGGCCGCGCGTCGAACTCGCCGTCTCGCGCGGCAC
>JBIQIB010000239.1:0-2418 GCA_044508265.1 Acidobacteriota bacterium
TCCCCGGGCTTCAGCTCGACCCGCTCGAACCCGAGCAGCCGCAGACGTGGGCCGTCGGGCGCCGCGGTGAGATAGACCTGCGGCACGTCGGCACCGGACACCTTGCCCGTGTTGGTCACCGTGAACGTGGCGGTGATCGTCTCCCCGCCGCTCACCTCGAGGTCCGTGTAGTCGAAGGTGGTGTAGCTGAGGCCGTGACCGAAGGCGTAGAGCGGCGTGTGGTGCTTCTGCGCGTACCAGCGATAGCCGACCTCCGCGCCTTCGTCGTAGCGGATGGTCACCGGCGTGCCCCACGGAGCGCCGAGGCCTGACAGCTCCGGCCTGGGCGTCTGCGCAAGATCCGCCGGGAACGTCATGGGCAGACGACCCGACGGATTGACCTTGCCGGTCAGGATGTCTGCGATCGCGCGGCCGCCCGACTGGCCCGGATACCAGGCCTGCACGATCGCTTTCACCTTGTCGCGCCACGGCATCGAGACCGGGTTGCCGGTTTCGAGCACGACGATCGTGTTCGGATTGGCGGAGGCGACCGCGTCGATCACGGCGTCCTGCCCCCACGGCAGCGAGAAGTCGGGGAGGTCGAATCCTTCGCCCTCGACGCGGATCCCGAACGCGATCACCAGGTCCGAGCGCTTCGCCGTCAACGCCGCTTCGGCCGGCGTATACCCCGGGTCGAAGTCGATGGTCGCGTTGGGCAGGGCCTTCTGCAGCTCCTCGAGCGGCGATGGCGCGAACAGGTACAGATTGCGGTGTCTGCCCATGACGCCGGCGCCGCCGATCTTCATCTGCCCGGCGAACCCGCCGACCGGCGCGACCGCGCCGGAGCCCGTGCCGCTGATGACCCCCTGTTGCGCATGGCCGCCGATCACGGCAATCCTCAGCGGCGTGTCCGTCGAAAGCGGAAGCGCGCCGTCGTTCTTCAGCAGCACGATGCCCTGGCGCGCGATGTCGAGCGCGATCTGGTTGTGTTCTGCCAGGTCGACCACGGGCGCCGCTTCCCACCTGTCGATGCCGACGGCATACGCCGAGCGGAGAATGCGTCGCACCATGTCGGACAGCCGCGCCTTCGGAAACCTGCCGTCCTCGTATGCCTGGCGGAGCGGTCCGACGAACGGTTCGATGTCCAGCTGCCACATCATCTTGTCCGCCTGCGCGCCCGACTCCTGATCCAGTCCGTGCAGGGCGAACTCCCATTCCGGGGTGGCGCCCCAGTCGGACATCACGTAGCCCTCATAGCCCCATGCGCCTTTGAGCACCTCGTTGAGCAGGTGATGGCTGCCGCCGACGTAGGTGCCATTGACCTTGTTGTAGCCGCTCATGATCGCGCCGGGCTGCGACCGCTCGATCGCGATCTGGAAGGCGAGCAGATCCGACTCGCGATGGGCTGCAGGGTCAATGATGGCGTCCAGCCAATGCCTATTGGTCTCGTTGGCGTTCAGCGTGTAGTGCTTGAGCGTCGAGATCACCTGCTGGCTCTGGATGCCGTTGACCTGCTCGGCACCCAGGATCGCGCTGTGCCAGGGATCTTCGCCGTAGTACTCGAAGTTGCGCCCGTTCCGCAGCTCGCGGGTCAGGTTCATGCCGCCGGCCAGCTGGATATTGAACCCACGGCTGCGGGCCTCACGTGCGATCGCGACGCCCGCCTCACGTGCAAGCTGCGGGTTGAAGCTCGAGCCGACGACGATCGACGCCGGGAATGCCGTGGCGCCCTTGTCATCGGGGCGGTATCCCGGATTGGTCACCCCCATGCTCGCATCGCTGCTCTGCAGCGCGGGGATCCCGAGCCGGGGGATCCCGGGCGTATAGCCCGCGCTCTGGTTCCTGATGTCTCGGACGCGCGGGTCAGGCGGCAGGGCGCCACCGGGCACATTTCCGAGGATGCTGATGAGGAGCGAGAACCGCTCGTCGTCGGTCATCCGCGCTTCGGTTGCGCGCGCCCGCTCGTCGGGCGAGTCCGTGTGGCGGCTGGCGGTCGCGCTGGCCGGGTTCTGCGCGGTGGGGTGCGTCATGTTGGAGAACCCCTGAGCGTGGCGAGAGGCACTCGTACCGATCACAAGGATGACCGCGGCGACAGCAGATGACAGACGGGCCACTCCCTTCGCCACATCGCGACGAGACACAGGGTTCGCCATGTTCGCCTCCTCGACAACCCGCTCAACAGGCCACACGCACGTCACGTGGGGTCCGGAGCTTCCGAACAACTCTGTGACGGCACACGACGGCGAGAAGGGAGGGATTCACCCGGCGGTGTGCGGGCGTCGGAAACGCGAGCGGGAGCGCGTTTGCCACTCATGGTCCTCTGCGACCTCACGGGACCAATGGCCGGCGCGGCAGCCAGAAGCGTGACGCCCGGACCGAGGCTGTTCGTTCAGCAGGAAATGTGCGCCGCGTGGCGCGCGTTGTCAAGACCGGAAGGAT
>JBIQIB010000240.1:0-2394 GCA_044508265.1 Acidobacteriota bacterium
GTGGGAAGAGGAAACCCGCAAGGAGTGCGGCCTGCACGCGGGGAACGTGAGCTGAGGCAACGGCAGCCGGCGGCTACCGGCCGGCCACAGGCTGCGGTGCCCGCACCGAGCCGCTAGCTCGTCAGGTCCGCCACGATCTGGTTGGCCAGCCACGGCGCGGTCGAGTATTTGCCGGTGTCGACCGACAGGTAGTGACCGTCGCGCATGACGCCGATACGGTCGCGTCGGTGCAGCGTCGATGCCGGATCGGCCAGTGACCCGGCGCCCGCCGCGTAGACCCATCCGCCTTCGACGCGGCATGACTCGAGGTGTTCCCCAATCTCGTGGACGCGGGGCAGCCGCGAAGCGAGCTGCGCGATGACGAGCGACGCCAGCCGCTCACGCGCCGCCGTGTCGAGAGCCGGTGGCGCCCCCGGCTCGAGCGACGTCGAGTCGACGAGTAGTCCGACCGGATACCAGGAAAGATAGAAGTCCCGGCCGTTGTAGTTCTTCACGTCGCCGAAGGGGCCCGTGCAGATGACCGCGCTCGGCACGTCGAGCGGCCGGCTGGTACGGACGAACAGCGAGACCCGGTAACGGTGCGACCAGGTGCGCGGCGCAGCCACGCCGAGCGACGCGTCGACGGCAATTCGCCCTTCCCACAGCGCATTCACCACGGCGTCGTAGGGCCCATCGTCGCCCGTCGTCGTCTGCACGTGCAGCGGTCCGCGTCCGGTTCGACGGACGCCTGTCACGCGTGTCGCCATTCGCAGTTCGATCAGCGGCTCGGCGGACAGGGCTTCCGTCAGCCTGTCGGCGATCCATGTTGTCGAGACGGAACGCTCCGGCACGCGGAATCCACCGACGATGGCCGAGGGTGCGGCGAGCGCGTCGAGTTCGACGTCGGTCAGGCGGTGGATCGACGGTGCCGGAAGCGGCGTCAGATAGCTGCCGCGATCCGGATGATCCGCGACAAGCTGCGTGACGGCGTCGAAGTACGCGGCCGTGCGATCGAGGTCGGCCACCGAGTCACGATGCACGAGAAACGTATCGTCGTGTGCTGTCGTGACGTCGTCGATGGAGGCGGCGATGAGCGACTCGATGAGCGGCTTGAAGGCCAGGCCGCCCGGCAGGACCCGGCGTGCGGTCTCGAGGGAGGCATCGCCGGCATAGAGATACCCGAGGTGAATCTTGCCCTCGTTCCAGCGGCTCGCACGATCGAGCGGTCGATCGGCGGCGTCGACCATGACCACCCGGATCCCTCGACGCGCGAGCAACAAGGCCGTCGACGCACCCATGATGCCCGCTCCCAGCACGGCAACGTCCTTGATCATCCCGCTCGTCTCATCGAACGGCACATCGTATACTGGCGGCCGTCACGATGACACGCCCGCCATTGGTATCCATCGTCCTGGCTACCTACAACCGCAGCGCGATTCTCGCGCACGCGATCGAGAGCGTCCGGCGTTCAACACTCGACGACTGGGAACTCATCGTTGTCGGCGACTGCTGCACGGACGATACGGCAGGCGTGGTGGCGGGATTCGCCGATCCGCGGATTACCTTCGTGAACCTCGAGCAGAACGTCGGGGAGCAGTCGGGGCCCAACAACGAGGGCATGCGGCGCGCGCGCGGACGGTATCTGGCGTTCCTCAATCACGACGACCTCTATTTTCCGGACCATCTCGAGGCTTCGTTACGCCATCTGGAGGCGGTCCGCGCCGACTTCGTGTGGAGCACGATCCTCACGGCAACGCCCGTGTCACCAGAAGACCTCGTGACGGAGCGCTGGCGGATGCGCCTGTGGGGCGTGACGATGACCGACGACTACGACCCGCGCGTGTTCGTGTTCGCGTCAGCGTGGCTGGTGCGTCGCGAGCTCGCGGACCGCGTCGGTCCCTGGTGCCACGCCTATCAGGCGTTCGTGACGCCGTCGCAGGACTGGATGTTCCGGGCGTGGCGAACGGGCGCCCGCGTGCGTCGCACGCCGCACCCGACGGTGCTTGCGATCCCCGGCGGCGCGCGCAAGGACAGCTACGTCACCCCTCCGGGCGAAGAGCATGCATTCTATGCCCGCCAGATCGCCGACAATCCCGCGTCGTTCCGGGAGCGTGCCCTGGCGAGGGCAGCGGTCGACGCCGAGCGGGAAGCCCGCCGATACCGGATCGGGCGCGATCTGCGGTCGCTTGTCGCGCGCCCGCTCGCGGCGGTCGCCGAACGTCTGGGGTATCACCCGTATGCGCCGGTCTTCGCGCTTCGGCACGGGCGTCGGGGGAGCATGGTGAACGCCATCCGTCGACGGACGGGCCTGGGAAACCTGACGAGATAATCGCGGCTGCCGTCAGATGCCCCCGATGTCATCGACGTCGATCGCCTGGGCCTGCTGCCCGGCGGTGACCGGCTGCCCCAGCCGCT
>JBIQIB010000241.1:0-2387 GCA_044508265.1 Acidobacteriota bacterium
ACGTCGGCGAGCAGCGTGCCCATCAGTTCATCGGCCGCGGCCGGCGAGGCTTGAAAGTAGAAATGACCGCCTGAAAACTGGCGCACCTGGCCGGGGCGACGGGTTTCGTCGCGCCAGGCCTCGAGTTCTTCGCGGGTGGCGTGCGGATCGTCCACGCCGCCATAGGCATGCACGGGAAACGACAGCAGGTCACCCGGTCGATAGGTGTAGCGCTCGATCATCGCCATGTCACCGCGCAGCGTCGGCACCAGCAGGTCGCGCAGTTCCGCGTCCTTCCGGACGGCGTCGGGAATGCCGCCGTAGCGCGACTGCACGGTGTCCAGAAACTTGTCGACCGGGAGGGTGGAAATCGGCGTGAGTCTCTCGTTCAGCCGAGGGCCGCGCCGCGCCGACACCACGAGCGCCGCCGGTGGGCGCCCGGACGCCTGCAGCAGCCGCGCCGCCTCGAACGCGAGCAGTGCCCCCATGCTGTGCCCGAAGAGCACGCTCGGGATCCCGTCCAACCGCAGCAACTCGTCGACCACGCCGGCCGCCGCCTCGTGCACTTCCGTGCAGGTCGGTTCGGCGCGGCGCATGTCCCGGCCAGGGAGGTGTGCAAGCGCGAGGCCGAGGCCGGCCGGCGCCCGGCGAGTCCAGGACGCGAAGGTGGCTACCCCGCTGCCGGCATTGGGGAAGCACACCAGGCGCATCCGCGGCTCCGACGAGACACGGGGCACCACAAGCCAACGCGGGGCCGAAGTCGACGATGACGCCATAAACGAACAGGACGATTCAAAAAGACGATCGAAAATGGACCGCCCCGAATGGGGCGGCCCGCGGCGGCGTCCCTACTTTATCCGCTCGGAAGGAGACTTTCACGCCCCTATTTCGTCGGGCCCGGTTCCAATCAAGAGCCCGGGGGACTTCGCCGTCGCAAACGCCGAAGGATGAAGTATAAACGTCGCGTGATGGACTTCACCCCAGGCTCGCGACTGCTGCTCGTGCCGGTGCTCGCCGGCGCGCTTCTCGCCGGCTCGACGCTCGGGTCGCGCACCGTGAATGCCCAGGCGCCCCCACTGCGGTCGGAGAGTTTCACGCTTGACGGTTATGTCGATGTGCGGACCAACGGCAACGACTCCACCTGGGGCCAGGCCCTCACGCATCGCTACGTGGACGGCGAACTGCGATTCCTGACGATTGCGCTGCGCGGCCAACTCCATGAATTCCGCATCGCCGGCACCGCGCCGGGCGCCACCGTCATCACGCCCACGGCCCGGTGGAACCTCGGGCCCACCGACGCGCTCAACAACTTCAACGGCATCTGGTTCGAACAGGCAAAGAACCGCCTGTGGATCACGAGTGCGCAGGACTACACGAACGAGAACCATCGCGCGAAAGTCACCATCGTCACGCTCGGCGACAACGGCCGGGTCACCGTCGCGAAGCGCTTCACACTGAACGTACCGGCCAAACGTGTCTACGGCGGCTGCAACGCCGTGCCGGCCGCGCTCGTCGAACAGCTGGGCGGGCCATACGTCTGCGGCTGGGGCGGTTATACGTCGCTCGTCAACCAGGGGGGCGGCGCGTCGATCGGCCCGACGATGTACTCGATTCCGGATCCGGATACGGTCAAGGACGGCGCCACCGTACGCGCGCGGACGATCCTCGATGCCGCCGGCCAGCGCGGTGTGCGCCTGACGATCCCAACCAACTTCTTCGACGGCGGCGATCCGCGCCAGAATCCCTCGTCGCGCCCGTCGGGTTCCCCGGCGCGGGGAGCCGACTGGCTGTCGCCCAACCGCGATGGCCAGGGCTGGATGGTGTGGGGCGACAGCTATTACAACACCGGCGTATGGATTGGCACGACTTACGCGGCGGTGGCCAGTCTCTGCAAGGGCGGCTGCTGGTACCAGTCGTCGACGCTGGCCTACGACGGCCGGCAGTTCGAGCTCCACCTGTGGGATGGCGCGTCGCTCGGGCGCGATCGCCTCCAGCGTCCTTCGGTGATGAGCGAACTCGCTCTGCCCATCGACAACGATCGCATCTGGGGTGGTAATACCCCGACAGGCAACATCGCCGGGGCCACGTTCGACGAGACGACCAACCGCCTCTACATGATTGGCTTCCCGCTGGGCTCCGACGACTACACCGGGCGCCTGTATATCTTCAATGTGAAGCGCTGAGGCTGGCGGCGCGGCCGACGCTCAGCGCCCGAACACCCACACGACGAGCATCGCGGCGGCCACGAGGCCGATAACGAGCCCGACGCCCGCCAGAATCTTCGCGCGGCGCTCGGCAATCGTCCGCTGCCCGACGAACGCCTCGGGCCGGCCGAACTCGATTGCCGGTCCCTGCGGCAGCTCAGTACCGGGATGTGCCGTTGTCCACGCGTGCCACAGCCCCGACGT
>JBIQIB010000006.1:0-4159 GCA_044508265.1 Acidobacteriota bacterium
CTCTGCTCACTGCGTCTTGACGTATGCTCTCCGATGCTCGACGTCGAGAGGCACCCGCCGGAATCGAGGATCGCGGTCGAACAGGAGCTCACAGACCAGGCGGACGTGGGGCGTCTCGATCTGCTCCTGCGTGAACTGTCCGGCGGTCTCCGGCTTTGCGTGTGGGTTCTGCGTCGGCGATTTACCGAATGTCCACGTGACGTCGTCGAAGAGGAGAGTTGCGCCGGGTTTCAGCAGGTCCTTGAGGAGCACGGCGGCCGGTGCGTCGAGATGAAACGCGTGCCCGCCGTCGAGGTATACGAAGTCGAAGATCGCAGGGTCGCCCGCCGCCAGCCGCTGCTCAAGCAGACGCGCAAGCGTCCATGCGTAGCTGTCGTACGTTCGTCGCGAGTTGCCCAGGGCCCTCACATTCGTGAACCCCAGGTTGCGCAGGTCCTCGCGCAGCGTGGTGACCGAGTCGTCGAAGTCGAAGAGATACAGCTCGCCACGATTGTCGAGCAGTTGACACATCGCGAGCGTGGTGGCGCCGATCCCCACGCCGACCTCCGCGACAATCGGATCAGGGGTGTGCGCCAGCAGCGTGCGCACGGCGTCGACGGCGTGCGGGGATGGCGTCGAGATGGTGCGAGCGCGGGGATCCGTAAGACGTTCAAGCACGCGTCGAGGCTACGCGGTCGCCGAACACCTCGTCAACGATCCCGGCAATTGAGTACACATTTCCAATGAGCGACGAACGACATCTCGAGAATGAGCGCCACTACAACGCGGCGCGCGCGCGACTGCTCGCGGAATGGCTGCCACGACGCGGCGTCGGAGCTGAGCTGGGGGTGTTCCAGGGCAGGTTCTCGCGCACGCTGCTCGACGTCTCCGAGGCGTCGCGGCTGCACCTCGTCGACCCGTGGTACTTCGCCACCGCCTACTGGCACTGGGGCGCCGGCAATCGCAGCACGGTGGATGCCCTCGTCAACATCCTCGTCGACTTCAAGCAGGAGATTGACGCGTCCCGCGTGCTGGTCCACGTCGCCGACGATCTGGCGATGCTCAGGGAGCTCCCCGACGACTATTTCGACTGGGTGTATCTGGACACGACACACCAGTACCGGCATACGGTCGAGGAGCTGGAGCTCCTCGCACGCAAGGTTCGCGTAGACGGCGTCGTCGCAGGCGATGACTGGCGGCCGGACCCGTCGCATCGCCACCATGGCGTCTGTCGGGCTGTGAGAGAGTTCGTGTCAGCAGATACGTACACGATGGTCGGCGTGGACGAGCCGACGACGCAGTGGGCGATTCGCCGGGCGCGGTGAGTACGTGCCAGTCGACTCCGGGAAGCGGCGGTTTCAGGGACTGCTCACGGGCGGTGGCAGCAGTCGGACGCGCTCAGTCGGCAACCTCGTGCAGGGCCACCTGGCGATCGCGCATGGTGAGGCCGAGCACGCGTCGCGCGCCATGGTCGGACGCCAGCCGTGCCGCCCACTGCTCACGTGCGCCTGCTTCATCCTCGAACGGCACCACCGCGACGTCGTACAGATTGTCGGTGGCCGGCGCCGAGGCTGTCGCCAGCGGCTGGACCTCGCGCACGTACGGGAGTTCCTTCAGCGCACGCGCGGATGGATCGTCCGCCCAGACGTCGAAGCGCACGTCGGGCAGCCGGTGCGCGAGCAGCGTGAGCTTGCGCGCCAGGCGGCCAATGTCGATCGTCTGGAGTACGAGGCCACGCCGCGGGCGCGCCTGCGTCGTGTACGCCGGGCGCACGGCCTTGCCGATCAGCGTCTGTGAAATCCACGACGCCGTCCGCTGCAACTGCCGCGGCTGGTGGAACTCCGCCTCGACGTGCCGGCGTGCCTCGCGCGCGATGGCCTCTGCCCTGTCGACGCCGCCGGCAAGTGACGCGAGCGCCGACGCGAGCGCGTCCGCGTCGCCTTCGTCGGTCAGCAGGCCGCCGCGGCCATCCACGACCAGCTCCGGGATACCGCTGTGGCGCGTCGACACGACCGGAACCCCGGAGGCCATCGCCTCCATCAGCGACACGGGGATGCCCTCTTCGTCGCCGTTCTCGGCCGTCACACTGGGCTGCGCGTACAGGTCGGTCCACGCAAAGGCCCGCTCGACCTCGTCGCGTGGCAGGGCGCCTGCCCAGGTCACGCCACGTACGCCCAGCGTTGCCGCCCGGGCCTCGAGGGCCTCGCGCTCCGGGCCGTCACCGACGATGCGCCATTCGAACGCGACGCCGGCATCCTGCAGCCGTGCCGCAGCGTCGAGCGCGACGTGGATGCCCTTCTTCCGCACGAGCCTCGCGACCGTGAGGATCCGCACGGGCCGCGCGTCGTCCCACCGGACCGTGGGCGGACGGAAGGTGAAGCGCGCCGTGTCCACCCCGAGGCGGACGACGTCCACTCGCGACGCCGGGCAGCCAATCTCGATCAGCTTGCGGCGGCCGGCCTCCGAGATGCAGAGCGCCCGCATCCCCGCCGCAAAGCACGCGCGATAGCGCTCCACCCACAGCCTGTCACGCAGCAGCCGCGAGATGTCGTAGCCGTGGAAGATGGTGGCGACAGGCACGTCGAGCATGGCGGCGATCGGCATGCCGCGGGTGCACTGCGGACCGAAATGACAGAGGACGGCGTCGATCCCGCGTGTCGCGAGCGTCGCCCACGTCGCTGCCTCGTCGTTCCCGGCGATGACCGACGGCAGGGGGAACACGTCGGCGTGCTCGCGCGTGTCTGCGACGACGTGATGCGCGAAGCCGTCGAGGCCGCGGATCAGGTCGTACGTGAACGTCTCGGAGAGCGGCAGGAAGCGTCCGCAGACATGCAGCAGCGTTCCCCCGTCCGCGTGGCTCGTGTCGGTCATGCCGCGGCCCCTTCGCGTTCGTCTGCCGTCGAGAAGACGGTGACGGGGGTGCCCCGCGCCGCGGCCCGGCGGCGCACCGCGTCGGCCATCTCCGCGCCATAGGTGAGTGAACCGGTGACGAACACGCGCGCGCCGGCGTCGAGCGCCGCGTCGAGACCCACGACGGGAATGCCTTGCACGTGGCGGCCCCACGCCGACTCGTCGCGGTCCACGAGATGCGTCACCGTGACGCTGCGCCGTTCGAGGCACTGCAGGAACAGGAGCGCCCCGCTCCCGGCGCCGCACACCGCTACCTGCTGGTGGCCTGCCACGGCCACACGCGTGGCGATGCCCGCGGGCCCCTTCATGTACTCGAGCACGCGGTCGCGCCCGCCGCGGACGTCAACGACGTGCGCACGCCGCGCCACGAGATCCATCGCTGAGGGGCGCGTCAGCAGCCCGCGCCTGAACAGCTCGGCGCGGCTGTAGCGGAATGCGCCGCGCACGGGCAGCCGCCAGTCGTTGCCGTCGAGATACGCAAGGTACTGCTGCGACTCGCCGCGGTACGGATGCGCGCTGTGGGCGCGCTCGAGCAGGCGCTCGCGCACGGTGCTGCGCCACTTGAAGTGGTGCGTCACGCCGAGCATGGGTGCCACCCGGCTTCCGTAACCGTTCGGGGGATAGTGATTGCCCCCGCTCTTCAGCGCCGTCCACCTCGTGACGAGGAACAGCGGGTACTTGTCGATCACGGCCTGCGGCTGCCCGAGCTGCGCGTACAGGTCCGTCGAGCACCAGGGATACGCGTCCGAAGGCACACCGGACGCGGCGGCGTCGGCGGCGGCGCTCTGCGAGAAGCGCTGCAGCATGGGCGCCGACAGCGCGTCGGCCCGCAGCCACCGCATCACGGCAATCGTCCGGCGGAGGTCGCGATACGGCAGCTCGACGAACTCGTCGCTGTCCACCAGCATCACCCAGCCGGCTCCGAGCGTGGCGAGGCCCCGCGTGAGCCGCTCGCGCTTCTCGAACACGTCGAACGGGCCCTCGTACGCGTCGAGGACCTCGATGGGATAGCGGTGGCGAATCGTCTCGAGCGTGCGGTTCTGCGCAGGCCCGCCATGCACGATGAGGTGCAGCGAGCTGACGCCGAGTTCCAGGTAGTGCCGCACCCACGCCTCGAGGAGGTCGTCGTCGCGATTGACGTGCGAGATCAGCCGCACCGTCATGACGGGCAGGCCTCCACCGCTGCGCGCTCCAGCTGCATCACGTGATCGTAGAGATCGGCGTAGCGCGCATGCATCGCCGACGGCTGATGGTGCGCCGCCCACCGCTC
>JBIQIB010000006.1:4259-27768 GCA_044508265.1 Acidobacteriota bacterium
GCCGCGACCATCCAGTCGCCGGCGTCGGCACGTTGTCCGAGGAAGCGCACGCTGTGTCCAATGCCGCGTCGGTCGGCATCGCGCACCCAGGCGTCCAGATCCGCAGCGTCGCCCACGAACGCGCAGGCCACGCGGTCGCGCAGCGCGGGCGCGGCCAGTGCGTCGAGCAGGTCGGCCTGCCGCTTGCGCGCCCCGACGGTGCCCACACACGCGAGCACGAACCGCCCTTCCCTTCGCCACGCGTCCAGGACGGCCTGATCGCCGGCAGGCAGGCCGGCCAGCGGTGGCGGCTCGATGCCGTACGGCACGACGCACAAGCGATCGCCACGCACGCCCGCGTCACGCAGGTGTCCGGCGGCGGCCTCGGACGGCACCGCTACGACCGGCAGGCCGTCGAACACCGCGACGTCCGTCGCCGCATGCTCGGCAGCCTTCGCCGCGTTCCACCCGTGCATCGTCGCGACGACGGGGGCGCGGCGACGCAGGGTGCGGGCGACGAGCGCCGGCACGGCGGCGTGGGCGTGGACGACGTCCACTCCCCCGGTCACGAACGCGGATCGATCCAGTGCGTCGACGGCGCCCATCAGGTGCGCCAGCGACCGCCGGAACGTGCAGTGCACCGGGATCACGGGGACGTCGTGCGCGGCGAGCTGCGCGAGCCACGCCGGGTAGTGCTCGTAACCGGGCGCGCCCTCGGCGGCGCACGCCACCGCCACGCGGTGCCCGGCGCGCTGCTGCGCGCAGGCGAGCTCCGCGACGACACGTCCGGCGCCCCCCTGGAGCAGCGTCGTGATGTGCAGGATGCGCCGAGCCGTCACGCCCGGACGAGGTGCAAAGGCCAGGCCATCGTGGGACATCGGGAAAGCCGGAGGTCGCGGGCCCTCGGGTGTCGGGGAACCGACTCCGACGTCAGACCCAGCGGCCGCGGGCCACGGGCATCCGCCAGCCGGTGCCGAAGGCACGGCTCGACACCTTCAGGGCGGGCGCAGCCTGCCGGCGCTTGAACTCGGCCACGCGCACGAGGTGCAGCACCTCGGTCACGACCGCCTCGTCGAACCCGTCGGCCAGCAGCCGCTCGCGGTCGGCATGCCCCTCGATGTGTTGCGTGAGGATCGCGTCGAGCAGCTCGTAGGGCGGCAGGCTGTCCTGATCGGTCTGGTTGGGCCGCAGTTCGGCCGAGGGCGGCTTCACCAGCGTCGACTCGGGGATGACCTCGCGCTCACGGTTCACCCAGCGCGAGAGCGCGTACACGCGCGTCTTGTAGACGTCGGCGATCACGGCCAGCGCACCGCACATGTCGCCGTACAGCGTGCAGTAGCCGGTGGCCAGTTCCGACTTGTTCCCTGTCGTCAGCAGCATGGCGCCCAGCTTGTTCGACCACGCCATCAGCAGGGCGCCACGGATGCGCGCCTGGACGTTCTCTTCGGTCACCCCGGCAGGCAGCCCGGCAAACAGGTCGCTGAGCGCCCCGTCGTATGCCGCCATCATCGGCGCGATTGGCACCGTCATCGTCGGCATGCCGAGCGCCGCGGCCAGCGCCAGCGCGTCGTCGAGGCTGTGCTGGCTCGAATAGGGCGACGGCATCAGGATGCCGGTGACGTTGGCCGGCCCGAGTGCCTCCGCGGCAATGACCGCGCAGAGCGCCGAGTCCACGCCGCCCGACAGGCCGAGGACGGCCTTCGAGAAGCCGCACTTGCGCGCGTAGTCGCGCACGCCAAGGACCAGGGCGGCGAAGAGGTCGGCATCGGTGCCGAGGTCGTCGGCCGCCGCTTCTGCAGCCGGCCCGGCGAGCAGCGTGCCCGAGCCGCCGAGGACGCGCGCGTCGCCCGCGGACGTGTCCACGAGCACGACACCTGGTCCGAAGCTCGGGCCACGCGCGATGCGCCGCCCGTCGGGGGCCATCGCGAGGCTGCGGCCGTCGAAAATCAGGTCGTCGTTGGCGCCGGCCTGGTTGGCATAGCAGGCCCACACGCCGTACTTGCGCGCGAGGTGGCCGAGCAGCCGCTCGCGCTGCGCCTGCTTGCCGCTCTCGTAAGGCGACGCCGACATGTTCAACAGCACCTGCACGCCGGAGGCCTTCAACCCCGCCATCGGATCGGCGGCGTACCGCTGGGCCGACCAGAGATCCGGGTCGTTCCAGACGTCCTCGCACACGCTCAGCGCCACGCGCTCGCCGCCGACTTCCAGCGTCCCGATGCCGTTGCCAGCCTCGAAGTACCGGTCTTCGTCGAAGACGTCGTAGGTCGGCAGCAGCGACTTGGGATGGCGCGCCTCGATGACGCCGTTGCGCAGCACGACAGCGGCGTTGACGAGCGGGCGGCCCTGCTGGCGCCCCGACGGCAACGGCGCCCCGACGACAAGCACGGGGCCGCCTCTCGTCTGCGCCGCGAGCTCGTGCAGCTGGCGTTCGCAGGCTTCGACGAAACCGGACTGCAGCAGCAGGTCGCGCGGCGGGTAGCCGGTGAGAGCCATCTCGGGCGTCACGACGACGTCGGTACCCGCCGGGACCAGGGCCAGCAGCTCGCGCAGCCGCGCGGCGTTGCCAGCCAGGTCACCTACGGTGGGATTGTGCTGAAGGAGGGCGATGCGCATGCGGCGCCACGATCATAGCAGCGCCCCCGGAGACCGGCCGGGCGGGTCATGCGCCGCGTCAGCCCTGAGGCGCGGGCTCCTCCGTCCGGGTGGTCTCGGCGTTGAGGATGACGACGTCCACGCGGCGATTGCGGGCGCGGCTCGCGTCGTCTTCGTTCGGCGTCCGCGGCCTGAACTCGCCGTAGCCTGCTGCCGACAGCCGGTCCGGGGTGATGCCGCCCTCCTGGATGAAGAACGAGACGACGGCCGTCGCGCGCGCCGTGGACAACTCCCAGTTGGTGGCGAATCGCCCGCCGCGAATCGGCACGTCGTCGGTGTGCCCCTCGACGCGCAGGCCGTTGCTCAGGTAGCGCACGCTCGCGGCGATCTTCGCGAGCACGTCGCGGGCCACGGGTGACAGATCCGCGCTCCCCGTCGGGAACGAGCCGGCTTCCTTGATGGACACGACGACACCGCGCTCGTCCACGCTGACGTCCACGAGGTCGCCGCCGAGCGTCGTCGAGAGCTCGCGCGCGAGCGACGCCTCGAAGCCTTCCTGCACCTCGGCCGAGCCGAGCGTGGGGCCCTGCCCCGCGGCCTGCGTCAGCATCGAGATGCGGACCGGATCGCCCGATGTCGCGAAGGCCGTCTGCATCGACAGCACCATCTTGCTCATCTTCTGCGCGTCCACCGTCGAGATGGCGTACATCGTCGTGAAGAACGCAAACAGGAGCGTGATGAAGTCGGCGTACGAGACGAGCCACCGCTCGTGGTTGACGGCGTGGGTGGTGGTGCGCCGGCGGCGGCGCTGCGGCGTGGGCGTCATGTCAGGCGGCCCGGCGCCTGCGCGACGCCGCGGGCGGCGGATCCTCCGCCGCGAGCAGGCCGCGCATCTTCTGATCGATGAGCCTGGGGTTCTGGCCTTCCTGGATCGCGAGCACGCCTTCGGTGATCAGATCGCGGCGGCGGGCGCGCCGCGTGGCGCGGGCGCGCAGCTTGGCCGCGATCGGCAGCAGCACCAGGTTGGCGGAGCCGACGCCGTAGACCGTGGCGACGAACGCCACGGCGATGCCGGCGCCGAGCTTCGACGGCTCGGCCAGGTTCTCCATGACGTTGATGAGCCCCAGGACGGCGCCGAGGATGCCGACGGTCGGCGCGTAGCCGCCCGCCGACTCGTAGACCCGGGCCGGCGCTTCCTCGCGCTCGGCGTGCGCGTCGTTCTCGGCGTCGAGCATGTGGCGCAGCGTCGTCGGGTTGGTGCCGTCCACCGCAAGACGCAGGCCCCTCCGCATGAAGGGATCGGCGATGCCGTCGAGTTCGTCCTCGAGTGACAGGATGCCGGCCTTGCGCGCCTTCACGGCGAGGGCGCCCATCTGGTCGAGGAGCTGCGCCGGCGGCTCGAGGTCGTCCACGAACACGTGGCGGAGGCTCCGGCCGGCCTCGCGGATGTCGCGCATGGGAAAGCTCAGGAGGACCGCCCCCAGCGTGCCGCCGAAGACGATCACCGCCGCCGCACCCTGCAGCAGCGAGCCGACGTGCCCGTCCTCGAGCATGTGGCCGACGAGCACGAGCGCCAGCGCCAGCGGCAGGCCCGCCAGCGAGAGCACGTCGTAACGCGTGGGCGAGCGACGCGCCACGGCCTACTCCACCACCCTGAGCGGCTGGGCGTCCGATCGGCGGTCGCGGGGCGCGGGCGCCAGCAGCGCGCGCTTGTACTCGTGCACGCGCCGCACGATGGCGTCGGCGTCGTCGCGCACGAGCAGCTTCTCGCCGTTGGCGAGCGAGATGACGCTGTCGGGGGTGAACTCCACCCACGTGATCTGGTCCACGTTGACGAGCATCGGCGTGCCGTCGAGGCGCGTCACGCGAATCATGCGACCTCCTCGGTGGCGACGGCGCGCGCGCACCCAATCACCTCGGGCAGCGGCGCCAGCCGCGGATCCCAGCCGAGCGCCGACAGCTCTGCGGCCACACGGCGGGCGTGCTGGAGGTCGGCCAGCGTGTCTACCGTCAGGCGCAGGCCGGGCGCGCACGACGCCTCCGGCGCGCGCAGCCGCACCTGGCGTCCCCTGTCGAATCGCTTCATCCACAACGTCACGTGCTCACGGTCGTCGGCGGCCGTCGCCTCGCGATCGGCCTCGAGGACGGCCCGGCGCGAGAAGATCTCGACCGCGCCGCCAATCGGCAGTCCTTCCTCCACGGCGTAATCGGCACCTTCGGCCATCGGGACCAGCAGGCGCCCCGTGCTCCCGATGTCAGGGTACGGATTGTCGGCCGTCCAGCGCGCCAGCCACTGCACCTCGGGGTACGTACGCGCGACGAGCGCGAAACGCGCCAGCACGTCGGCATCCGCCCCGCGCACCACCGCAACGCCAAGCTGGCCCGCCATCATCGCGATGGCGTCGTCTTCCGCGCGCGTCGTCGTGGCGACCAGCACGTCGCCATGCCCCGCGGCCAGCGCCCTGCCCACGGTGTACTGCAGGAGCGGCCAGCCGGCGATCGGCGCCAGCACCTTGCCGGGCAGCCGGTGCGACCCCATGCGGGCCTGGACGACGTGAAGCAGTCGCGGGCGCCGGCTCACGAAGGGTCTCCCTCACGCGCGGCCGCACGTGCACCGGCGGTCGTCGGCGCCGGCACATCGGCGAGCACGGCATGCGGCGGCGTGTGAAAGAAGAGCGATGTCTCGTAGCTGCTCATCGAGAGTCCTTCGGTGTACTCGCCGAGGGACGGCGCAACGTTCTCGCCCATCGACAGCCGCACGAGCCATTCTGCAAACCTGGCGCCAGCGGCCTCGGTCAACTGGATGCTGCCCGAAAAGCGGGGGTTGATCTCGAAAACGACAGGTCTGTCATCGAGCATGCGGCACTGGAGGTTGACGGCGCCGCGAAACGTCATCGCGTCCGCGCAGCGGATGGCGAGGTCGAGCAGGCGCGGGTCGCGCACGGTCCGGCCGCGGTCCGAGACGCCGGAGCGGATTACCAGCCGCTCTCGCGGCACCGCCGAGAGAAGCCGGCCGTCGAAATCGCACAACATGTCGATCGTGTACTCGGGCGTGTGCAGGAACGGCTGGATGACGGGATCGGGCACGTACGAGAGAAAGAACGCGAGTTCCTCCCTGGTGTGCACCGGGTAGGCGGCCACGCTGCCCCGTCCGCGCCGCGGCTTGATGAAGAGCGGCAGCGGCGGACGCTCCACGTCCAGGGTCTCGGGCGTCCACGTGGTGACCGCGGGAACGCCCCGCGCCTGCAGGAAGGACGCCGTGGCGGCCTTGTCGCGGCACGCGCGCACCGTGTCCACCGTCGGCACGGCCACGCGGACGCCGAGGGCGGCGAACCGCGGCACGGCCTCGGCGATGATCTCGAGCTCGTCGTCGATGGTCGGCACGAGCAGGCGGATGCCGTCGGCCTCGCAGATCGCCAGCAGCGCCTCGACGTAGCCCGGGGCGTCGGATCGCGGGACGCGGCGCGCGGCATCCGCCACGTGCACGGCCGGCGACCACGGGCTGATGTCGGTGGCGACGACGCGGCTGCCGGGCGCGAGCCGCCGCACCGCCCGCTGGAGCGAGCTGACGAGCGCCACGCGGCGCGACGCGGCCGTGACGAGGACGTGATGCGTCACCGGCGTCCGGCCCCCGGGACGGACAGGTCGTGCGCCTCGCCGGCGTCGCGCGCGGCAGGCATCAGCCGGACGACGGCGGCCCTCGGCGACGGGTCGGCCTGCGCCGCGACAGCGGCAGGCGTCGCGACGACGAGTCGCGGCGACAGCAGGTCGTCGGCCGTGAACGGGGCGTCCGCGGCGACGTCATGTCGGAGGCGCGTCCCCACCAGGCGGTGCAGGTGCTCGGCCCCGAGATGCGTCGCCGGGCGGAGTGCGATGACGTCTGCCGCTGTCACAGTGTCGCCGGCGCGCAACGCCCGCGTCGCGTACAACCCGCGGCGGCTCGGCACGACGTTCGGCTGCTCGGCCGGCATCGGCCGGCGCTGCCCGTCGCCGAGCGCGAGGTCGCACGTCCGCACCGCTTCCACGATGTCGCGCAGCTCCTCCGGGGTGGACGACACGGGCTCGTCGATCGCGCCGGTACCCGGGAGCGCGAGGTGCCGTTCGTAGACGCTCGCGCCGAGCGTGCGCGCGATGATGGCCGCTTCCCTGCCCATGCCGTGGTCCGACAGGCCCACGGGCACGTCGAGCAACGCGGCCAGCGTCGCCACGCCGCGCAGGTTCTGCTGCGCGCCCGGCACCGGGTAGGCCGACACGCAATGCAGCGCGGCGATCGCCGTGGCGCCGGCCCCGCGGGCGCAGTCGACGGCCCTCAGCACTTCGTCGGCGTCGCTCATGCCCGTCGAGATGATCAGGGGACGGCCCGTCCGCGCGGCCGCCTCGATGAGCGCCAGATGCGTGACGTCGCCGCTCGCGATCTTGAAGGCGTCCACCCCCATCGCCGCGAGGTCGTCCACCATCGTCTCGTCGAAGGCCGTCACGACGACGCCGAGCCGGTGCGACCTTGCACGCTCCACGACGGCAGCGCACGCCTCGAGGTCGAGCTCGTACAGGGCGAAGAGCTCCCGCAGCGAATCGCTCTTCACGTGTGCGGGCGACGGCGCGGCGGCCGCCACGAGCCGGTCGGCATGGAACATCTGGAGCTTGACCGCCGACGCACCGGCACGGTGCGCCGCGTCCACGAGCGCCAGCGCCAGCGCCGGGTCGCCGTTGTGATTGAGCCCGATCTCGGCCATCACGAAGAGCGGATGGCCGGGCCCGACGGGCCGACCCGCGATGTAGATCTCAGCAGGCACGAGCGAATCTCCTTTCGAGGCGTCGGACGGCGGCAGGCACGTCGCCGAGGTGCCCCACGACGACGTCCGCGTCCGTGAAGACGTCGCTCGTTCGCGACACCAGCACGGTGCGCCAGCCGGCCTCTCCGGCCCCTTGCACGTCTTCGACGACAGCGTTGCCCACCATCACGGGCGGCTCCGCCACGCCGCCGAGCGCATCGACGACGGCGTCGAAGCAGCGGCGATCGGGCTTGCCGCCAGGCGCGACGGCGTCGGCATAGACGACGGCGTCAACGAGCGGCGCCAGGCCGAGCGCCGCCACCTTCCGGCGCTGCAAGTCCACAATCCCGTTCGTGAGCACCGCGAGACGGCGGCCGTCCGCCCTCAGCGTCTGGAACACGTCCCTGGCGGCGTGCGAGAGCCGCAGTGACGGCTCGTGGGCGCGAATGGCGTCCACCCACGCCGGCACGCGGTCGGTGCCGATCCCGCACGACCTGCACATCGCCTGGAGCACGTCGCGCCTCGGACCGCGACGGAACGCGAGGCTTGCCGCGGCAAAGGCTCTTGACGCCGCGATGCCGCATTCCTCCTCGACCAGCCGCGCGACATGGCTCAGACCGCTCAGCACGAAGCGGCGCTCCGCGTGCAGCGTGTCGTCGAGGTCGAAGACGATGGCGTCGAGGCTAGCCATGGGCCTCCTCGGCCAGTGCGAGCAGCGCACGGGCCACGCGCTGCGCGCCGCGGCCGTCTACTGTCGCGATGCCACGCGCGGCCATATGGGCACGAGCCTGGGGGTCGTCCCAGAGCTGTCTCGCGCGCGCGGCAAGCCGGCGCGCAGTCGCCTCGTGCCCGGCGCCAGAACGCACCGCAACGGCCGTCCCCGCGCGGACGAACGCGTCGATCGTCGGCCGCTGCGCCGGCACGACGGGCACGGCAATGGCCGGGACGCCGAGGACGGCTGCCTCGTACAACGTGAGTCCGCCGCCGAGCACGGCCATGTCGGCGCGGGCGAGCAGCGGCGCCAGGCCGTCGCGCGCCGTCACCACTTCGACGGACGTCGTCGAGGACGGCCACGGGAACGAGCCGGACGGCATGCCGGGCAGGGCGCGGCCGAGACCTGTCGGCACCACGAGGTGCGCGTGAGGCAGGCTGCGCGTGAGCGCGTCAATTGCCGCCGCGAGCAGCGCGCGATGGTCGCCGCCACCGAAGCTCACCAGCACACGAGGCCTTCCGGTCTTCGCCCGCCGGGGCTGCCGCCTCCGCACGGCCACGTCGAGCACGGCGTAGTCGACGCCGGTCAGCCGTCGCGCGGCGGGCAACGGGGTGCGCGTCACCCGCAGGCTCCCGTCAATGGCAAGGTCGGACGGCACGGCGGCAATGCCCAGGTCGTGCAGGCTCGCCGTCGGCACGCCACGCCGGCGCGCCTCCCGTATCCACGGCGTCGCCTCGCCGGCGCGGGGATCGTCCACGACCAGCAGGCGCGGCCCCAATGCCAGCGCGGCGCGGACGTTGCGCGGCGCTGGCGTCCATTCCGCGGGCACCACGCCTCCGCCGCGGACGCTGATCGCGCACGGGCGGCGCAGCGCTCGCGCGAGCACCGTTGCCCGGCGCAGGTGGCCGTAGCCGATCCGGGCGCCGGCCGCGACGCGGAACAGCGCAAACAGCTGCCGGTCACGCGGCATGCGGCCCCTTCTTCAGCAGCGTGCGCAGCACGTCCACGACGCGGTCGACGTCGTGGGCGGTCATGCCGCTCCAGAGCGGCAGCGACAGGCTGTTGTCGCTCAGGTACTCGGCGTTCGGGAACATGCCGCGGCGCAGACTGTAGCGGTCCGCGTAGTACGGATGCAGGTGCAGCGCGCGGAAGTGCACGCTGGTGCCGATGCCTGCGGCGCCGAGC
Source organism: Acidobacteriota bacterium (assembly GCA_044508265.1). GTDB lineage: Bacteria > Acidobacteriota > Vicinamibacteria > Vicinamibacterales > Vicinamibacteraceae > JAEZDP01. The sequence goes on from JBIQIB010000006.1 coordinate 13,500, forward strand.
GCCGCCTGCAGCCCGTCGCGGCTCCAGCCGCAGGCCGTCTCGTCCACGAGGACGGCGTAGAGATGGCGGGCGTGCGTCCAGTCGGACGGCACCGGCGACGGCCGGCCCAGCGGCAGGTCGCGCAGGCCCTCCTCGTAGCGGGCCCACAGCGCCGCGCGGCAGGCCTGCATGCTGGCCAGCCGCTGCAGCTGCACGAGGCCGAGCGCCGCCTGCAGGTCGGTCATGTTGTACTTGAAGCCGGCCATCACGACGTCGTACGAGGCCCCGCCGCCAGGGGCATAGCGCGCCCAGGCATCGCGGCTCAGGCCGTGCAGCGCGGCCACCCGCATCCAGGCCGCCTTCTCGGCGTTCTCCAGCGTGACCATGCCCCCCTCGCCCGTGGCGAGGTTCTTCGTGGCGTAGAAGCTGAAGCAGGTGTAGTCGCCAATCGCGCCGACTCGTCGTCCGCCGGCGCCTGCGGTGACCGCATGCGCGGCGTCCTCGACGAGCGTCAAACCGCGCGCGTCGGCCATGGCACGAAACGCAAGGGGGTCGGCGGGCCGCCCGGCGTAGTGCACGGGCAGCAGCGCCCGCGTTTCTGGCGTGATGGCTGCCGCGGCAGCGGCCGGATCAAGTGTGCCGCCGTCGCGCTGCACGTCGGCGAACACCGGCGTCGCGCCGCAGTGGATCACGGTGTTGGCCGTGGCGCAGAACGTCAGCGGGCTGGTGACGACCTCGTCGCCGGGGCCGACGCCCGACGCGAGCAGCGACAGGTGCAGACCCGCGGTACACGAATTGACGGCCACGGCATGCGCCGCGCCGACGCTCTCGGCAAATGCGCGCTCGAACGCCGCGACGCGCGGGCCCGTCGTGAGCCACCCTGACGCCAGCACGTCGGCCACGGCCTCCGCCTCGGCGGGCGTCAGGTCGGGCCGGGCCAGCGGCAGGAATGCCCCGGCCGTGACGGCCGTCTCCGTGGCGTCGTCAGCGTTCCGGTGCATGGGCGTTGCCGCCGCCGTCGGCAGACAGCCCCAGGGCGCCGTCCGCGAACGTCTGGAGTGCGTGCGTGAGGTGGGCCCGCCACTGCTCGAGCGCAGGCGCCAGATCATAGGTGAGCGCGTCCGCGACGGTGACCCAGTCGCCGTTGTGCTGCGCCTCGTTCACCGCGTCGATGCACCGGCCCACCTCGGCGACGTGCTGTCCGAGCCAGTCCGCGCGCGGCACGCGCGCCGCGTCGGCCCACGACTCGGCGGCCTGCACGAGGGTCACCAGCAGTGTCAGACCCTCCGCGAGTTCGGCCAAAGCGGTGGCATCGTCGGGCGCCGCCGACCGGGCGAGCTGCTCGCCAAGCTGCGTGGCGGCCTCAGCGACCGCGGGCATCAGGCGGACGCTGTCGGCCAGGGCATCGTGGGCCAGCGCCTGTACCGGCCGGGTGCCCACCTCGACGCGGTCGCCGGGCGCCAGCGTCCGCGCCCGCGCCGCATCCTCCCGGAATGCCGGTTCTTCGACACCATTGACACGGAGCGCCGTCACGATGCGCGCCTGTGTGGCCATGGCCGGATCGAGCACCGCGAGCAGTTCTCCGTAGGTCCCGGCGGCCTGTCCGGCCGTGAAAGGCTGTCCATCGACGTGAATTTCGCGCATAGGAATCGGTTCTCCGCCGTGGAGGATAGCAAGGCTCCTGCCACTCCCCGCGCGGACCGCGTGTGCGCTCTCCGCACAGGCGGCATGGAAGTTGGAACACCCGGGCTGCCGCCGGCTGACAGGTACACGGGCACTGGGCGCGGATCGACCCTGTCGTGTGCGGCTTCGGACCGTGTGCGGGGGCCGCACTAAAGCTCCGCACACGACCGCCGATTACCCCCTCGAGCCGGCGGTCGGCTCGGACGCAAACTTCCGGAGGAGGAACCCATGGCGTCGTTCTCAGTTGTCACCAACATCGCCGCGGTCAACGCCCAGGCGAACCTGTACCAGACCAATCTCGGCCTCAAGCAGGCGCTCACCCGCGTCTCGAGCGGCTTCCGCATCAACTTCTCGGGCGACGACGCGGCGGGCCTCGCGGTGGCCAACGCCTATCGCTCGGAGGTGGCCATCCTCACCCAGGGCGTGCGCAACGCCAACGACGGGCTCTCCGACCTCCAGATCAAGGACGGCGCGCTCGACAACATCTCGAAGCTGCTGGATCGCCTCGCCGTGCTGGCCACCCAGGCCGCCTCGGGCCAGACGAGCCCCACGTCGCGGACGACGCTGAACAACGAATTCCAGGACGTGCTCAACGAGATCACGCGCGAGGCCAACGTGGCCAACCTGAACGTGACCGGCGCCAGCCAGGGCTTCTCGGTGTTCGTGAGCAGCAACGGGACCGACGGCGTGGTCGCCGGGAGCATCAACGACGTGGACATCGACTCGCTCGGGATCGCGACGCTCGACATCTCGACGCAGGCCGGCGCGCAGACGGCTGTCGCGGCCGTCTCGACGGGCATCACCGCCCTCGGCACGGTGCAGGGTCAGGTCGGCCAGCTGCAGAACCGTCTGAGCTACGCCATCAACCTGGCGCAGTCGCAGATCGTCAACACGAAGGCCGCGGAGAGCCGCATTCGCGACGCGAACGTCGCGGAGGAGGCGGCCAACCTCACGCGCTTCAACATCCTGAACCAGTCGGGCATCGCGGCGCTGGCCCAGGCGAACCAGTCCACCCAGGCCGTGCTGTCGCTGCTGCGGTAACGCTCTCCCCCTCCGGAGCCGGGCGTCCCTTCGGGGGCGCCCGGGTAGTAGACGGGGCTCCGGCCGCCACCATGTGATGACGCGGCCGCCACGGCGATTCAAGCGCTGGCGGCTCGGTCCGATTACCTCCCCGACACACGCAGCGACACATGGCGTGTCGCGAGTCCGGCAGGGACGCCGGCTCCGTGCTTCAAGGAGGATCACATGGCAAGTTTCTCGGTCGTCACCAACGTCGCCGCCAACAACGCGCAGGCCAACCTGTATGCCACCAACACGGGGCTGAAGGCGGCGCTGAACCGCGTCTCGAGCGGATTCCGCATCAACTACTCGGGTGACGACGCCGCCGGCCTGGCCGTGGCCAACGGCTATCGCTCGACGATCGCCGTGCTCACGCAGGGCGTCCGCAACGCCAACGACGGGCTGTCCGATCTCCAGATCAAGGACGGCGCGCTCGACAACGTGTCGAAGCTCCTCGACCGTCTCTCCACCCTCGCCACGCAGGCGGCGTCTGGCCAGACCTCGACCACCTCGCGCACCACGCTGAACCAGGAGTTCCAGGACGTCCTGTCCGAGATCAACCGCGAGACCTCGGTGGCCAAGCTCGACACGGCTCAGGGCTTCTCGGTGTTCGTCAGCAACGACGGCGCGAACGGCCGCGTGGGCGGCAACATCGGCGCGGTGACCACCACGTCGCTCGGCATCGCCGGTGACGTGCTGACGTCGCAGGCCGACGCCCAGACCGCGGTGGCCAACATCGCCGACGCGGTGAACACGCTCGGGTCGGTGCAGGCCCAGGTGGGTCAGCTCCAGAACCGCCTCAGCTACGCCATCAACCTGGCGCAGTCGCAGATTGTGAACAACAAGGCCGCGGAGAGCCGTATCCGCGACGCCAACATCGCCGAGGAATCGGCCAACCTCACCCGGTTCAACATCCTGAACCAGTCGGGCATCGCCGCCCTCGCACAGGCGAACGGCTCGACGCAGGCGGTCCTGTCGCTCCTGCGGTAGTCCGCCGGGCGCGGGCGGTCTCCTCCGGGGCCGTCCGCGTCCACCCCCGCATTTTTTCGTCCCCGTCATTGCAGCTTTCTGCCGTGCGGCCGATTCCCTGATCAGGTCCGGGGAGTGCTGCCGGACTGGAGGCGTACGCGATGGGTTCACCGATTACATTCAGCGGATTCAACAACATCGACTTCTCGGCGATCCTCAACGCGCTGTCGGCGCAGGACCGCCTGCCGGTGCAGCTGCTCGAGGCCGAGAAGGCCGACCTGCAGAAGCAGAAGTCCGCGTTCGGCACGCTCGCCTCGCGCCTGGCCGCCGTCGAATCGGCGAGCCGCGACCTCGCGTCCGCGACGGCCTTCGCCTCCACCACCGCCGCCGTGTCGAACACGGCAGCAGCCAGCGCCTCGTCGGGCCTGGGCGCGAGCCCCGGCAGCTACGAGGTGAACATCACGCGCCTCGCGCGCGCGCAGGTCACGACCACCAACGGCGCCGTCCCCGACGCCGACACGACGATCGTCGCCTCCGGCGGCACGCTGACGATTGGCGGCGTGGACGTCGTCGTCGAAGGCGACCTGACGCTGCAGGGGCTGGCCGGGGCCATCAACGAGACCGACGGCATCGGCGTCGCGGCGTCGGTCGTCCGCTCCGGCAGCAACTACGTGCTCGTGCTGACGGGCAGGGAGACGGGCGCGACCGAGAGCTTCGGCGTCGTCAACAACCTCAGCGGCGGCAGCGGCGTGAGCTTCTCGGCGACCAACGCCCAGGAGGCGCAGGACGCGGAGCTGACGGTCAACAACGTCACCGTCAACAGCAGCTCCAACGTCGTCGAGGGCGCGATTCCCGGCGTCTCGCTGACGCTCCAGCAGCCCACCACCGAGCCGCTGACCGTCGTGATCAAGGCCGACCTGTCGTCGGTAGAGAACCTGGTGAAGGCGTTCACGAGCGCGTACAACTCGCTCCGGACGTTCCTCGACGAACAGGGCAATGCCTTCGCCAACAAGGAGCGCGACAACATCGGCGGCGACCCGCTGGTGCGCGAGCTGCGCAACACGCTCGGGCGGACGCTGACCAACGAGCTCGCGACCGGCGGGTCGTTCAGCAGCGTCACCCAGGTCGGCCTCACGCTGAGCCGGACGGGCACGCTCGAACTGCGCCCCGCAGACCTGCAGGCTGCGCTCGCGGCCGACAAGGACGGCGTGGCGGCGCTCTTCCAGGGCGACTCGGGCGTCTTCGCCCGCGTGCGCGAGGCCCTCACCACCTACACCGCCAGCGGCGGCCTGATTCCCGCGGCGCAGCAGCGGCTCGACAGCCAGGTGAGCAAGATCACCGACCGCATCGCCGAGATGGAGCGCCGTCTCGCGACGCGCCGCGAAGCCCTGCAGAAGGAATTCATCGCCACCGACCTCGCGATCGCGCAGCTCAACGCCTCGATGGGCCAGCTCGGCTCGTTCGGATCGAACGTCTCGGCCTTCTGACACGCGTAAGGAATTCACGTCACATGTCTTCTCTGCTCGTCCCCTCCCCTGCCGCGCCGCCGCCTTCGATGCACACGCGCGGCGCGCAGGCCTACTATCAGACGCACGTGCAGTCGCGCACCCCCGTCGAGGTGGTCGTCATGCTCTACGACGGCGCGATGCGGTACCTCCAGCAGGCCAGCCAGGCGCTGACCGCCGGCGATCTCGTCACCAAGCGTGACGCGCTCTCGCGCGGGATGACCATCGTCACCGAGCTGCAGGGAATGCTGAACCTCGAGGAGGGCGGCGAGATTGCCCAACGCCTCGATGGCCTCTACACTTACGTGCACGGCTGCTGCCTCGAGGCCAACACGCAGCGCAAGCCGGAGAAGCTCGACGAAGCGGTGCGGCTGCTGGGCACGCTGCGTGCGGCGTGGGCCGAGGTGGCTGCCGCGCCGACGTCGGTGGCCTAGCCGTCTCAGCGGACGTCCCCGCGACGTCCCGCCCAGCCCAGGAGGCTGGTCACGTGCTCCAGGACCTGTCAGTCGTCCTCGCCGACTATCGAGCCGGCCTCGACGCGGCGCTGGATCTGCTCTCCCAACTCGAAGCGCTGTCGGCGCGCCAGCGCGCCGACGCCGCCGCCCCTTCGGTGTCACCCGATGCCGTGGCGGCACACGTCGCTGAACGCCAGCGACTCCTCGACGCGCTCCTCCAGCTCGAATCGCGGCTGAAGCCCCTGCGCGATCACATCACCCGCCACCTCGAGACCGCCCGCGCGGTGCCCGGCTTCCAGGTCGTCGCCGAGCGGCATCGCGCCGCGGCCGACGCCGTGGCCCGCATCATGCAGACCGATCAGGAAAGCCTGGAGGCGTTCAAGCAGGCCGATGCCCGCCGGCGCGCCGACGTGCAGCACGTCGAGACGGCCGGCGCCACGCTGGCGGCCTACCGGCGCGTGCTGGAGGGCCCGCAGGGCTCTGCAGGCCTGGTCGATCAGCGGGGGTAAGAGGAGCCCGCAGCAACGGCGGTCCCGACGGGCGCCGCGAGCGGGAAGGTGCGGCGGAGCGCCGCGCGCCGGGCATACAGGAAGTAGCCGGTCGGCAGGAAGCCCCGCGAGTCGTAGAGCGCTCGCGCGGCCTTGTTGTCGTCGTTCACCAGCAGCGTCATCAGGCGCCGCCCGTTGGCCTGTCCCCACTGGATCGCCGCGTCGAGCACCTGCCCGCCCAGGCCGCGGCCCTGCACGTCGGGGTCGACGGCAAGCTGGGCCAGGTGCAGCGTCGACGCGCTGACGGCCGTCGCCACCGACACGGCGTGCAGGCGTCCGCCCGTCCCGTGTGCGACGAGTGATGCCTCACGCTCGAACTGGCCGAGGGCATTGCCGCGCGTCATCTGGGCGAAGTAGCGGGCCCATTCCTCGATGCGTCCGGTGGGCGCAAAGCAGCGAGCCGATTCCTGCCCGTCATACGCACGCGCCAGCAGCCGCACCGCGTCGGGGCCGTCGCCCGGCGTGACGGGACGCAGGGTCACGTCGACGGCGTCCGCGGCCGCCGCTCCGAGCTGAAGGTCCAGCGAGCGTCGGAGGTACCAGTAACGCGTGACGTCGAAACGGCGCCGCACCAGCGCGCTGGCGCACGCCTCGCCTTCGGGGAAGGCAAACAGCATCACGTCGCGCGCGACGCCGGCTTCGGGGCTCTTCAGCACGGCGTCGAGCAGCTGACGCAGCCCGTCGGACGAGCGTGCCAGCAGCGAGCCGATCTGCAGGCTGCCGTCCTGCACGACGAAGTACGTCCAGCCGACGATCGACTGGCCCGGGCCGCGCAACACGTAACCCGGCAGCGACCCGGCAGCCCGGGCACGCTCCAGCTGCTCGACCGTCGGACTGAGGTCCCAGTCGAGCGAGAGCCGCCACCGGAGCATTTCCGCCTCGTAGAGCGGCGCGACGAGCGCCGGCGGCAGGTGCCGCCAGTCTTCCACGCGCATCAGCCTTCCCCGCCCTGGCCCGCGCGGATGCGCACGAGCGCTTCCGGCACGTTCGCCGCCGACCCGGCGCTCCCCTGCACGGCCCGGCAGTTCTCTTCACGGATCTGCTCGTAGATCTCGTGCCGGTGCACCGGGACGTCCGGCGGCGCCGTCACGCCGAGCCGCACCGCGTCACGGCTGACGCGCAGCACGCGAATTTCGATGCCGTCGGCCACGATGATGGCCTCGTTCCGGCGGCGTGTGAACACGAGCACTTTCTGGTCCTCCGCCGGTCAGTACAGGCGCGTCAACTCGAAGCGCAGGGGATAGAGGCTGTTGGACGGCATGAGCTGGTAGCCGACCATCAGCGACGGGTTGATGACGACGGGCGCCCGCAGGTTCACCAGCGTCTGCTCGGCCTGCACCGTGACGATGGCCGCCCAGAGCAGGGCGTCGTCTTCGGTGCCGCCGAGGCGCACGCGGTCGGTCTCGCTCAATGCGCAGCGGTAGTCGGGCAGCGCGCGGCGCGGGTCGATCACCAGGAACGACGCGGCAGGGCCGTCCACCGACTGCAGGCACTGGAACGGCGCCAGTTCGTCCGACGACAACAGGACGAACTGGCGGCACTGCTCGAAGCCGGGCATCCCGGCCGGGAACTCGATGACGTCATGCGGCGCCACCTGGAACGTGCCGAAGGCCGTGTCGACGCGTGTCGTCGCCGCGCCCTGGGAGTTGATGGTCGTCATCGCAGGTAGTCGAGCAGCGTCAGGCGCTGGGTCGAGCCGTTCGCCGCGATCGCGGCCTGATAGGCCTGTTGCGCGCGGCTCATCTCCGACAGGGCTTCGGCCATGCTGGCCTCCTCGGCCTCGGACCGTCTGGCCTCACTGGCCCGCCGCAGCTGGTCGAGGCGCTGCTGCTCGGTCGGCAGCGCGCTCAAGGCCGCGCCGACGCGGCTCTGGGTCTGCGTGACGCGGCCGAACGCGTCGTCGAGCTCGGCGAGGCGCGCGTCGATGCCGGTCATGTTCCCGGCCCTGATGTCGGCGGCCAGCTGGTCGAGCGTCGCGAAGACGTCCTGCGCCGCCGGGCCCTGGAGCATCGCGCCCGCGTCGACGGTCACCGGCACCGACGACGTGCGCGACACGTCCACCGAGACGACGTTGCCGTCGCCCTGGTAGGCCGACACCGACGTGCCCACTTTCGTGTAGGGCGGCGCCGTCGTGTTCGCGCCCGAGAAGACGTGGATGCCGCGGTAGCTGGTGTTGACCGCGGTGAAGATCGCCTCGCGGATGCCTTCCACTTCGAGCGCGAGAGCCTCGCGCTGCGCCTGGGTGAGGATCGTGTTGCGGCCGGCGGCCGCCCGCGTCTGCGCGGTGGTGATGCTGCCGATGATGTCGCTGAGCACCGTGTCCACGACGTGCAGGCGCGACTCCACCGAGTCGGTGGCGCTGCGATAGCGGTCGAGCGAGCGCGTCTCGGTGCGCGAGTCGAGCGCCCGCGCCGCATCCGACGGGTTGTCGCTCGGGCGCTGCAGCTTGATGCCCGACGAGGCCACCTGCTGGGCGCGCGCGTAGTCGGCGGCGGTCCGCTGGATGTCCCGGAGCGTGTTGCGGAAGAGAGTGTTGAAGGTGGTGCGCATGAAGGGTCCTAGCGCTTGAGCGACAAGAGCGTCTGCAGCACTTCGTCGATCACGGTGAAGAACCGCGCGTTGGCTTCGTAGGCGCGCTGGAAGCGCATCATCGTCGCGGCTTCCTCGTCCACCGAGACGCCGGAGACGCTGTCGCGCAGCAGGTCGATCTGGTGGACGATCTCGCGGCGGCTGTCCCGCTCGCGTGTCGCCTGGTGCACGTCGCTGCCCACGCTGTAGACGAGGCTCGTCCACGCCGCCGAGGCCGAACGGCCGCTGCTGATCGGCGCGTCGCGCAGGTCGGCGAGCTGACGTGCGATGGCGTTGTCGCCTGGCGCGTTGACGCCGGCCGCCGCGAGCCGTGACGAATCCGCGGCCAGCGCGGCATCGACCTCCAGGGCCGCGGCCGCTCCGGCGACGCCGCCCAGCGGCGCGAAGAAGGCGCCGCCTGCGTTGCCGTTCAGGTCGAAGCCGTTCGCGTGCACGGTGTTGACCGCGTCGGCCACGTCGTACGCAATCTGATCGAGGGCGGCCCGGTATGCCGGAATCGCCTGATCACGCACGACGAGCAGCCCGCCGAGCGTGCCGGCGCCCAGATCGGCCGTGATGTCGACGCCGCCGGCCAGGATGGCTGCGTGTCCGCTCGGCGGCACGCTGCTCGCCTCGAGCGTGTACGCGTCGGCGCCGATGACGAGTGGACGCCCGCCCGTGGTCACGAGCTGGAACGTGCCGTCGCCGAGCTCGAGGACGTCCACGTCGATGATCCCGGCGATGTCGGCGGTCAGCGAAACCTGCCGGTCACGCAACGCCAGCACCTCGCCCGCGGGCGAGCCGGCGATGGCGGCGTTGACCGCCGCGAGTTCCGCTGTGAGTCCGTTGAGACGATCGACCTCGCCGCGGATGCGCGCGTCGGCGGAGCGCTCGCTGTCTGTGAGCCGCTGCGACAGGCTGCGGAACACGGCAGCCAGGCTGCGTGCCGACGAGAGCACCTGGTCACGCGAGGTCGCGAGGGTCGGCGCGTCGGCCAGCTCGCCAAAGGCGTCGTAGAAGTCGCCGAGCGCGGCATCGAGCGACCCCCCGGGCGCGCCGAGCGATCCTTCCGCGAGCCCCAGCGCGTCGACGATCGCCTCCTGACGGTGCGTCAGGGGCAGTTCGTCGAACAGCCGGCGATCGAAGAGACGATCCCGCTGCTGGCGGACGCCGAGCACCTCCACGCCGTTGCCGGCCTGGAAGCGATCGGCTGGCGGCACGGCGCCGAAGTCGACGACGCGCCGTGTGTACCCCGCGGTGTTCACGTTGGCGAGGTTGTTGCCGACGACGTCGAGGCCGTATCGCTGCGCGTCGAGCGCGCGCGCGGTGGCGCCAAGCAGCCCGAAGAGGGACATCAGCCGGCGACCTCGAGCGAGGGACGCACGCCGTGCGACTCCCGGGTGTGCCCGTCCGGCCTGTACAGCAATCCCCCGCCGACGAGCGGCAGGGTGGACGGCGTCGCGCCCAGGCGCCTGCACCGCAGCAGCTGCCAGCGCAGGCCGGCGAGCGCGTCCGGATCGAGGTCGGTCGCCGAGCTCCCGGCCGCCGCCGTCGCCGCCGCCGCGGGCAGCCCCGCGACGAGATGCGCCAACGCCTGTGCCGACGCCTCGATTGCCTCGAGATCCACGTGCGCCAGCGCGCACGCGAGGGCGTCGAGCTGGGCCCGCGTCTCGGTCAGGCGTTCGGCAAACGTCGGGTCGGTCATGGGAGGTTACGACAGCAGGCTGTCGATGATCCGGTCGGCCAGGCGCGCGGGATCGTTGCCGATCTCGCCGGCTTCGAGCTTCTGCCGCGCTCGCTCGACCACATCCTGGCGAATTTCGGGTGCCCGCTCGGCAGCCGACAGGGCGGAACTCAGGAGGCGGGCATCAGCAGACACCTCGACGCGGTCACCGGCCTGCTGGGAGTTGCCGGAACGCGTGTCGCGCCCCGACTGCACGCGGTCGGCCTGCGCCGTCTGTTGAGCGTCCTGGACGCCGTACGTGCGATCGCCTTCGATCTTCATCATCTGCTCCTCTGGCACACACGTCGCGGTGTGCTGGCCAGACTATCGGCCGCCGCTCACTGACCTTTAATGTCACCTGCCAAATTCTTGACGAACCGGTCAGGATCAATCCGCTGGCCGCCCTTCAGCACCTCGAAATGCAGGTGCGGTCCCGTCGAGCGGCCCGTACTTCCCACCCGGCCGAGCAGCTCGCCCTTCCCCACCGCGTCGCCTTCGTGGACGTCGATGGACGAGAGGTGCGCATAGCGCGTCTGGAAGCCGTCGCGGTGCTTCACGACCACGGTCAGGCCGTAGCCGCCCTGCTCGCCGGCCGACACCACCGTGCCGTCCGCGGCGGCGGGTACCTCCGTGCCGTAACGGGCTGCAAGGTCGATGCCGCCGTGGAACTTTGCGCGCCCATGAATCGGGTCGCGCCGCCAGCCGTAGGTGGAGCTCACCCGTCCAGCGATTTCCAGGCCGAAAGGCACCGCATCGCGGCGGCTGGCCCCGCCGTCCGGCGCGGCGACGTCCGACGTCGCGGCCGATGCAGCGGCATAGGATGGACGGTCAGCCGACGACGTGGCCGACGAAGCGTCGGCGGCATGTGGCAAGAATTGCCTGTACGCAGCGGCTGACACACCGGCGGGAATCGAGACGGGGGCGCCGACCGGTGCCCCCGGCGCCGGACGCGCGTCCTGTGCCGACACGTCAGTGCCGCGCTGGCGATCCCAGGCGTCGAGGATGTACTGCTGCAGCCCGAAGCCGCCCTGCGTGGACAGCGATCGGGCCAGCTCCGTGTCGATCGTGCTCGTGAACGTGTCGGCGCCCAGGCCATCGTCGGCGGCCTCCGGGTCGAGCATCGACTGCCGCATCGTCTTGATCATCTCGAGCACGAGCATCGACTCGAACTCGGCGGCGAGCTGCGCGAGCTTCTGGCGTTCGACGGCCGACGTGGACGTCTCGAGCGGCTCGGCGGCACCACTGGGGCCGGCGGGCGTCGTTACGGCTGTCGGTCGGGACATGGCGTTCGAATCGCTTGGGTACACGCGGCCGTACGGCCGCGCTAGATGATCACCAGCTCGGCGCGGAGCGACCCCGCGGCCTTGAGCGCCTGGACGATGGCGATGACGTCGCGCGGCGTGGCGCCGAGCGCGTTCAGCGCCCTGACGACGGCATCGAGGTTCGTGCCTTCCTCGAGGGTCAGCAGCCGGGCATCGCCCTCGCGCACGTCCACCTGTTCCTGCGGCACCACGACGGTCTCGCCTCGCGGCGAAAACGGCGCGGGCTGCGAAACGTCGAAGCGCGTGGAGATCCGGACCGACAGCGTGCCGTGCGCGACGGCAGCCGGCGCCAGCGTGACGTTCGAGCCGATCACGACCGTGCCCGTCCGCTCGTTGATGACGACGCGCGCCGGCTCGTCGGTCTCGACCGTCAGCGGCTCGATGCGGGCCATCAGCTCGGGGATGTGACCACGGAAGCCCTCGGGCACGTGAATGCTGACGGTGGCCGGGTCCACGGCACGCGCCGTACCCTCGCCGAGGGCGGAGTCGAGCACGCGGGCGATCCGGTGCGCAGTCGAGAAGTCGGGGGTGTGCAGCGCCAGCAGCAGGTCGTCGCCTTCGGGCACCACGCCCTGCGCCGCCGTCTGCACGAGCGCGCCGCCGGGCACGCGGCCGGCCGTCAGGTGGTTCACCTGCACGCTGTTGCTCCTGGTCCCGCCGCCGAACCCGCCGAGCGTCAGCGGGCCCTGCGCGAGCGCCACCACCTGGCCGTCGGTACCGCGCAGCGGCGTGGCGAGCAGCGTGCCGCCCTGCAGGCTGCGCGCGTCGCCGATCGACGACACGGTGATGTCGAGGCGGACGCCGGGACGCGCAAACGGCGGCAGCTCCGCCGTCACCATCACCGCCGCGATGTTCTCCACCTTCATCAGCTCCGGTGTCACGACGACGCCGAACCGCTCGAGCGTGTTGGCGAGCGACTGCGTCGAGAAAAGCGTCTGGCGGCGATCGCCCGTGCGGTTCAGCCCCACGACGAGCCCGTACCCGATGAGAGGCGTCGGGCGGATGCCGACGAGCGACGCCACGTCCTTTACCCGGACCGGCGTGCTGGCCGAGGTCCTGATGGACCAGCCGGCCACAAGGGCCGCGACGAGAAGAACACCTGCCACTGCGCGCTGCATCGGAACGACCTCAGAAGATCTTGTTGAGGACCCGCACGAGCCACCCCGGCTTGAGGTTGTCGCGCATCAGGCCCTTGCCGAAGTACTGAATCCGCAGCTGCGCCACCGAGGACGACAGCACGGTGTTGTTGCGGCGGACGTCCTGTGGACGCGCGACGCCGGTGAGCACCACGACCTGCTGTTCGCCGTTCAGCGTGATCTCGCGCACGCCTTCCAGGTACAGGTCGCCGTTGGGCAGCACCTCGGCGACGCGCACCGTCATCATGGCCGTCAGCTGGCTGCTGCGGCTCGTGGCCCCGCCGCCCTTGAACGACGTGTCCGACGACGCGCTGGCGAGGTTGCCCGGGTCGATCGCGCCCGGCAGCTTGTCCTCGAGGCCGAACAGACTCGGGACGCCGGCCGATGCACGGCTCGACTTGTTGAGCGACGAGTCGGCCGTGCCGACGGCCTCGATGTTCTCGATGACGCGGACGGTGAGCAGGTCGTTGGCGCGGAACGCACGGCGGTCCGACGCCAGGCCCGTGATCCAGTCGATCGACGGCTCACCTGCGTCAGGTGCCGCCGCGAGCCGGCGGGCTTCCGCGAGGTGTCGCGCCAGGGCGGCCTCGTAGGCGTCCTTCGGCGCCGCGTCGTCATGTGACTGCGCGGCGGACGGCAGCGCCGCGCCCAGCACCGCACCAGCCAGGACGGCAGCCACGACGTGTCTTTGCCAGCGTTCACGAGACATGCAGCACCTCCACCAGCGCGTCTCCGACGACCCGCCCCCGAAGCCGCTTGCGGCTGTCGGGATTGACGACGATCACGATTTCGCCGCGATGACCGCTCTGGGCGGCGACGGCACGCCCCCGGACCTCCACGCCCTCGACGAGCGCCACGGTCACGACCTCGGCGCCCGTTCGGACCAGCGCCATCGGCGCGATGCTCGAGGAGGTAAGCACCGCGCCTTCGGCCAGCGGACGGCGCACGAGGGCGCCTTCGACGTCCTGTGGCTGCGGCAGCGCCGCGAAGGGCACGCGGCCAACCGAACCGCGCGCTTCGACGACGTCGGCGCCCGACACGACGGCCCGCGCCTCGAGCGGGTGCCGCGCTCGCAGATGCGGCACGACGACGGTGACCGTGGCCGTGAGCCGGCCGACGCGACGACGTTCATCGGCGTCTGCGTAGAGCACGAAGCGCACGGGGCCGTCCGTGCGGCTGCCGGGTTCCGCGAGGGCCGCGTCGGCGTGCGTGGCGTCTGGCGCCGCGGCACACGACACGTCGTCGAACGTCACGTCCGCGTCGTCGCCGAACACGGCCTTGACGGCGTGGTCCGCTGCCGTGAGCGCGCCCGGAAGGCAGGC
>JBIQIB010000006.1:27868-31193 GCA_044508265.1 Acidobacteriota bacterium
CGGCGGCCTGTCCGGCGCCGGCGGCGGCCAGCAGGGCCACGGTCACCGCCATGCGTGCGGCCGCCATGAGGGAGGCGTCACCGTGCAAGGGTGTTCACCTGCGCCAGCATCTCGTCGGCGGTCTTGATGACGCGCGAGTTCGCCTCGTAGGCGCGCTGACCGAGGATCATGTTGACCATCTCCTCGACGATCGACACGTTCGACTCTTCGAGGAAGCCCTGCACGAGCGTGCCGATCCCCTCGGTGCCCGGCACGCCCGTCACCGGTTCGCCCGATGCCGTCGTCACGGTGAAGAGGTTGCTGCCGACGGCGTGAAGGCCGGCGGGGTTCTGGAAGGTCGCCAGCTCGATGGTGCCGATCTGCTGCGGCGCGCTCTCGCCGGCCACGGCGGCCGAGACGATGCCGTCGCGTGACACGGTCACCGACGTCGCGTTCGCGGGAATCGTGATGGCCGGCTCGATCTGATAGCCCTCGTTGGTGACGAGCGTGCCTTCCTGGTTCAGGTGCAGGTTGCCCGCGCGTGTGTAGGCGGTCTGCCCGTCGGGCAGCGTCACCTGCAGGAAGCCCTTGCCTTCGATGGCGAGATCGAACGGGCTGTTGGTGGCGCGCAGGTTGCCGCTCGCGAAGTCGCGCGAAATGGCGACCGGGCGGGTGCCGAGTCCGAGCTCGAGGCCGATGGGCGCTTCGGCCGTGGCATCGGTCGGCGAGCCGGGCGCCGTGATCTGCTGGTAGACGAGGTCCTCGAACTCGACGCGGCTCTTCTTGAAGCCGGCAGTGTTCACGTTGGCCAGGTTGTGCGCGATGTTGTCGATGTTCGACTGCTGCGCGTTCATGCCGCTCGCGGCGGTGTACATGGCTCGAATCATGATGTCGTCCCGTTGTGCCGATTCCCCGATCGGCCCGGCGCCTGCCGGTGTGTCGTGCGCAGTGACGGCCGTCCGTCACCGCGAGTGCTTCGTGTCAGAACCTGCGACCGAGCTCCGTCGCGGCGCGGCCGTCGATGTCGTTCATGAGAAGCGCCAGCCCTCGCTGGAGCGCCTCGAAGCTGCGGGCCAGATCCGTCATGGCCACCATCCGGTCGGGAACCGAGACGTTCGACGCCTCGAGCAGCCCGCCGCGGACGGCCACGTCGCCGTTCGCCTGCCGCGGCGTGAGGGCCGCCGGCGCGCGGAACCGACCCAGCTCCTCGCGTTCGAGCGTCGTGTAATCGTCGAAATCGACGACCGCGACACGCCCGACGTGCTGGAGTCCTGCACGGACCGTGCCGTCGTCCTCGATGGTGAGCGGTTCGCTGCTGTCGATCCTGAGCGGGCCGTCCACGCCGCGGACGGGCATGCCATCGGCCGTCGTGATCGTCCCGTCGGCCTGCCGCGAGAAGTTGCCGTTGCGCGTGAAGCGCGGGCCGTTCGGCGTGTCCACCACGAAGAACCCGCGGCCCTCGATGGCCATGTCGAGGTCACGGCCGGTGCGTTCGAGCGAGCCGGGACGGAAGTCGAGGCGACCGGGGCCTGGCGTCACGTCGATGGCCGACTGCAGCGCCGCGCCGAAGTCAGGCCGCTCGGCCGTGTTGGTGGTCACACGCTCCGACTTGTAGCCGGCCGTCCGGGCGTTGGCGAGGTCGGACGCGAGCCGATCGAGCTGCTCCATCCTCGTGCGCAGTCCACTCAGTGCCGTGTAGGTGCCGCCTGCCATCGATCCTCCTGTCCCGCGCTGGTGACGATCAGGTCGTCTATGCCGCGTGCGCCCTGCAGGCGCACCCAGGTGAACGTCGTCGCGGGGACGCAGCGCCAGGCTTCCGCCTGTCCGGCGCGTGCCGATGCCGCGATGTGGGCGGCCGCCTCGACGGGCGACGCCAGCAGGGTGCCGTCGCCGTCGATCGAGGCCGCGCCGTAAGCCTCGAGCAGCGACGCCAGCGACGCGTCGGCCACGAGGTAGGGCCGCACGCGGTTGCCGGTCATGCGCTCGAGCGCGCGAATGGCCGTCCGGGGAATGGGCGCCGTCACCGCCACGCGATATCCCGCCAGATCGTCGAACTGGAACGGGACGATGCCGAGTGCGCGGACGACCGCGCGCGACAGCCCGCCGATGCCCGCGTGCACGTGGGCCGTGGTCAGCCCCGTCAGCGTCGGGATACCTGCCTGACGCGCGAGCATGTGCGTCAGCGTCGGCGTGTCTACGGCGCCCATGGCCACGAGCTCCGCGCCGAGCGGACGGCCCGACGTGCGCTGGCGTTCCAGCGCACGCTCGATGACCTCGGGCGTCACGATGCGCGCCGCCAGCAACAGCGTGCCCAGCTTGAAGCGCGTCGGTGGCGCGGGGCCCATCGGCTGCGGCGCGAAGCCGCGCAGACGGGCGGCCGTGGCATCCCGCAGGCAGCGCGCGTGGCAGAACCACTCGCCGTCGAACGAGACGGCGCCCGCTGCCAGGAACGCCGGCCGCCAGCGCTGGCAGGCCTCATGCGCGCAGCGCGGCATCCTTCGTTCCTCCGGTGCGTGTACGCGTCCTGGCGCGTCCGCCAGACCGCGCCGGTGTCTTCGGCTCGGCCACCGCCGCAGTGGCGCGCGACTTCGCCGCCGCCTCGGCCAGCGACAGCCGCAACCGCACTTCGCCTTCCGATACCTGTTCCTCCGCCGCAATCTCGCGAACGCTGCGGCCGCGTCCGGATGCCGCCTTCACGCGTGCCGTGGTGGCGCGGGCCGGTGGCTGCCGCACGGGGGCGGGTGCGCCGGCCGGAACGGCCTGCGCAAGGCGCTCGAGCTCGGCCGCCACCTGGCGGAAGCCCATTTCGACGGTGTCGGTGAGGAGGTTGGTGCCCTCCTGCAGCCGCGTGACGTGCTGTTCGAGGTGCACCACGGCACGCAGCGCCTGCAGCAACCGCACGGCCACGATGGCCAGCGTGCCGGTCGCCACGAGCAGCGCGGCGGCCATCACCGCGATCCAGGTCGTCGACATGTTCGTTCTCCCTTACCCTTCGAGACTCCGCAGCCGGTCGGCCGCGCTGACGACGTCGCGGACGCGGACGCCATAGAACCCTGAGACCACGACCACGTCGCCGCGCGCGACGAGGCGGCCGTTCACCAGCAGGTCCACGGGATCCTCGGGCGACCGCTCCAGGTCGATGAGCGATCCGGGACCGAGGCGCGACAGCGCGTCGAGCGTGAGGCGGGTGGCGCCGAACCGCACGGTGATGGGCAGTTCCAGGTCGAGCACCACGTCGAGGTTGCGCGGGCTCTGCGTGGACGCTCCGGTCTGGGGTGCCGCAGGCGACGCGGCGCCGGCGTGTGGAGCGCCCGAAGAGGCGTCGGCAAAGGGACGGCTCGGGGAG
>JBIQIB010000006.1:31293-41458 GCA_044508265.1 Acidobacteriota bacterium
GGACGGCTCGGGGAGCCGTCCCTACCGAAAGGCCACACGACGATGCGCGGGGGCTCGTCGCCGTCCATCACCAGATCGTGCTGCGAGGCCGCGGCCGGCGGCGTCGCCGCTTCACGCACGGGCTCGCCGACGACGATCTCGAAGCCGCCCTGGCTGGTGCACGCCGCGGCGGCCTGCCTGACGATCTCCTTGAGCGTGTCGACGATCTCGGCGTCGGACGGCTCGTCCTCGGACGTCAGCACCACGCTCGTGAGGCGCCTGGCGGCCGCGTCGCCGAGGCCGAGCGTCAGCTGCGCCTCGACGGCGCCGCCAACGGTCAGCGGCACCTGCCAGTCCACGCCGGCGCTGCCGACGGCGGGCAGCGGGCGCACCACCTGGCCCGAAGTCGTCGCGATGACCTCCGCGAGACGCGAGACGAGTTGCTGGACGATCTGCTGGAGCTGTTCAGACATGGGCAGGCTCGCCTTCTTCCACGCCGACCGCTTCGATCACGCGAACGCCGGCACGTCCCCCGACCATCGTGGGCTGCACGCGGAACCGCGTGAGGTCGTTGACCCGGCCGTCGATGGCGTCGCCCACGCGATGGCCGAGGCTGATGAGGTCACCGGGCTGCAGGTCGAGCACCTCGCCCGCGGTCAGGGTCGTCTGGATGCTGGCCGCCACCTGCAGCGGCAGGCGGCCGAGCGTCTGCCGCATGATCTCGGCGTCGGCGCTGCTCGCGCCGCGGTTGCTGCGGTACCAGCTGTGCGTGAAGCTCTCGCCGACCGACTCGATCATCGTGGCCGGCAGGCAGAAATTCAGCATTCCGCGCGCGTCGCCGATTCTCATGTCGAAGCCGATGAGGACGACTACCTCGTTCGGGGCCGCCACCTGCAGCATCTGGGGCCGCGTGTCGCGCGCGCTCAGGCGGAAGCGGACCTCGACGATGTGCTTCCACGTATCGGCCAGGTGCTCGAGCAACAGCTTCACGACGCCGTCGATGACGTGCTGCTCGATCTCGGTCAGGCCGCGGGTCGGGGCCATGCCGCGGCCCGAGCCGCCCAGCATGCGGTCGATCATCGCGAACGCGATGGTCGGGTTGAGCTCGAGCGCCCCCAGTCCCTCGAGCGGCGCCAGCGACACGGCATAGAAGGCCGTCGGGTCGGGCAGCGACATCAGGAACTCGGAGTAGGTGAACTGCTCCACCGTCATCACCGAGACGTCGGTGACGGTGCGCAGGTAGGCGGACAGCGACGTCGAGATGTTGCGGGCGAAGCGGTCGTGCAGGAAGTGCAGCGAGCGGATCTGTTCCTTGCTCACCCGATCCGGGCGGCGGAAGTTGTAGACCAGCACCGACGACGCGTCGTCGGGCACGTCGACGCGGGCCGACCGCTCGAGATCGGCGGCCGACGTGAGCAGCGCGTCGATCTCCTCCTGCGAGAGGATCTTGCTCACGCGCCCACCTCGGGACGGCTCAGTCGTGCGCGGAGGCTGGTGCGCAGGCGCGACAGCGCCAGCGACCGCAGCTGCGAGACGCGCGACTCGCACACGCCGATGACGGCGCCGATCTCGGCCATCGTCATCTCTTCCTCGTAGTAGAGCGCCAGGATGTGGCGCTCACGTTCGGGCAGCTCGAGGATCGCCTCGGCGAGCAGCGCCCGCAGCTCCTTGCGCTCGAGCCGCACGTCCGGGCCTTCTTCGGCGTCGATGCACAGCTCGATCAGCGGCTGGCCGTCGTCGCCGGTCGCGTCGAGCTGACGGATGGCGCCGACGTCGAGCGTCCGCACCTGGTCCACTGCCTTGGCGTACTCGTTGGGCGACATCTGCAGTTCGTCGGCAACCTCGTCCTCGGTCGGCTCGCGCCGCAGGTCGGCCCGCAGCTTCGCGACGGCGCCGTCCAGTTCGCGCCGCATGCGGCGCAGCGACCGGGGCGCCCAGTCGAGATCACGCAGCGCGTCGAGCATCGCGCCGTGCACGCGCCGCCGCGCGAAGGCGTCGAAGGGCACGCCCATGGACGGGCGGTAGCGTCCGGCCGCGTCGATGAGGCCCATGACGCCGACGCTGATGAGGTCGCTCATCTCGACCTGTGCCGGCAGGCGCTGCGCCAGGCGGCGGGCCATCGCCTTGACGAGACCGACGTGACCGATGACCAGCGCGTCGCGATCGCTGAGGCTGCCTTGAGGTGTCGACATGATTGCGGCTACTCCACTTCCATACGCGGGGTCTGACCGAGGAGGCACGCGGCCAGGGCATCTGCCGTGGCCGGCGCCAGATCCTGTGGCACCTGCTGCCCGAGCCCGAGCAGCGACACCCGCATGTCGCGCTCGCGCAGCCGGCGGACCAGCGGCATGGGCGTTTCGGCGTCATCGAGCTTGGTGATGACGACGCGGCTCGGGCCGACGGGCTCGAAGCGTGTCCAGAGACGGTCGAAGTCGCGCGGGTTCGTGCTGGCGGGCACGACCAGGTGGGTCGTGACGTCCGGCATGCTCCCGAGCGCGGCGAAGAACGCCGCCGCCTCCTCGTTGGCCGGCGACAGCCCGGGCGTGTCGACCAGGACGGGCAGCTTGCTGCCCGTCACGGCCGCGACGATCTCGTCGGGCGTGCGCGTGACCACGAAGGGGCAGCCGATGATCTCGGCATACAGACGCAGCTGCTCGACGGCGCCCACGCGGTAGCCGTCGGCAGCGATCAGGCGGTAGCGCTGCGCGCCCCGGGTCCGGGCCTGCGCGGCGAGCTTCGCGATGGTGGTGGTCTTGCCGACGCCTGGAGGGCCGACGAACACCTGCACGGTGCCGGGCGTCGGCGCCTCGCACGTCAGCGGACCGAGGCAGCTGGCCAGCGCCGTCCGCAGCTGCCCCTGCGAGGGGTCGCGGCGCGATGCCGCAGGCAGCGTTTCGACGGCCGCCTCGGCGAGGTCCTGATCGATGCCGGTGGCCACGAGCCGGGCCACGAGCGCGTCGGCGATGGGCCGTCGTGCCGGGGCGGGCGGCGCGGGTGTCGACGCCGAGGGTCGGTTCTCCGACACGGCGACGGGCGCGGATGCCGACAATTCGACCTCACGAGCGCCCAGCCAGCCCCGCCAGCCGGCGGCCGGGACCAGGCGCGTGCCGAGCACCAGGGCGGTAGGCCCGAGCTCCTGTCGGGCCTGCGCCAGGGCGCCTCTTACGCTGGAACTGCGGTAATGACGGGCAATCATCAGCTCAGTCGAGAACGGCCACGGGGGCCACCTTCACGTGGGGCGGCACCTCGCTGTGCGAGAGCACCCCCATTTGAGGCAGCACCCTGGTGAACAGGCGCCACAGATGCGGCCTCAGTACTGGCGAGCACAGAAGCACAGGCTGTGCCACCGCCGTCTCGAGGGCCCGCGCGATGCGCGTGGCGATCTGCTGCGCGTCGTTCGGGTCGATGGCGAGGACCGTCCCCTGCTCCGTCCGGACCACCGCCTGCATCAGCCGCTCCTCGAGCGACGGCGCCAGGTTGATGGTCGGCAGGTCGCCCTGCTCCGTCTGGTGCACGCGGCAGATCGCGCGTCCGAGCGCGACGCGGACGGCCTCGTTCAGCGCGTCCGGATCGCGCGTGGCGCCGGCGGCATCGGCAAGCGCCTCGAGGACGGTCGTGAGGTCCTTGATCGGCACGCGCTCGCGCAGCAGCTGCTTGAGCACGCGCTGGATGTCGCCGAGGCCGAGCACCTTCGGCACGAGGTCCTCGACGAGCCGCGGCGACGTCTGCGCCACGCGGTCCACCATCTCCTTGGTCTGCTGCCGCGTGAGGAGATCGGGCAGGAAGGAGCGGATCACCTCGGAGAGGTGCGTCGACAAGGCTGTCGTCGGATCGACGACCGTGTAGCCGGCGGCCGCTGCGGCGTCACGCTGATCGGCGCGGATCCAGAGGGCGGGCAGGCCGAACGCCGGCTCGCGCGCCTCGACGCCGTCGACGGTCGTCGACACGGTGCCGGGATTGATCGCGAGCATCCGGTCCGGCATCAGCTCGGCGCGCGCCACCTCCACGCCCTTGACGAGAATCGCGTAGACGCGCGGCCCGAGCTGGAGGTTGTCGGCCACGTGCACCGACGGCACGATCATCCCGGTCTCGGTGGCAATCTGGCGGCGGATCGAGCGGATCCGCTGCAGCAGGCTGCCGCCCTGCCGTTCGTCCACGAGGGCGATGAGCGCGTAGCCCACTTCGACGCTCAGCGGCTCCACGCCCGCGAGTGTCTCCACGCTCGGCTCCGCGTGGGTCTGTGGCGCGGCGGCCGTGCCGTCGGCGGCGTCGGCCTCCGTCGTCTGCGTCTCGCGGTTCCAGTAGGCCGCCAGGCCGAACAGGCCGGCCACGAGGAAGAAGGCGAGCTTCGGCAGGCCCGGCACGAGGCCGAGCGCAAACAGCACGCCGGCGCCCAGCGCCAATGGCTGGACGCGCGTCAGCAGCTGCCGCGACACGTCGTCGCCCAGCGACGACTCCGACGCGGCGCGCGTCGTGATCAGGGCGCCGGCCATGGCGACGAGCAGCGCGGGGATGGCGGTGACCAGGCCCTCGCCCACCGTCAGGATGGTGAACGTCCGGGCCGCGTCGCCGAGGTCCATGTCGAACTGCAGGATGCCGATCACGAGGCCGGCGACGATGTTGACGCCCGTGATGAGCAGCGCGGCGATCGAGTCGCGCTGGGTGAAGCGGATGGCGCCGTCCATCGAGCCGTAGAACTCGGCTTCCTGGCGCACCTGCTCACGCCGCGTGCGTGCCTGCTGCTCGTCGATCATGCCGGCGTTGAGGTCGGCGTCGATCGACATCTGCTTGCCCGGCATCGCGTCGAGCGTGAACCGCGCGGTGACCTCCGAGATGCGCACCGCGCCGTGGTTGATGACGACGTACTGAATCGCGATCAGCACGAGGAACACCACCACGCCGACCACGAAGTTGCCGCCCACGACGAACTGGCCGAAGGCCATGATCACGTGGCCCGCGGCGTCCACGCCCTCCGCGCCGTGCAGCAGGATCAGGCGTGTGCCGGCGACGTTGAGCGAGAGGCGCAGCAGCGTCAGCAGCAGGAGCAGCGACGGGAACGCCGAGAACTCGATGGGGTCCTTGATGTAGACCGCCGTGAGGAGCAGCACCACCGACAGCGCGATGTCGATCGACAGCAGCAGGTCGAGCAGCGCCGGCGGCAGCGGCAGCACCATCAGCGCCAGCACGAGGATGACGAGGATGGGGATCAGCAGGTTCTTCGCGAAGCTCGAGGGCATGACTGGACGACTCCGGACTCACAAGACGAGCTGCTTCAGACGAATCAGGTAGGCCAGCACCTCGGCGACGGCTTCGAACAGGTCGCCCGGGATGCGGTCGCCGACCTCGGCGCGCGCGTGCAGCGCCCGCGCCAGCGGCGGGTTCTCGACGATGGGCACGCCGTGATCGCGTGCGAGGGCGCGGATACGCAGCGCCAGGTGATCGGCGCCCTTGGCCACCACTTCGGGCGCGGCCTGGCCGCGCGCGTACTTCAGGGCCACCGCAAAGTGCGTGGGGTTGGTGATGACGACGGTGGCCTCGGGCACGGCCGCGAGCATCCGCTGGCGCGCCATCTGCTGCTGGACGCGGCGCACGCGGGCCTTGATTTCCGGGCTGCCCTCGGCCAGCTTGTGGTCGTCTTTCACCTCCTGCTTGGTCATCTTCAGGCTCTGGAGGTGGCGCCACTTCTGGAGGCCGAGGTCCGCCCCCGCCAGCGCGAACATGGCGAGGAACGCGCGCATCAGGAACGTGCGCGCGTACTCCCAGCCCTGCGTCGCGGCGACGTTCGGATGTGACAGCGCGAGCGTGCCGGCGTCGGCAAGCACCGTGCGGACGGTCAGCCACGCAATCCACGCGATGACCGTCGCGACGATGAGCGTCTTGACGAGGTCCAGGCCGGCCTTGCTCGGCGCAAGCTTCTGGATGCCCTTGGTCGGGCTGAGGCGTGTGAGGTCGAGCCGCAGGCCCTCGGTGGCGAGGTTGAAGCCGCCCTGCGCCTGGGTCGCGGCGGCCATGGCGACGAGCGCCCCGGCGGCCACCGGCCCAACGAGCCACGCGATCTGCGTCAGGCCGTGCACCGCCAGCCCCAGCACCTCCCCGCTCTCGATCGTGCGCATCGGCGACTGTCCCAGCCGCCCGAGCGCCTCCCGCATGGCGAGGCCGAGGCCCTCGATCATGGAGGCGCCCCACCACCCGAGCACGAGCAGGGCCACGCCGAGATGCAGGGCGTCGCCGAAATCGCGGCTGCGCGGCATCTGGCCGCGCTTCTTCGCGTCCTTCAGCCGCCGGCTCGTGGGCTTCTCTGAACGATCGCCAGCCATCGGATCAGCGGAAGGCCGACGCCGCCTGGGCGCCGAGCTGCATGGCGCCGGGGAAAGCGCGCAGCAGGATGTCGGGCAGCACCCGGATCGTCACGAGGAGCACGAGCCAGCCGACCGTGAGCCGGATGGGCGCCGCGTTGACCATCAGGTTCAGCGTCGGCGCCACGCGGGCGAGGACGCCGAGCATGATCTCGACGAGCAGCAGCGTGATGACGAGCGGCGCCGCCAGCCGCACGCCGAGCACGAACATCAGCCCGAACATGCGCATGACGGTCTCGCCGAGCGACTCGGCCACGCCGCCGGTGCCGAGCGGCAGCGCCTCGTAGGACGCCGCGAACGCGCGCAGCACGTCGTGGTGGGCGTTGGTCAGCAGGAACACGAAGACGGCCAGCGAGCCGTAGAGCGCGGCCAGCACGTTGTTGCGCACGCCACTCTGCGGATCGACGAGCGCCGCATACGACAGCCCGAGCTGGAACCCCGAGAGGTAGCCGCCGAGCTCCGCCCCGGCCATCAGGAGGCGCACGGCGAACGCCAGCGCGAAGCCGATGGCCGCCTCGCGGAACGCCACGAGCGTGAGCATCCCCATCTCGGTGATGCGCGGCACGTCCACCGCCGGCGCGAGCAGCACCGTGATGATCACGATGAGGCCCACCTTGACCGGCGGCGGCGCGAAGTGGCTGCCGAGCAGGGGCGTCGCCATCACGAGCATGCCCGGCCGCACGATGAGCAGGCCGAAGACGAGCAGCGGGGTGTCGTTCATCTCACCGCACGAGCTCAGGCAGGCGGCTCACCATCTGCCGCGCAAAGCCCGACATGAGCCGCAGCATCCAGGGAAATGTCAGGGCGAACGTGATGAAGATGGCCGCGGCGCGCGGGATGAACGCGAGCACGTTGTCCTGAATGCTCGTGACGGTCTGGAACACGCTCACGAGCACGCCGGCGACGAGGCCGGCCATCAGCATGGGCAGGCTGACGAGGATGGCCAGCTCGATGGCCTGGCGGACGATGCCGACGACGAGGGCTTCGGGCATGGCGGTCTACAGGAAGCTCCGGACGAGCGACGAGACCAGCAGATTCCAGCCGTCGATCATCACGAACAACATCACCTTGAACGGCAGCGAGATCATCGCCGGCGGCAGCTGCAGCATGCCCATCGACAGCAGCGTGGTGGACACCACGAGGTCGATGAGCAGGAACGGGACGAACAGGTAGAACCCCATCTGGAAGCCCGTCTTGAGCTCCGACAGGACGAAGGCGGGGATGACCACGCGCATCGGCAGGTCGCCGGGGTTGTCGGGACGCGCCACCTGCCCGAGCTCGACGAACACGGCCAGGTCGGCTTCGCGCGTCTGCTTGAGCATGAAGTCGCGCAGCGGAGGCGCGCCGCGCTCCATCGCCTCCATGACCGAGATCTGGCCCTCGATGGCGGGCTGCACCGCGAGCGTGTTCAGCTGCTCGCCGACGGGCGCCATGATGAACACCGTGAGGAAGAGCGCCAGTCCGATCAGGATCTGGTTCGACGGCGCTTCCTGCGTGCCGAGCGCCTGCCTCAAGAAATGGAAGACGATGACGATTCGTGTGAACGAGGTCATCGTCATGAGGATGGCCGGCAGGAACGAGAGCAGCGTCAGCAGCAGAACGATCTGCAGCGGAGCCGAGATCGAGCCGACGCCCTCGATGTTCACCGACGCGTTGTTCTGCGCGTGGGCCAGGACGGGTGCGGCCAGCCACATGGCGGCCGTCAGCGACGCGAGGGAGACGAGGCGGCGCATCACTGTTGCTCCGCGGCGCCGGCGGCGCTGACCTGGGCGTCGAGCGCGGCGTCGAACGACGCGCCCGACTCGAGTTCGGTGAGCAGCGTCACCTGCGCCGTCGTGAGGCCGAGCAGCAGCCGCCGGCCCTCCACCGAGACGATGACCAGCTGCCGGCGATCGCCGAGCGCGACGGCCGTCTCGACGTTGACCAGGCGGGGGCCCCGGCGCCCCAGCGTGTCGAAGCCGCCGCGGCGGACCAGCCACACACACAGGGCGAGCAGCCCGAACACCACCAGAATCGCGACGATGCTGCGCAGCAGACTGGGCCCGTCGGTCATCGACGGCGGCGCCGTCTGCGCCAGCACGTACGGGATGCCGATCATCGACCGTCCCCACCGGGCCGCGCGAGCTCGGTGATCCGCACCGACACGCCGTCGTCCATGATCACGACCTCACCGCGCGCCACCGCGACGCCGTCGATGCTGAGCGCGAGATCCTGCCCTGCGGACTGCTGGAGGCGGACGACGCTGCCCTGCTGAAGGCCCATGCAGGTGCGGATGCTGATCTCGCCGGTGCCGAGCACGATGTCCACGTCGCACGTCACGTCCGCGAAGGGCCGGTAGCCCTCCGGCAGCGCCGGCGACACGTCAGAACTGGACGACGAAGTCGGAGAAGAGGACATCGGAGACCTCGACGTGGGCTGCCTCGGAGACACGGGCGGCAATGTCGTCCTTGAGCGCCGCCTTGCCTTCGGGCGTGACGAGCGCCTGCGACTGCTGGGTGGTCAGCAGCTCGAGGACGGCTGAACGGACGCGGGTCTTGAGCAGCGGGTCGTGCTCGATTTCGGCCGCGGCATGCTCCTCGGCCAGGACCAGCTGCAGGGTGACCCGCAGAAAGCGCGAGGCCCCGGGGTCGGCCAGGTTCACCGTGAAGGTGTCGAGGGGCAGGAGGCTCCCCTTCCGCGGATCCGGTGCCGGCGCCGCCGCCTCCGGAGCGGCCGCAGCGACGGGCTGCTGCTGCCGCGCCCACCAGAAGCCGCCGCCTCCGGCGACGGCCACCGCCACGCCCACGAGGAGCGCGAGGTGCAGCTTCGAACGCCCGGCCGGCGCGGCGCCGGCGGGGGCAGGGGGTGTCTCGGTCTTGCTCATGTGTCAGCTCTGCACGGCGTCATGCCGTGTCCGCTGCCCTGAGAGCAAGGTCGATGCCGCACGACGGCCGGGTGCGGCATCGATCGCCATGACGCGAGATCGCGCGTGTTTCGGAAGATTCCGGCAGGCGGCTGTCGTCCGTGCCGCGATGGAGCGCACGACGGGCCGACGCGGTTGACGTCCCGGCGACAGCCCCGGCGAGGGACCGGGCTCAGACGACGATGCTGAACGTCGGCTCCGACCGATCGCCATCGTGGCGACGCGGGCGCGCGCGACGCTGCTGCTCGTCGGGCGTCGGGTCCTGTTGCTGCCGCCGGCGCTCGCCGTCGCGACTGACCACGAGGTCGTCGAGGCGCAGGCCGGCAGCTTCGAGCTGTTGCCGCAGCGACTGCTGGTTGGCGAGCAGCCACTCCTGCACCTGCGCCGACTCGGCCCGCACCACGGCCGTGACCGCGCCGCCCTCGACCTTGATCGACACATCGACCGGGCCGAGATGCTCCGGCCGCAGCAGGATGCGCGCCTCGCCGAGCCCCTGCTTCCACTGCACCCGCAGGCTCTTGACGACCTGGTCGACCACGGCTGACGCCTCGGCAGGAGGCGACGTGAGTTCAGGCGCCACCTGCGCCGGGGCGTCGACGTCCGCGCGCCGCCATGCCGCGGCCGCCATCGCTGACGCCTCCACGCCGGCGGGCCGATCCGCGCCGTGCGCGGCGGGCGGACCACCGTGGGGCAACTCGTTCGCGATGCCGCCCTCGCGCATCGCTGCCGAGAGTGCTCCCTGTTCCTCGGACACGGCGGAGCCGTCAGCCTCGGACACGGGCGCGTCTCCAGCGAGGGCGTCCGCCCCCTTCGGTGGGGCGGGCTCCAGGTTGGTGGCCGCTGTATCGGCCTGCCCGGCGCTGACCGGCACGCCATCGACCAGGCTGCCGCTGGCTGCCGCATGCATCCGTGCGGACGCCTGCCCGCC
>JBIQIB010000006.1:41558-55280 GCA_044508265.1 Acidobacteriota bacterium
ATCTCCGGCGCCGCTGCCTCGTCCGGCACCTCCGCGGGTGCTCCGTCCGGTGACGGGACGAACACGCCGCCGGCGCGTCCGTCGCCGGCAGGCATCGGCAGCGCGTCGAGTACGGCGGCCGCCGGATCCACGACGACATTCGTGTCATTCGCCGAGGCCTCGCCACTGCTCTCGCCCGGCTCGCCCTCGTCTGACGGCCCGCCCTCCCGGTCGCGCAGCGTCCACGGCGTCCACGGGGTGGTCTCGACGCGCTCGCCGGACGACCTCCCCTCGGCAGGCGCCGTGGCGTCGGCCTCGCGCTTCCCGGACCGCGCCGGACGGCCGCGCTCTTCGGACGGGGCGGAGGCGGAGCGCCGGTCGCCGGTTTCCCGGAGCGGCCGCTCGCCTGCCGCCGCCTCGAGGGCGGCCTCGAACGCGGGACGCTCCGCCGCGACGGCGGCGCGGTGGGACGCGCCCCGCGCCGGTGTCGGCGGGGGTGCCGCGGGGGCGGCGCCGGGCGCGGGGAGGAAGGACGGGCGCATGACGTCAGCGCTTCAGCGAGAGGGTCTCGACGAGAATCTCGTCCGAGACGGTGATGGTGCGCGAGTTGGCCTGGTAGCCGCGCTGCGCGAGGATCATCTGCGTGAACTCCTGCGCGATGTCCACGTTCGACTGCTCGATGGCGCTGCCGATCAGCGTGCCGCGGCCGCCGGTGCCGGCCGTGCCGATGTTCGGAATGCCGGCCGACTGGCTCTCGCCGTAGCGGTTGCCCCCGAGCTTCACGAGCCCCTTCGGGTTGTTGAAGTTGGCCATCGCGAGCTGTCCCACTGCGACGCTTTCACCCGCCCCGAACGTCGCGACGATCCGGCCCGCGCCGTCGATGGCGATGTTGCTGATCTGCCCGGCCGGCGATCCGTTCTGCGTGATCGTCGAGGTCTCGGATGGCGATGCGAAGCTGGTCAGCGACGCCTTATCGCCGGGCGGCGGCGTGATGTCCCAGACGATGTTGCCGCCGGCGGCGCCGTTGGCCCAGGCGGCCGGGCCGACGAGGTTGATGTCGCCGTTGGGCACGGTCAGCTGGCCGTTGCCGTCGAACGTCAGCGCGCCGGTGCCGAGGACGAAGTCGCCGGGGTTGCCGTCGATGTCGGCCTGCGGCACGGTGGCCGTGTAGGTCCACTGGCCGGCGCCGGTCTTCTCGAAGTTGATGCTGATGGTATGCGGGCTGCCCAGGGCGTCGTAGATCTTCACGGGCGTCGTGAAGTTCGGCGCGCCGGTCACCTCCGCGTTGGCGTCCAGGTTGATCTGCGTGCGCACGTTGGTCGTCATCACCGGGGCGCGGAGCACGCCGGGGGGCACCGTGATGTCGCCGGGCGCGCCGGTCGTCATCACCTCGCCCGTGACCGGGTCGATCTGCGTGTAGCCCTGCACGCGCAGGCCGTCGGACGTCACCAGCTCGCCGTCGTCGTTGAAGCTGAAGTTGCCCGCGCGGGTGTACGAGACGCTGTCGCCTTCACGCACGACGAAGAACCCGCTGCCCTGGATCGCGACGTTGGTGGACTCGCGCGTGTTCTCGATCGGCCCCTGGCTGAACACCGGCGAGATGGAGCCGGTGACGACGCCGAGGCCCACCTGCATCGGGTTGACGCTGGTGCCGCCGACCGTCTGGCTGACCAGGTCGGAGAAGCTCACCGCGCTGGCCTTGTAGCCGATGGTGTTGATGTTGGCGAGGTTGTTGCCGATCACGCTGAGGTACGTCGCGTTGGCACTGAGCCCCGAGAGCCCAGCCGCGAAAGATCCGACGGCCATGTCCTACTGTCCTTCCTGGGCGCTGTCGTCGCCCGCGGGCTGTGACGGATCGAGCAGCACGCCGATCGCGTCGAGTTTGTTCGAGATCTCGGTGAGCTTCTCGAGCGAGCTGAACGTCGCCAGCTGCTGGATCAACTCGCCGTTGTCCTGAGGTTTCGTGGGGTCCTGGTTCTGCAGCTGCGTGACCAGCAGCTTCATGAACGCGTCCTGCCCCAGATCGCGCATGCCGGAAGGCGTGCTTGCCGCCGGTGCCGGTGGCGGCGTCTGTCCGATTGCCGGTGTGCTCACGTGGTCTCTCCCAGACGCCGGGCCGCCTTCATGGTGGCCAGTTCGTCGATCGCCTGCATCTCGCGGTGCGCCTGTACCGCATCGAACGCCGCGCGCTGCCTGTCGCGCAGCCGTTCGAGCACCCGCAGGGCGATGCGCGCCTCGCGCGCCTCGCGTGCCGCGACGTCACGGACGTCCTGGCGCTCCTGCACTTCGAGGCGTCGTGCTTCGACGTCTCGTGTCTTTGCTGCAATCCAATTTCGGTGCCAGCCCAGAGTCACCACGTCTGCGCCCTCGCGCTCGGCACGCGCGGCCTGGGCGTAGGCGCCTGCCAGTTTGGTGTCGGCGTCCACGAGACGCTGCGTCGCGTCCTGCACGCGCCGTTCGGCCAGCGCCAGCGCGCGCTGCGCGTCGTCGTCGCGCCGCTGACGGAGTCTGATGACCGGGTCGAGCTTGAAGCGGAAGCGGGTCATGGCCGATTGATGTCGATGAACGGGAAGTGCGTGCCTGTGCGCGAAGTGTCGACGGCGCGACAGCGATGGTCGGCCGTCACGGCTACAGGTCGTGCAGCGCCTGCACCGACGCCTCGAAGCTGCACAGGCCGTCGGCAGGCTGCCGCAGGAAGGCGTCGATCAGCTCGCGGTGTGCGAGCGCGTCGTCCACGCGCGCATTCGAGCCCGCGATGTAGGCGCCCACCGACACCAGGTCTTCGTTCTCCTTGATCAGCGCCATCCAGTCGCGTACGCGGCCGGCCTTGGCGCGGTGCTCCGCTGTCGTGACGTCGGGCATGGTCCGGCTCACGCTCGGCAGGATGTCGATCGCGGGATAGTGATTGCGGGCGCCGAGCGCGCGCGACAGGATGACGTGGCCGTCGAGAATCGCCCGCACGTTGTCGGCGACGGGCTCGTTGGTGTCGTCGCCCTCGACGAGCACGGTATAGAAGGCCGTGATCGAGCCGCGGCCCTCCACGTTGCCCGCCCGCTCGAGCAGACCCGGCAGCAGGGCGAAGACCGACGGCGGGTAGCCCTTCGTCGTCGGCGGCTCGCCGGCCGCCAGGCCCACCTCGCGCTGCGCCATCGCGAAGCGCGTCACGGAGTCCATCATCAGGAGCACGTTCTTGCCCTGATCGCGGAAGTACTCGGCGATGCTCGTCGCCGCGTACGCAGCACGCAGGCGCACCAGCGGCGGGTTGTCGGACGTCGAGACGACGACCACCGCCCGTTCGAGACCCGCGGCGCCGAGGTCGTGCTCGATGAAGCTCCGCACCTCGCGGCCACGTTCGCCGATGAGCGCGATGACGGCGACATCGGCAGCCGTGCCGCGCGCCATCATGCCGAGCAGCGTGCTCTTGCCGACGCCCGAGCCGCCGAACAGGCCGACGCGCTGGCCGCGGCCGACGGTGAGGAGGCTGTCGATCGCCCGCACGCCCGTCCCCATCGGCTGTTCGATCGGCTGGCGCACCAGCGGGTTCAACGGAGGCGGATGGAGCGGATAGGTCGTGGTGGTGAGTACGGGTCCGTGATCGTCGAGCGGACGGCCGAGGCCATCCACGACGCGTCCGAGGAGGCCGTCGCCCACGGGCACCGCCGCGGGCGTGCCGCGCGAGACGATAAGGTCGCCTGGACGGATGCCGGACGTGCTGCCGAGCGGCACCGACTGGAGCAGGTTGTCGCGGAACCCGACGACCTCGAGCACGAGCGGCTCGCCGCCGTCGCGCGACGCGACTTCACACAGCTCTCCCACCCGCACGCGCGGGCCCTGCGACTCCACCAGCAGGCCGACGGTGCGGACGACGCGGCCGACCATCGGCAGCGTGTCGACCGAGCCCACCCGTGCGAGGTACCTGTCGAGCAGCGACGACACCGCGTCCACCTACGCCACGCCCTGCCGGGCGGCCGGCGCGGTCGTCTCGCCCAGCATCGCGCGCGCCATTTCGTCCATCTGCGCATCCACCGAGGCGTCGATGTAGCCGAACTCCGACTCCACACGGCACCCCCCGCGTGCGATGGCCGGGTCGGGCACGACCTTGACGGCGCGGCCGTCCCAGAGGTCGCGGTCCTGCGCGGTGACGGTCGTGTAGTCGTCGGGGTGCAGGCGGATCACCGCCGGCGCGGTGCTGCCGAGCCGTTCGAGCGCCACGTGCGCCAGCGCCGCGGCAAGCTCCGGATCGACAGATACCTCGCGCTGCAGGATGCGGCGCGCAATGGCCAGCGACAGCTCCACGAGCCGACGTTCGGCCTGGCGCATCATCTGGTCGCGCAGCGAGGACAGTTCCTCGAGCGTCGCCGCGAGACGCCGCAGCATCGCCTCGGCACGCTCGCTGCCCGCCTCGAGGCCGGCACGCTCACCCTGCGCGTAGCCCTTCGTGAAGGCGTCGCGCTCGAGGGCGGCAAAATGGGCCTGCTGCTCCGCCGTTGGTGCCGGAGGCTCGGCGGGCTGGTCTGTCGCGTCCGGCTGTTCTTCGTCGGGCGGGGCGGCTGGAGGTGGCGGCGGGCGGAGGTC
This sequence comes from Acidobacteriota bacterium, assembly GCA_044508265.1. Lineage (GTDB taxonomy): Bacteria > Acidobacteriota > Vicinamibacteria > Vicinamibacterales > Vicinamibacteraceae > JAEZDP01. The sequence goes on from JBIQIB010000006.1 coordinate 46,113, forward strand.
CGTCGCGGGCGCGCCCCAGACGGATTCGGCCGCCTGCCAGATGCCGAGCGGATCCAGCGTGCCCACGTCGGCGTGGTCGCCCCATGCGAAGCTTCCCGTCGGCGTCGAGGACGGGATGCGGCGTCCTCTAGACGACATACGACTCCCCTGCCGCGGCACCCGTCACCAGGAGTCCCTCTTCCTCGAGCTTGCGGGCGATGGCGACGATCTCCTGCTGGTTCTTCTCGACGTCGCGCAGGCGGATCGCGCCGAGCAGCTCGATCTCCTCGCGCACCATGTCGGCCGCGCGCTTCGACATGTTCGAGAAGAACCGGTTGCGGATCTCCTCGCTCGTGCCCTTGAGCGCGATCGTGAGCGCCTTCTTGTCGGCGCGCTGGATGATCTCGCGCAGCGCGCTGTCGTCCACGTGCAGCAGGTCGTCGAAGACGAACATCAGGTTGCGGATCGAGACCGCCAGGTCGGGCGACTGCGATTCGACGGCCTCGAGCACCGTCTGGCTCACGCTGCGGTCGATGCGGTTGAGCAGCTCCGCGACGGCGCGGACGCCGCCGTAGGCCTCGTGTGCCGAGCCGCCGAGCGACTTGAGCCGCTGCTCGATCACCTGCGAGATGCGCGTGATCACGTCCGGCGAGATCTCCTCGAGGTTCGCCATGCGCGTGATGACGTCCACGCGCAGGTCTTCGGGCAGGCTGTTGAGCAGTTCGGCGGCCTGTGTCGGCTTGAGGTGCGCCAGGATCAGCGCGATGGTCTGCGGGTGCTCGCTCTGGATGAACTTCGACAGCTGCTGCGGATCGGCGCGTTCGAGGCCGGTGAAGGCCATCGACGACTCGAAGCTCTTCATGACGCGGTCGAGCACGCGGCGCGCCATGTCGGGCCCGAGCGAGTTGACCAGCAGCTTCTGCGCGTACTCGACGCCGCCCTTGGTCACGTACTCGGCGGCCTTCCACATGTGGTGGAACTCCTCGAGCACGCCCGTCGCCATGTCGCTCGGCACGGGCCCCAGCACGGCGACCTCGCGCGCGATGACCTCGATTTCCTCCTCGGTCAGGTGCTTGAACACCTCGCCCGACGCTTCTTCACCGAGCATCAGCGTCAGCACGGCAGCCTTGCGGATACCCGACAACTCTGCGGGGGCTGGGCGGGGGGCGACCGCGGTGGCCATCTAGCTCCTCCTGTCGGCCAGCCAGCTGCGAACGAGCTTGGCGGCGTTGGCTGGTTCGGCCGATGCCATGCCCACGACACGGCGGGTCAGCACCGGCTTGCGGCGGTCGACGCCTTCGAGCGCCTCCGAGTCGAGCTGCGCCTCGATCTCGCCTTCGATGTCCTCGACGGTGCGCGGCAGCTGCTGCGGCATGCCGACCTGCGCCGTCTCCTCCTCGAGCGTCGCCGACGGCAACGGCAGCACCCGGGTCACCACCGGCCGCACGACCAGCAGCAGGACGAGCGCGACGATGAGCAGCAGGACGGCGCCCCTGCCGACCGGCCCGGCATAGCCACTGACGCGGGTCCACATGGTCTCCGCGGGTGGCGCCGTCACGGGGTCGCCGCCGAAGGCGATGTTCTCGACGGTGATCTGGTCGCCGCGCTCCGTGTCGATGCCCACGGCGGCGGCGACGAGGTTCTGCAGCTTCTGCATCTCGCTGGCGTCTCTCGGCTTGCGCGTGACGCTCGGCGCGCCGCTCTCTCCCACCGTCACCGTCACCTCGTCGTCGACCAGCACCGCCACGGAGAGGCTCGCCAGCTCGCCGCGGGCGCGCACCGTGTGGCGGGTGACCTTCCCTACTTCGTAATTCGTCACTTCCGAGCTGCGCGTCAGCCCGGGACCTGCGCCGGTCACCGCCGCGGGCACGACCGCGGGCCCTTCCTCCCCGTCCGGCTGGACGACGGGCGGCAGGTTGGCGCGGGCCCCGGCGATGCCTTCCGCGCGCTGGGCCTGGCTGCTCTCGGTGGTGATCTGCCGGCTGCGCACGACAGGGTTGGAATCCCAGAGCTCCTCGGTCTGCTCCTGCGAGTCGCCGTGCAGGCGGGCCGACACGTTCACGCGCACGCGGTCCACGCCGACCACCGGCTCCAGCAGCGCGACGACGCGCGTGGCCATGTCGCGCTCGAACTTCTGCTGCGCCTCGAGATCGGCCGACGCGAGCGCCTCGTCCTCGGACGCCTCGCCGCGCGCGAGCGCGCGCCCGAAGCTGTCGAGCACCACCACCTGCTCCGCCCTGAGCCCCTCGACGCTCGCCGCGACGAGCGCGGTGATCGCCTGCGCGGCCGACGGCGCCAGCTTGCGATTGGTCTTGAGCGTCAGGACGACAGACGCCTTGGCGGGCTGCTCCCGCGCCCCGAACAGCGACTCCTTGGCCTTGGCAATGTGCACGCGCGCCGACTGCACCTCGGAGATGGTCTCGATGGTGCGGGCCAGCTCGCCCTCGAGCGCGCGCCCGTAGTTCACGTGCTCGAGGAACTCGGTCTGGCCGAAGGCCGTGCGGTCGAAGATCTCGAATCCCATGCGCCCCGACACCGGCACGCCTTCGCCGGCAAACGACAGCCGCAGCGTGTCGAGTCGATCAGCGGGCACGAGCACGGTGCGGCCGCTGTCGGCCAGCCGGTACTCGACGTTGTCGGCCGTCAGCTTGTCGACCACCTGCGAGGCCGATTCCGCGCTGAGGTCGCTGTACAGCACGCGGTACTCGGGCGCGTTCAGGTACCACGTCGAGCCGATGAGGAGACCGACGACGCCGACGAAGGTGACCCCCAGCGTGACGAGCTGTGTGGTCGACAGGCGCTCGCGGGCGGCCTGCAGCTTCTCGGCGTAGGGTTGGAGCGGAGCGGGAAGAAGCGACACGGAATGTGCTCGAGAAGGAGGTCGTCAGGCGTCCCTAGACGGGCATCCGCATGATTTCCTGGTACGCGTTCATCAGCTTGTTGCGCACCTGGACGCTGAACTGGAACGTGTGATCGGCCTTCTGGAGCGCGATCATCGCGTCGTGCACGTCGACGGTGCCGGCGAGCATGCCGTCGACGGCGTCGTTCGCTGCGGCACCCGTGTGCTCGACGCCCTTCACGAGCCGGCCGAGCGTGGCGCCGAAGGTGTCGCCGGGGGCGCCGGCGTTCGAGGCCCCGGCCTGGGCGCCGGCCGTGGGCAGGCTGGCGCGGGTGATGACCTTGGCGGCTATGGAATCCACGGGCATGATCAGGCGCGTCCGAGTTCGAGCGACCGCTGCACGAGGTCGCGAATGAGGTTGACGGCTGTCAGATTGGCCTGGTAGGCGCGCGCGGCGCTCACCATGTCGACCATCTCTTCGGCCGGGTTCACGTTGGGCAGCGCGACGTAGCCTTCGGCGTCGGCGTCCGGGTGCGACGGGTCGAACCGCCGCCGGGCCTCCGTCGTGTCTTCGACGATGCCGGCAACCTTCACGCCCACGGCCGTGGCCCGCCCGAGCGCGCTGCCGAACGTCGCCTGTTCGTCGGCGGCCAGCACCACGTCGCGGCGCCGGTACGGCTGGCCGTCGGGCCCGCGGGTCGAGTCGGCGTTGGCCAGGTTGGAGACGGCAACTTCGATGCGCGTGCGCTCGGCCGCGAGCGCTGTCGCGGCGGCGGACATGGCGGATCCAAGGGTGGACATGGCTTACCGGCTCTCGTTGATGGCGTAGCGCACCAGGCGGAACTTCGCGGCCAGCGCCGTCTGGGCGCGCGCGAACTCGCCGGAGGCGCGGGTCATGTTCAGCAGCTCGCGATCGACGGCCACGTTGTTGCCGTCGCGGCGAGCGGCCTGGCCGTCGACCTCGCGCGTGGGAACGGTCTCCGACCCCGCGGGCGCGCCGATGTGCCCCGACGTCGTGGTCGTGAGTTGCACGGTCAGCTGGCGGCTCAACTCGCCGTCGAAGTCCACCTCGCGGGCCTTGAAGCCCGGGGTGCTCGCATTCGCCAGGTTGCCGGCCGACACGACCTGCCTGGCCGATGCCAGGCTGAGCGCCCGTCGCAGGCTGCTCATCAACTGGGCGTCGCTGATCTCGCTCATGCGCTCATGCTCCTTCGCGGCGCGCCGATTGACGGGACGGCGGCATCCGCGCCCGGCCTAGAAGCAAGACGGATGCCCGACCCGACTCTTGATGGCTCGCGAGGATTTCGGCGCGTGCCGCTCCGGCAGGATGTCGGCAGGCCGCGCTGGCTGACGGAGATCCGACGGCCGGTAGGGACGGCTCGCCGAGCCGTCCGCGGCTAGTCAGCTTGTCAGCATCGGTAGGGACGGCTCTCCGAGCCGTCCGCGGCTAGTCGGCTTGTCAGCTTGTCGGCTTGTCGGCTTGTCGGCGTGTCGGCGTGTCGGTGATTCGCTGATGGGACGGCTCGGCGAGCCGTCCCTACCGGCTGCGGAGGGCGGCTTCGATGCGGGTGAGGCGGTTCTCGATGGCTTCGAGGCGTGTGAGGAAAGCCTGCCTGAGGTCGAGGCCGTCCTTCTGCGCGACCTGCCGCGCGAGGCGCTCGTTCTCCGCCTGCAGCGCGGCGTAGTCGTCGATGCGCCGCAGGACGACGTCGATCTGGCCAAGCGAGAACGGCTTGGTGAGGTAGTCGTAGGCGCCGAGGCGGACGGCCTGGATCGCCGAGTCGAGCGACGCGAACCCCGTGACGATGACGACGTAGATGCCGGGGTGCAGGCGCCTGGCGGCCGTCAACACGCCCAGCCCGTCCACGCCGGGCAGTTGCAGATCCGTAATCACGAGGTCGAACGCCTCGCGCTCGAGCGTCGCGACGGCCGAACGGCCGTCGGCGGCGCCGACGACCTGATGGCCGCGTCCCCTGAAGTACTCCACGAGCAGATCGCGGAGGTCCACTTCATCTTCGACGACCAGCACCCGACGTGAGGCCCTGCTCTCCTGGCTCAATCCTTCCCTCCGTGACCGGTTGTCCGCCCCGGGGTGTCACCGGACCGATCTCTATAAAGTAAAAGTGTCGGTCCACCGACAAGTCTGGTTGACAACCGCCGGCACGCCGCCCATAGTTGGGGCGCCCGGTAGCGTCACATCCATCTCGGACAATCGGCGGGAATGGTCGTCCGCACGAGCACCGAGCCAGGGGTTTCCATGACTGCACGCCTGCAACCCTCGGTCCTCATCGTCGAAGACGAGGACGACCTGCGTCAGACCGTCGCCGAAGCGCTCGATGCCGAGGGCTTCGAGGTCGCACAAAGCGCCGACGCGGCCGGCGCGCTCGATCGGCTCCGCTCCTTCGCCTTCGACGCCATCGTCATCGACCTGCGCCTGCCGGATGCCGACGGAATGGACGTGCTCGACGCGGCCCTCGACCGGTATCCCGACATCCTGGCCGTGATGATCACCGGCTTCGGCGGGGTGGCCGAGGCGGTGGCCGCGATGCGGCGCGGCGCCCTCGACTTCCTGATCAAGCCGTTCCAGCTCTCGCAGCTGTCGCGCATCCTCAAGGCCGCCCTCGACCAGCGGCTGCTGCGCGAGGAGAACGCCAACCTCCGCGCCCAGCTGCGCGACAGGTACCGGTTCGACAGCGTCATCGGCCAGAGCGCGCCGATGCGCCAGGTGTTCCAGACGCTGGAGCTCGTCGCGCCGATGAACAGCACCGTGCTGATCCAGGGCGAGACGGGCACGGGCAAGGAGCTGATCGCCCGCACGATCCATCACAACAGCCCGCGCGCGGACCACCGGTTCGTGGCGTTCAACGCGGCCGCCATCCCGGAGCCGCTCGCCGAGGCCGAGCTCTTCGGTCACGCCAGGGGCGCGTTCACCGGCGCCGTCCAGGCCCGGGTCGGACGCTTCGAGCTGGCGCATCGCGGCACGCTGTTCATCGACGAGGTCGCGCTGATGACCATGCCGATGCAGGCCAAGCTGCTGCGGGCCCTGCAGGAGCGCGAGATCGAGCGCGTCGGCGAGTCGAAGGCGATCAAGTTCGACGCGCGCATCATCGCCGCGACCAACCTCGACCTCAAGAAGATGGTCAAGGAAGGGACCTTCCGCGAAGACCTCTACTACCGCCTGGCCGTCATCCCGGTGACGCTGCCGCCGCTGCGCGAGCGCAAGGAGGACATCCCCCTGCTGGCGCGACACTTCGTCGAGAAGTCGTGCCGCAACAACAACCTGCCGCCGCGGACGCTGACGCAGGAGGCCATGCGGGCCCTCATGAACTACGCCTTCCCCGGCAACATCCGGCAGCTCGAGAACGCCATCGAGCACGCCGTCGCGATGACCGGCCAGGAGACCGAGATCCAGGCGCGTGCCCTGCCGGAGGACGTCGCGGATCCGGGCGGCGGCGTGATGATGCCGAGCGTCACCATCCCCGACGAAGGCATCAACTTCACCCAGGTGGTCTCGCAGCTCGAACGCGAGCTGATCCTGCGCTGCCTCGAGAAGACGGGCGGCAACAAGCGCCAGGCGGCGCGCCTCCTGCAGCTCAGTCGCACCACGCTGATCGACAAGCTCAATCGTCTCAACGTCGCGTCGTCTCCCGACGACGACGTCTCGGCCACGGCGTAGCGGCGAGGCGCTGCCGGCCGCGTCAGCGGCGGGGCACGCGCACGTCCACGCGGGTCGGCGCCGTGAACGCCAGCGTCCCGCGGGCGGCCTCGACCAGGGCGCGTGCGGCGGGCAGGCCCAGCCCGAGTGCACCCGTACGGGTCGTCCAGAACGGCAGGAAGCAGGTCTCCTCCGCCGCCGCCGGGTCCACGCCGGGCCCCGAGTCGCTCACCGTGATGACGACGTCGCCCTGCTGCTCGGCGTACCGGATGGTGAGCGTCGGATCGGGACGTCCCGCCATCGCCTGCTCGGCGTTCAGCACGAGGTTGACGAGCACCTGCACGAGGTGCTGCGAGTCCATCGCCACGGTCAGGCCCGATGGCCCCGGCTCGATCTGCACGGTGACCCGTGCGCGCGCCAGGTGGAATCGCCGCAGGTCGAGGGCGCGCTCGATGGCGCGGGCGACGTCGGACACCGGTGCGACGTCGTCGCGGCGGGCATAGCTCAGGAGGTCGCGCAGCAGGCCGTAGCACCGCGTCGACTGCGCGTGCATCCGCTGCAGCTTCTGCACGACGTCATCGGAGAGGCCCGGACGCGTGGCGAGGATCTCGCTGAGGCCGCTGATGACCTGCAGCGCGTTGTTCAGCTCGTGCGTGACGTTGGGCAGGACGTGCTCGAGACTCACGAGACGGTTCACATAGGCCAGGTCGCCGCGTGTGAGGTCGCGAGCGGCCGCGGGGGCGGATGTCGAAGAAGAGCCGAGAGGTTCGGACGGTGCCACGCAAGTCCTTGTCGATGGGCGACGTGCGCCGTTCAAGCCGGGTCCCGTCCGCGCCGATTGGTCCGGTAGCCCGGACGGGTGTGCGGGAGCACTGCCGCCCCGCCGCGCCTAGTCTAGCAAGCAAGGACCGACATGCGTTTCCTCGTCGTCGACGATTCGTCGACCATGCGCCGCATCATCATCAATACCCTGAACAAGCTCGGGCACACCGACATCGTCGAAGCCGGCAACGGCCGCGAGGGCCTGGAGCGGCTCGAGGAGTCGCCGGTCGATCTCGTGATCACCGACTGGAACATGCCCGAGATGAACGGCATCGAGTTCATCCGCTCGCTGCGCGCCAGCGAGCGATCGAGCAAGCTGCCCGTGCTGATGGTGTCGACCAACGCCGCGCAGGACGACATCGTGGAGGCGCTGCGGGCCGGCGTGACCAGCTACGTCGTGAAGCCGTTCACGCAGGACACCATCAGGGAAAAGATCGACGCCGTCCTGGCGGGATGACGCATGTCGCTCCCGGCTCTGCGCACCGCGCCCGACGACCTGCACGTCGATTACCTCGTCGACGTGCTGGGCCGCTGCGCCGGCGACGTCTTCGCGACGATGGTCGGACGGCCGCTGACGCCCGGACACTCTGACGACGGCGGGACGTCACGCCCTGCCGGTAGCGTCGTGGGGATGGTCGGCTTCGCGGGCTCGAGCACGGGCCTGGTCGTCTTCTCCACCACCGTCGACGCGGCGCGCGAGATCACCGCTGGCCTGCTCGACGTCGGAGAAGCCGCGGGCGCGTCACGCGACGACGTGGCCGACGCGATCGGCGAAATCGCCAACATGATCGCGGGCTCGTTCCGCACACGCATGGCCACCGACGGCGACTGCTGGGCGATTACCGTCCCGACCGTCACGATGGGGTCCGACTTCTACATCAAGCCGATGAGCAGCGGCCGGCGGGCACTGATCCCGTTCCGCATGGGCCGCCACGAGATCCTCGTGGAGCTCATCCTCACAGAGCAGCAGGCCCGACGATGAGTGCACTGCCCGAGCAGCTCCGCCAGATCGACGTCTTCCCGCCCAACGTGCAGTACCCATGGCTGCGGCCCGAGAGCCTGGCGCTGCCCATGCTGCCCGATCACGCGCTGCGTGCGATGCAGATTGCCGCCGATCCCGAGCTCACCGTGGCGCGCATGGCCGCCGTCGTCAGCAAGGACCCCGTGCTCGCGACGCGCGTGCTGGGGCTCGCCAACTCCGCGATGTACGGGGCGCTCGCGCCGCTGCGCAGCGTGCAGGATGCCGTGGTGCGCCTGGGCGTGCTGACGGTGCGCAACCTCGTGGTGACCGTGGCGATGCACGCGCAGACCACGTCGCGCGACGTGTACGGCGCCGAAGGTCCGCGGTTCATGGACCACGCGCTGGGCACCGCCTACCTGGCGCGCCTCGTCGCCGAGGAAGTGGATGTGGACGTCGAGGAGGCGTTCCTCGTCGGCCTCCTGCACGACATGGGCAAGCTGGTCATCCTGAAGACGGCCTACGAGTATCGGAAGCGCGGCGACGGATGGATCCCCGACCACGACGTCGCGGCGGCGATCGCGGCGGTGCACGCGCAGTGCGGCGCCATCGCGCTGCACTTCTGGCGCCTGCCCGACGAGATCCTCGACGCGGTGCGGCACCATCACCAGTTCGCCCTGGCCGTCGACACGCGTGCGGCCGCCGTCTGCACGGCAGCCAACCTCCTGAGCCACCGGTACGGCTTCGGCTGCACGCCGGAAGGCGACGCGGTCCTCGACGATCCGGTGTGGTCTGCCCTGTCGCTCGACATGACGTGGATTACGCAGACGGACATGCATGCGCCGGGGCTGTTCAACGCGGCGCGCCAGGCACTGGCCCAGGGTAGGTAGGGACGGCTCTCCGAGCCGTCCTCGG
>JBIQIB010000006.1:55380-63689 GCA_044508265.1 Acidobacteriota bacterium
AGAGCCTCGGCGTGTCGGGTAGAGCGGTCTGCCAACCCGCGGGCAAGCCGATCCGCCGGCAAGCTGACTGGCTGGTAAGCTGACTGGCTGGCAAGCCGACGCCGATCCGCCCATTCCCCGAGGACGGCTCGGAGAGCCGTCCCTACCGCTGCTCTGCCCTTGGCTCGTCCAGCACCTCGCGCACCTTCTGCAGCAGTTCCTGCAGCGTGAACGGCTTCTGGAGGAACGACGCGCCTTCCTCGAGCATCCGGCGGTCGCCAATCGCCTCGTCGGCGTATCCCGACACGAAGATCACCCGCAGCGACGGCTGCCTGATCAGCATGCGCTTGGCCAGCGCCGGCCCGCCCATCGTCGGCATGACCACGTCGGCGAGGAGCAGATCGATCGGCGCCTTGCGCCCTTCTGCGATCGCGAGGGCCTCGGGGCCGTCGGCGGCGACCAGCATCTCGTACCCGTGACCGCTGAGCCATTCGTGAATGAGCTCGCGGACGCCGTCTTCGTCCTCGACGAGCAGCACCGTCTCGGAACCGCGCCGCGCGCCCGTGGGTGGCGGCGCCGGCAGCGCCTCCGGAGCCTGTGAGACCGGCGGCAGCGGCAGCGTCATCTGGTCCACGCGCGGCAGGTAGATCCTGACGCGCGTGCCGCTGCCCAACTCGCTGTCCACCCAGATGTACCCGCCGCTCTGCTTGACGATGCCGTAGACGGTGGAGAGGCCGAGGCCGGTGCCCTGACCGGGGGCCTTCGTGGTGAAGAACGGCTCGAACGCGCGCGCGCGTGTCTCGGCGTTCATGCCGAACCCCATGTCGCTGACGGCCAGCAGCACGTACGGTCCGGCCACCACCGAGAACGGCTCGCCGTCCTCGTTGCGCGTGAGCTCGACGTTGGCGGTCTCGATGCTCAGCTCGCCGCCGTGCGGCATGGCGTCGCGGGCGTTCACCACCAGGTTCATCAGCACCTGCTCGACCTGGGCGGCATCGGCGCGCACGCTCCAGAGATCGTCGGCGAGATGCGTGCGCAGCTCGATGTCGGCGCCGATGAGGCGGCCGAGGAGCTCTTCGACGTGGGCGATGACGGAGTTCAGGTCGAGAATCGTCGGCTGCAGCACCTGCTGCCGGCTGAACGCCAGCAACTGCCGCGTCAGCGCCGCGGCGCGGTCGCCGGCCTTCCTGATCTCGACGGCATTACGGCGCAGCGGGTCCGCCGGCTCGAGCTGCCCGAGCAGGATCTCGGTGTAGCCGGCAATGGCCTGGACCAGGTTGTTGAAGTCGTGCGCGATGCCGCCGGCCAGACGGCCGATGGCTTCCATCTTCTGCACGCTTTGCAGGCGGATCTGGCTCTTGAGCAGGCCTTCCTCGGTCACCTGCCGGAGGATCGCCGTCGCGAGCACGTTGCCGATGGCCTGCAGCACGTCTTGGGAGGACGGCGGGAACGACTGCGTGCGCACGTTCATCACGGCGATGGCGCCAAGCGCGGCATCGTGGCCGTCGAGGCGCACGCACGCCATGCTCTCGACGTGATGCTCGCGCAGCACCGCCGGCAGGCCGAACTCCGGCGCCGTCGGCAGGCTCTCGACCATCACGTACGGCTCCTGGAGCACGTGACGGCCGAAGGAGCCGGGGCCCGTGCTCAGGGAGACACGCCCGATGGTGCCCGGCCGCCAGCCGAGGCCGGCCCGCATCAGCAGCGTGTCGCCGCCGGGCGAGCGCTCGAAGAGCACCGCCAGATCGGCCTGCGTGCTGCTGCGCGCCGCCTCCATCCCCGCCTCGAGGAGTTCGGGCAGCGGTGTGCCGGCCAGCGCGCGAGCGCCGAGCGCGGCCACCGTCTGCAGCACGCTGGGAGGTTGCACCCGTCAGGAAGCGGCCGGGACGTCGGCCTGCAGCCTGTCGGCCCGTTCCCGGGCCTCAGCCGCGTAGGGGCTCTGCGGGAACTCGCCGGCCACGCGCTTGAAGGTGTCGATCGCTTCCGACCGCCGACCGGCCTGTGCATAGGCATCCGCCAGCTGCATGAGGATGCTGTCGGTGGGGAGATCGCTGCCCGCCGTCGCCAGCGACTGGAACGTCGCGATCGCCGGATCGTACTGCTTCGCCCGGACCTGCACCGAGGCCAGCCCCAGCGTCGCCATGCGGCCCATGATCGACGTGCCGCTCCTGTCGATCACCTGCTGATACGCCGTCGCCGCTTCGTCGAGGCGGCCGCTCTCCGCCATCAGGGACGCGGCGTAGTAGCGCGCCTGCAGGCCGGCGTCGGTGCCGGGGAACCCCTCGGCGACCCCGCGCAGCGCGTCGATGACCGCCGTCGTCCGCTCGGCCTCGGTGGCGAAGCTGCCCTCGGCCGCCGGCTGGCCTTCTGCCGGGGCGATGACGGGGCGCCTGGCCGTCTCGATGGCGGCCTGGAGCTGTTCGTGCGCACGCTCTTCGGTGCGCGCACGATAGGCGTTGTAGCCGAGGATCCCGCCGATCACGATGACGGCGGCGATCGCCGTGAGCGCTATCGTCCGGCCGTGCGAGGCGACAAACAGCGACATCGCCGCGATGGCGTCCGCTGCTTCGTTGTGCTTGAGGCGTTCGCGTTCCGCTTTGTTCATACGTCGAGCCGCGGCACACGCGAGTCGCGCACCACGGACGTCCTCCGCGCAAAAATGGTGAGCGTGCCCGGAGTCGAACCGGGGACCTGCCGCTTAGGAGGCGGCCGCTCTATCCTGCTGAGCTACACGCTCGAAAACGATCGGGCAAAAACGCCCAGGGAGACATGATACTCCGGGCCGCCATACCTCGGCCGTAGCATCCGCTCACGAGTCGTAGGACATCACGACGTGCACCGGGTGGCCGTCCAGATGCCGGCGGCCGCCGAGGAACGTCAGCTCGATCAGGAACGAGGCGCCGACCACCGTCGCGCCAAGTGACTCGAGCAGCTCCATCGTCGCGCGCGCGGTGCCGCCGGTCGCGAGCAGGTCGTCCACGACGAGCACCCGCTGCCCGGGCGCGATGGCATCGGCATGCACCTGAAGGCTGTCGGAGCCGTACTCGAGGTCGTATGACACCTGACGCGTCTCGGCGGGCAGCTTGCCCGGCTTGCGGACCGGCACGAACCCCGCGCCCAGCCTGTCGGCCAGCGCCGCCGCGAAGATGAACCCCCGGCTCTCGATCCCCACCACGAGGTCCACGCTCCCGGGCGCGTACGGCGCGCCGAGCGCGTCGAGCGCCAGGCGGAAGCCGTCGGCGTCGAGCAGCAGCGTCGTGATGTCGTAGAAGAGGATGCCGGGCTTCGGGAAGTCCGGCACGTGCCGGATCTTCGACTTGAGAATGGACGCGGTCTCGTTCATGCGGGTCAGGAGCGAATGCGGAAGCCGTCGGGCGACTCGGCCAGCACGTCTTCGGTAGACACATCATCGACACGGGCGCCGGGCGGCCCCTGCCACAGGCGCCACTCGAACCGAGACAGCGCTTCCGCGTCGCCCTCGGCGTGGACGTCGACGTGCCCGTCCGGCGCGTTGCGCACCCAGCCGGTGAGGCCTTCCACGCGGGCGGCCTCCACGACGAAGGCCCGATAGCCCACGCCCTGGACTCGCCCGGTCACCTGCATGCGCCGCGCCCGAATCATGGCCGGCTAATCCTACCGGCGCGCCTCGAACGTGACAAGGCACGTGCGGCAGACGCCGCAGGCCTCGCAGAAAACGCAGCGCCCGCTCCGGTCGCGGGTGCAGTTTCTGCCACAGCGCGGCTGCCACCGGAGGAATTCCCCCGTCATCGCGTGTGGCCCCCGGTTTGCACCTGCGAGGGTCGTCGGGGGACCTGCCCGTCTTCACGGCGGAATCGCCGCTGACGGAGGCGAGCATGCGACGTACAGGGTGGTGGATGGCCGGGCTCCTGGTGTGTTGGGGCCCTGCCGGCGCGCACGCGCAGAGCGTGAACATGGGCACGACGTTCCACGAGCTCGAAGGGCGCGCCGAACGGGTCGTCGTGACCTTCGACGATGCGGAGGTGGAGACGCGCCGCGAGGCGGACGGCAGCTGGCGGGCGTCGCTGCGCAATGCACAGGGGCGGCTGCAGGCGCACCTCGAAGGCCAGCGCGGGCATCGCAGCGTGCGGTTCCGACCCGCGGCCGATGCCGCGAACGCCTTCGCCTTCGAACTGGCCGATGCCACGGAGGTGGGGCTCGACTGGACGGCAGTCCAGCTCTATACCAACTGGGCCGACGCGGCCGACAACGCCAAGGCCGGCCGCCCGGCGAGCCCCGCCGCCACGGTCTGGGACGGCCACGTACGCCGCGACCCGGCCGCCCGCGCACGGGGACGCTCGGTCGCCCAGCTTGCGTCGCGCATCCGCAAGGTCCGGACGACGTTTGCCGACGTGGACGTGACGGCGACACTGGACGAGCATCGGCAGGCGCGCACGAAGGGCCGCCGGGTCGACTACTCGAAGTTCACCGCGCGGGTGATCGACAGGCGGACAGGCAGGGATCGCGGGTTCGTCCGCTGGTTCGACACCGCGCAGGTGCTCACCTGGAAAATCGAGGGAGGCACCTCCGGCGTGGTGCTGGCCGACCGCCTGCCCGAGGGCTGGACGTTCACGCCGACCATGGCGTGGGCCAACGTGCAGGCGTACTACTTCGCGACCCATCCGCAGCATACGGACCTTGGCGGGCCGGTCGCACGGCGCCTCGGCGACCTCTTCGAGCGTCCGGCCGACGTGCCGGCGCTGGGCCAGGTGGCCTGGCTCGGGCCGCTGGCCGGGCTGTCGCGGACGCTGCCCTGGCGGCCGACATTGCCGTCATGGGGTGCGCCGCGGGTCGCGCCGTCCGTCGCCTTCAACGAGCCGGGGTGCGACAACCTGCACTGGCTCGACGGCACGGTGTTCCGCATGTGCTGCGACAGGCACGACACGTGTTACGAGAAGCAGGGCTGCTCGGCAGGATCCTGGTGGTGGCCGTTCTCGGGGCACTGGCAGTGCGCGCGCTGCAACGCGCAGGCCGTGTACTGCTTCTGCACCCTGGCCAATCCCTACCACTGCGGCGGGTCGGGCGGCGGTGGCGGCGGCGGTGGCGACGACTCGGGCAGCTGCGAGCGGGCGTCGGGAGGTTTCTGCCCGGTCACCTGTCAGTCGTGCGTCGCGTCGTGAGGAACGCGCCGGGACGGCCCAGCCTGCTGCGGCCGTCCCGGAGTGCTGGCCGGCGCCCCCGGGGGCGTGGGGATCGTGGAGGATGACATGCGTGAGGTGCTCGTCGCGGCCGCCCTCGTGGCCGCCGGGGTGATGACGCTCGGAACCCGCTGGCAGGGCGTCGAAATGCAGCCGGGCGTCTGGCGCGACGGCGTGTCGTCGACACAGGTCGTCGTCTTCGCGGGCCTGCTGGTCGTTACCGGCTGCCTGGCAGCCCCGCACGTGCGGTCGTGGCCCAGGCGCCTGATCGTGCTGCTCCCGCTGCTGGCCTGGCTGGGGTGGCAGCTCCGGCATGGCACGCTGTGGCCGATCGCGCTGGCGCTCTACGGCGCGGGCGTCGTCGTCTGCTGGCTCGCGGGCCTGTTCGCGGGTCTCGGGCTCGGCCGCTGGCTCCGGAAACCGGGCGCGGTGTGACGCCACGCCCGGTCCCGAGACGACAGAACGGCGCCGGACACGTACAATGGTCAGGAGCGCCAGGTCAGTGGACCACGGGCAGGATCCGGACCGGAGGGGTTCGGACGTCGTGTCATCCGCACACGACGGACGGCGCCGCCTGCCTTCGACGAGGAGAGATACACGATGAGCCAGAAAGGGCGCCTCACGCAGGCGAAGCGCGAACGTGAGCGGGCCGTGGCGGAACGCCGGCGGCGCAAGGCCGCCGAACGGGCGGAGGCCAAGACACGCCAGGAACAGCAGCCGCGCGGCAGCGCCGATGAGGATCCCGATCTGGCCGGCATCGTGCCCGGCCCCCAGCCGAAGCAGGATTGGCAGATCATCGAGGAGCAGGACGGTCAATAGCCGCGCGCTCGGCGCGCTTGCTTTCTCAGGCGTCCCGCTCGTTGAACCATCGGCTTCGCGTCACCCGCAGTGACGCGCCTCTCACAGATGACTCACATGCCCGGTGATGGGCACCAGGCGCCCGCCACCCACGGCGAGGGCCAGGGCCCACGTGTGTCCATCACGCCGACGGCGATCGCCGCGTTGCGCGACACGATCCTGGCCCATGTACCGGATGCTCGCGTGGCCGTGAACGCGCCCCTGGCGCCGCTCACCACCTTCCGGCTGGGCGGCCCGGCCGACCTGCTCGTCACCGTGCGCACGGAAGACGAGGCGGCGACCGTCGTCCGCTGCGCGCGCTCCGCCGGGGTGCCCGTGGTGCCCCTCGGTGGCGGCTCGAACGTGCTGGTGTCCGACCACGGCGTCCGCGGCGTGGTCCTGCGGTTCCACGGCGGCGCCATCCGGCACGACTCGCCGGGCACGGTGCGGGCCGACGCCGGCGTCACCATCAACACGCTCGTGCGGTGGTTGATCGGCCGCGGCCTGGCGGGGCTCGAGGCCTGGGCCGGCACGCCCGGCACCGTGGGCGGCGCCATCTACGGCAACGCCCACTTCCAGGGCCGGCTGATTGGCGAGACGATCGTGGACGTCCGGCTGCTGCGGCAGGACGGCACGCTCGTCGACGTCGTGGCGGCGGACATGGACTTCGGCTACGACTACAGCCGGCTGCACGACACCGGTGAGTTCGTCGTCTCGGCGCGCTTTGCCGTCACGCCGGGAGCGCCCGACCGGCTGCGGGCCGTCGCACGCGAATCGCTGGCGTTTCGCAAGCGGACGCAGCCCCTCCACCTGGCGAGCGCCGGCTGCATCTTTCAGAACCCGGGGCCGGACGAGGCCATGCCGGACGGGATGCCGAGGTCGGCTGGCGCGCTCATCGATCGCGCCGGCTTCAAGGGCCGCCACGTCGGCGCGGCGCTCGTCTCGGTGGTCCACGCAAACTTCATCGTCGTGGACGGGGCGGCCTCGGCTCGCGACGTCCACGCCCTGATCGAACAGGCTCGCGAGGCGGTCGCCGCGCGGTTCGGCGTCCGCCTCCGCGACGAGATCGTCAGGCTCGGCGACTGGACCGGCGTCGACGCCCCTCCCCGACCTCCGGACAGCCCGGAACATCACTGAACTGCATATGGCCATCCTGCGTGTCGAAGGCGGACGTCCGCTCGAAGGACGCATCCGCGTCGAAGGCAACAAGAACGCAGCGCTCCCGCTCATCGTCGCCAGCCTGCTGACCGACCAGCCGGTGGTGCTGCACAACGTGCCGAGGATCGGCGACGTCGATGTGCTGCTCGACATCCTCGAGGGCCTCGGCACCGAGGTGCAGGGCCGTGGCACGACGACGGTGACGCTGCAGACGCGGACGATCGGCGCGACCGAACCCGCGGCGGAGCTCGTCGGCAGGCTGCGCGGCTCGGTGCTGCTGCTGGGGCCGCTGCTCGCGCGCACGGGCACCGCGCACCTCGCGCAACCCGGCGGCGACTTCCCTTCGCGCCGGACCATCGCGACGCACGTGCAGGTGCTGCGCTCGCTCGGCGCCGTGCCGTCGCCGCGCGGCGCGCACGGGTTCGAGGCGCCCGACGGCGGGCTGCACGGGGCGTCGTTCTACATGGACGAAGCGTCGGTCACGGCGACCGAACTGGGCGTCCTCGCGGCGGTGCTCGCGAAGGGCACCACCGAGATCCGCCATGCCGCCACCGAGCCGCACGTCGTGGAGCTGTGCGCGCTGCTGTCGTCGATGGGCGCGCAGATCGAAGGCGCGGGCAGTTCGTGCATCCGCGTCCATGGCGTCGAGCGCCTCGGGGGCGCCGAACACACGCTGCGCGGCGACTACATCGAGGCCGGCTCGTGGGCGGTCGTCGCCGCCGTCACCGGCGGCACGGTGCAAGTGTCGGGCGCGTGCTGGGCCGACCTCGAGCCCACCGTCTCGGTGCTGCAGCGGATGGGGCTCGACTGCCGGATGGACGGCGACGTCCTCGACGTGGCCGCGTCGCGCTGCCGCGCCATCGGACGCATTGTCACCGGCCTCTGGCCCGGCTTCCCGAGCGACATGGTCAGCCTGGTCACGGTGCTCGCGACCCAGGCCGAGGGCCGTACGCTCATTCACGACTGGATGTACGAGCTGCGCCTCTTCGCGCTGGAGCAGCTGAGTGGCATGCACGCCGACATCTTCCTGTGCGACTCGCACCGCATGGTGGTGACCGGGCGGACGCCCCTGCGCGGCCGTCATCTCGACACGCGCGATCTGCGCTCGGGCATGGCGCTCATCGCCGCGGCGCTCTCCGCCGAGGGCGAGAGCGTCGTCGGGCCGCTCGAGACCGTGGA
>JBIQIB010000094.1:0-17438 GCA_044508265.1 Acidobacteriota bacterium
GCGAGCATGTTGCGGACGCCGGTGTCTTCCGTCGCGCCGTACAGGCGGCTGACCTGAAGGTTGCCCTGCGTCTCCGCCATCAGGTTCCAGCGAAAGTCAGCCAGAAGGTTGCCGCTGGCCGTGGCAAAGGCGGCGTTCCATGGATTGCCCATGCTGTCGATCGGCATGCCGCCCTGTCCCGACACGATCTCGTGCTGCGGGATCATCGACGAGTAGATCAGCTGGTGCCAGTCGGGACTCGACCCGCCGAGGGCCGCGGCGATGGTCGGATGCTTCGCCGCCGCTTCCTGCTCTTCGACGGGCGTCTTGTCGAGCAGGCGCGCGATCATGATCGACAGCATCTCGACGTGCGCGATCTCTTCGGTGCCGATGTCGAGCAGCATGTCGCGGTACTTGTCGGGCGCGCGGCAGTTCCATCCCTGGAACAGATAGGACATCATCACGGTCATCTCGCCGAACTTGCCGCCGAGAAGCTCCTGGAGCTTTCGTGCGTACACCGGGTCGGGACGCTCGGGCCTGGCGTCGTACTGCAGTTCCTTGACGTGGAAGAACATGGCAGGTGTCTCCTCTTGATGGGTGGGTGGGCCGATGCGATGGCCCCCGGGAGTGGAAGGATGCAAGGAGCCGGCCGGGCGTGGCGCGTTCTCGCGCTGACGGCGCTGGCACTCGCGCACGTGATGCCGTCGGCTGGTCAGGCCAATGGACGGCAGCCCGCCGACGACGTGCGGGCGCGCGAGGCGTATCGCCGGGCGATCGACCTCGAGGCCGGGGGCGACCACGACGCGGCACTCGCGCTGCTCTGGACCGCATCGGGCCTCGCACCCCGCGACGCGGCGATCCAGGCCCGGCTGGCCGCCGCGCTCGAGCGTGTCGGGGCGCTCGACGCGGCCGTCGAGACGTGGCGGGCCGCGGTGGCCGCCGCGCCCGGCGATCCGGGCCCGGCGCGCGGTCTGGTGCTCGCGCTGATCGCGGCGGGCCGCAGTCCCGAGGCGGTGCGCCTGGCACGCGCCGACGTTGCCGAGGCGCCCGACGATCCGGACGCGCTCTTCACGCTCGGTCTGGCGCAATCCGAGCAGGACATCGAAGGCGCCCTCGAAAGTTTCGAGCGCGTGCTGGCGCGCGCGCCGGGACACTCACTGGCGCGCTACAACCTCGCGTTGCTGCTCAAGCGCCTCGATCGCCTGGACGACGCCGTCGCAGAGCTGCGGCGGGTGGTGGCAGCCGACCCGCGCCCGGAGGCCTGGCACGCTCTCGGGGTGGCGCTCTGGCACCGCGGCGACGCCTCAGGGGCCATCCATGCGCTCGAGGCTGCGACAGCTGCCGCACCTCGGCATGCGGACGCCCATCGCATGCTGGGCGTGGTCCATGCCGCGCAGCGCGAATGGCGGCGCGCGGCCGCATCTTTGCGCCGTGCGCTCGAGCTGCAACCGGACGTCGCGGCCACGCACGACATCCTGGCGCGCGTGCTGCGGGCATCCGGCGATGCAGCCGGCGCGAGCAGGCACACTGCCGAGGCGTCCCGGCTTCGCGACGCCGCGGAACGCGAGCACGAAGCCCGGGTGTGGACGTCCACCGGGACGGCCAGGCTCGATGCCGGAGACGCGCGTGCGGCGCTCGACGCCTTCCGCCGTGCGATAGCCGTCCTCGAGGTGTACGCTCCTGCGCACTTCCAGATGGGCCGGGCGCTGGAGCACCTCGGAGACGAGCAGGCGGCCGACCGCGCATTCGCGCGGGCGCGAGCGCTCAACCCTTACCTCGTCCGCCCTTCGAAGGTGCCCGTTTCAGCCCCGTCCGAAGTCCCCCCGTGAGATGAGGTTGTAAAACCACGGCGATCGGGTGTATGAGAGTGGTCGCTCAATCAGTTCGGTAACCGCGACGTCCAGCCCTCAGCCGGGCTGCGTCGGGGCAGGTGCATTCAGGGCTCAGACGGGGGGAGGACCATGTCGAGTGCGCAATGCGTCAGGGCACTGCTTTATGCGGCGAGCGTACTGGCCGTCGCCGCTACCAGCACGGCACAGGAGTTCCGGGCGACAGTGAGAGGGCAGGTGGTGGACGACAGTGGAGGCAGGCTCCCGGGCGCCGTCGTCTCGGTCCAGAACACGGAAACGAACGAGCTGGCCACAGCCACCACCAATGACGAAGGCAACTACAGCATCCCGTTCCTGCGGCCCGGACCCTACACGCTGACCGTGGAGCTGTCGGGGTTCCAGCGATTCACGCGCAGCGGGCTGCAGCTGGAAGTCGGGCAGACGGTCACCATCAACGCGACGCTCGGCGTCGGCGCCGTAACCGAGGAAGTGTCGGTCACGGCGCAGGCGGTGCTCGAAACGAGCAACGCCAACCGCGGTGACGTCATCGACAACAGACGCATTGCCGAGCTGCCGCTGCAGTCGCGCAGCCCGATGGCGCTGGCCGCGCTCGTCGCCGGCGTCAACTACAACGCGCAGGCCATCTACCTCCGGCCGTTCGACAACGGCGCGCTCGCCGACTTCTCCATGAACGGCGGCGCGAACCGTAACAACGAGTTCCTGCTCGACGGCGCGCCGAACAACGCCAACCAGGGGGGCAACAACATCGCGTACGTGCCGCCGGCCGAGGCCGTCCAGGAGTTCAAGATCGCGACCAACACCTACGACGCGCAGTACGGCCGATCGGCGGGCGGCGTGGTGAACATGTCGCTCAAGTCGGGCACCAACAACCTGCACGGCGTGGTGTACGAGTTCATGCGGCGCAAGTGGCTCGACTCGAACTCGTTCCTCCTCAACTCGCGCGACGCGCCGAAGACCGATCACTACCTCGACCAGTACGGCTTCAGCGTGGACGGCCCGGTACGCATCCCCGGCCTGTACAACGGCACCAACAAGACGTTCTTCCTGTTCACCGGCGAACGCTACCGCGAGGGTACGCCGGCGCCGCTGTTCAACACGACGCCGACCGAGGCCATGCGCCGCGGCGACTTCAGCGACTATCGCGACGTCAACGGCAACCTGATCGTCATCTACGACCCGGCCACCGGGCGTGAAGAGAACGGTCAGTGGGTGCGGGATCCGTTCCCGGGCAACATCATTCCGGAAGACCGCATCGACCCGATCGCGCGCGAGATCATGGAGTACTACCCGCTGCCGAACAACACGACCGACGGCGTCGCGCCGTGGCAGCAGAACCTCGCGTACGCCGAGCACTTCAACAAGGACGTCTTCTGGAACTGGGTCGCGAAGGTCGACCACAACGTCAACGCGAACAACCGCACGTTCTTCCGGTGGGCCGAGAACGAGCGCAACGAGCTGCGCAACAGCTCGCCCATCCGCACCGGGCCGGCGCAGGACGGCCAGCTGCCGCTCATCCGCGCGAACCGCGCCGTGGTCGGCGACTGGGTGCACATCATGGGCGGCAGTACCGTGCTCAACGTGCGCGGCAGCTACACCTACTTCCTCGAGCTGAGCCGGTCGGACGAGGGCTTCGGCTTCGACGCCACGCAACTGGGCTTCCCGCAGCAGCTCGTCAACCAGCTGCCCGAGCGCATCTTCCCCAGGGTCAACATGTCGGAGTACGTGCAGCTCTCGCGGGGGAAGAACGAGAACCGCAACTACATCTGGAGCCTCCAGCCGAACATCTCGCTCACGAGGGGACGACACAACATCCGCGCCGGCCTCGACTTCCGCTCCACCCACGTCGCCGGTCGCAGCGTCGGTGAAGCCGGGATGCGCTTCGACTTCAACCGCGGGTTCACGCAGCGCGAGTTCAACCGCGGCGACCCGCTGTCGGGCAGCTCGTTCGCGTCGTTCCTGCTGGGCGCACCGTCCGGCGGGGCCGTCGACAACAACCTGCTGCCTGACTACCGCTGGACCTACTACGCGCCGTGGATCCAGGACGACTGGCGGCTGACCGATCGGTGGACGGTGAACGTCGGCGCGCGCTGGGACTTCAACAGCTCGGTGCGCGAGGACGAGAACCGGTTGAACTACGTGTTCGACCCGTCGATCGTCAACCCGGTCTCGGAGCAGATCGACCAGTCGCAGTTCCCCGGATACCAGGTGCGCGGGGGCCTGACCTTCGCGGGCGTCGACGGCAACCCCCAGACGCCGTGGGAGCTCGATCGCAACAACTTCCAGGTACGACTCGGCACCGCCTATCAGATCAACGACAAGACCGTGCTGCGGGGCGGGTATGGCCGGTACTACCTCAACCCGACGGGCCAGGGGCACGTCCAGGGCTTCAGCCTCCAGACGGTCCTCATTCCGTCGCTCGACGATGGGCGGACGCCGACGTACGCGCTGGGCGACCCGTTCCCCTCGGGTGTGCAGCAGCCGCCAGGCAGCGCACTCGGTCCGCTGACGTTCCTCGGCCGGAACGTGTCGTACGCCAACCCCGACTTCGTCGTGCCGAAGGCCGACCACTTCTCGATCGGGGTCCAGCGCGAGCTGCCGTGGGCCATCACGCTCGACGCGAGCTATGCCGGCAGCCGCTCCACGCAGCAGGAGAGCGAGTTCCGCGGCATCAACGAGCCGGGACGCGACCTGCTCGACCAGTGCGACGTCACCAAGGGCGGCTCGCGTGCCTACTGCGACGAGCAGCTGCCGAACCCGTTCTACCAGGTGGAAGGGTTCGAAGGGACGGCACGCTTCACGAGCCCGACGCTGTCACGGTTCGAGCTCAGCCGGCCCTTCCCTGCGTTCGGCGCCATCACCGAGACGCAGCGCAACGACGGCACGATCACCTACCACTCGCTGCAGTTCGTGGCGAATCGCCGCTGGGCACAGGGCTTGGTGGTGAACCTCAACTACACGTACGTGCCGAAGTTCGAGCAGGTCGGCGCGTCGGCGGGCTGGACGCAGGCGGCGCCGGAGATCGGGGGCATGAACGCCTTCATCGACCCGAGCACACGTGAGCTCGTGCGCGGACCGTACTGGACGCACAGGCGCCACCGCATCTCGTTGTCGGGCGTCTACGAGTTCCCGTTCGGCCGCGGCCGTACGGGGTTCCTGCGCGCGCTGCTCGACGGGTGGTCCGTCGCGCCGATGTTCCTCTACCAGTCGGGACAGCCCTGGCGCATTCCGCAGAACACCGAGCTCATCGGCGACCCGTCGCTCGACCCGACCAAGGACGGCCAGTTCATCTACGGCATGCAGCCGTGCGTGGGCCAGCGGAACGCGTCGGGCGGTTACACGCTGCTCGCCTACTCGGCCAACTACGGCTGCACGGATCCGTTCTTCCTGATCCGCGAGCCGTACCAGGCGCGCACGACGCAGGTGCTCGACGACCGCCTGCGGCGTCCCGGCTACTGGCAGCTCGACCTGAACTTCGCCAAGGCGACGCAGATCACAGACCGCGTCCGCTTCCAGCTGCGAATCGAGGCGTTCAACGTGTTCAACAGCCCGATGTACGACGAGCGGGACTTCGAGCGGAACACCTCATCGGACAACTTCGGCCGCATCAACCGCAACACCGTCGGCCAGTCGAACTTCCAGCGGTTCGTCCAGCTGGGGTTCCGCTTGATCTTCTGAGTCCTCGTGGTTCATGGTCTCCTCCACGGAGGCCATGAACCACGTCCCGCCAGGAGGGCCCGTGTCCGCGCGAATCGCCTGGGCCGTGGCCCTCGCCATCCTTGCCGTCCTCACGCCCGCTGCCGAGCAGCACACCCGGCGCGTCACATGGCAGGACGTCGTGCCGCTGCAATCGCAGCTGGGTCGGTACGGCTACACGGCCGGCAACTTCGCGGCACGCATCGAGCAGCTGGCTGCAGACAACGCGCGCCGCGTGCGGCTGGGCGACCTCGATCACCTCGTCTTCTACCTGCTGCAGTCCACACGCTTCACCGACGTCGCCGCCATCGAGCCGGCCCTGAGCGCGAAGGCGCTGGTCGAACGTCTGCCTGCGCACGCGCGCGACGCCTTCCTTGACGACCCGTCGAACGCGCGCGACCACATCCCCGCTGACGTCACCGCCAGGACGTCGGCGTTGCTGCAGGCCCTGGCGTCTCCCCGTGGTGACCAGCGCCTGTCGTACTTCGCGAGCCTGGTCGCCGAGACCGCACACGACGACGCGTCACGCGAGCGGCTGCTGCGCGACGAGTATCTTCGCGTGATGCGCTTCGTCTACGAGAAGGAGTTCGGGGCGGGACGCGCCGACGCGGCAGCCGCGGCACGGCTGTATCGCACGCGTGGGCTCAGTACCGACACCGCCGTCGAAGCAGGATTCCTCGTCTCGCAAGGCCTCGGCGTGCTGCGCGGCCTCGACCCCGCGCGGCGCATCCGGCGCGTGCTCATCGTCGGCGCTGGGCTGGACCTCGCCCCTCGCACCGCGCTGCTCGAATCGGCGCCTCCACAGAGCTATCAGCCCTGGGCCATCCTGGATGCGCTCGTCGGCCTGGGCCTCGCGAGCCTGGATGATCTCGAGCTCGTCGTGGCCGACATCAACCCGCGCGTCGTCTCGCACGTGCGGGCGATGCGCACGACGCCACCGACGCTCACGCTCCTGACCGGTCTGGCGGAGGGCGGCAGCCTGGCGTTCGTACAGGAGTACCTCGAGTACTTCGACGGCCTCGGTCACGCCATAGGTATCGAGGAGAACGGACAGGCGCCCGTGCTTCCCGCCACGGCAGTCGTGCCGGCCGGGCATCGGTACAAGCGGGTCCAGGTCTCCGCCCGCGCGGCGCGCGCCGTTCGTGCGGAACGCCTGGACATCGTGACCGAACGCCTGGTCCACCGCGAGCGGGACGCCGCCGGCGCGGTTGGCGACGCCTTCGATCTCGTGATCGCCACCAACGTGTTCCCGTACTTCGACGACGATGGGCTGATGCTGGCGGTGGGGAACATCGCGGGCATGCTGCGCGATGGCGGGGTGTTGTTGCACAACGAGGCGCGGCCTGCACTCGGCGGCATGGCGAGCGCGGTAGGCCTGCCGCCGTCACAATCGAGACATGCAGTCATCGCGACCGTGCGGGGTGCCCCGCCGCTCGGCGACAGCGTCTGGCTGCACGTCCGCCGCGGCGCGGCGCCGCCCTAGCCGGGCGGCTGCGGGCGTGGCGTGCCACGACCTTCGGTCAGCGTCACCAGGCGGTCCACGCCATCAACCGAGAACACTTCCTCGGCGCCGGCCGGCCATCTGACGACGACGTGCTCGACCCGCGAGGCGCTGCCGATCCCGAAGTGCAGGCGGAAGTCGTTCTGTGCGTAGTAGCTCCCGCCACCGCGCACCTCGTCCACGAACTGCCTCCCCCCAGCGACCACCGTCACGCGCGCGCCAATCGCGTTGCGGTGCGACAGCGTCCCGACCAGTGCGATGCTGAGCCAGTGGCCGGCGTCGCCGCCGGTGTCGAGGCGGAAGAGGTCCGGCGGCGCGTGCACGTTGTTCACGAGCACGTCCACGTCGCCGTCGTTGTCGATGTCGCCGAACGCGGCTCCACGACTGGCCGCCGGTGTCGTCAGCGGCGGACCTAGCCCGTCGGTGACGTCGTCGAACGTGCCGTCGCCGCGATTCCGGTAGACCACCTTGCGTTGTGCGTAGCCGGCCTCGCCAGCGAGCGCCTCCACTTCGGGGTAGACGTGCCCGTTGACGAGGAACAGGTCGGGCCAGCCGTCGCGTTCCAGATCGACGATGCCCACGCCCCAGCCGAGCCACCGCGTGTTCACGCCGATGCCCGACGCGAAGGTCCGGTCTTCACAGAGACCCGTGCCGGTGTTCGCGTACAGCGTGGACGTGTCGCCGGCGAAGTTGGTGCGGAAGATGTCCAGCGTCCCGTTCCTGTCGAAGTCGCCGACGGCGATCCCCATGCCGGCCTGCGCCCGCCCGTCGTGACTGAACGCACAGCCGGCCTCGATGCCGATGTCGCTGAACGTGCCGTCGCGGTTGTTGCGATAGAGGCTGCTCGGCCTGGAGTCGTTGGCCACGTACACGTCGGTCCAGCCGTCGGCGTCGAAGTCGAGCGTCGACACGCCGAGGCCGTACGTCCCGTGTGACCGCGTGACGCCTGACCGCTCCGAGACGTCGTCGAAACGCCCGTCGCCCCTGTTGCGATAGAGCATGTTCGTCGCACCCGGCAGGCCCGGCGGGCCGCACGCCACGGGCAGGCCCTTGTAGCGGCAGAGGCCCGACTCGGGCAACGGCGTGGCGTCGAGGTCCAGGTCGATGTAGTTGGCGATGAAGAGATCGAGGTGACCGTCGCGGTCGTAGTCGAGGAAGGCACATCCCGACCCCCAGCGCCGTGGCGTCGTGAGGCC
Source organism: Acidobacteriota bacterium (assembly GCA_044508265.1). Classification (GTDB taxonomy): domain Bacteria; phylum Acidobacteriota; class Vicinamibacteria; order Vicinamibacterales; family Vicinamibacteraceae; genus JAEZDP01. The sequence goes on from JBIQIB010000094.1 coordinate 8,220, forward strand.
CGCGGCCGCGGTGACGTCCTCGAACGTCCCGCCGGTGCCGTTGCGGAACAGGCGGTTCTGGCCCCAGTACGTCACCAGCAGGTCGTCGCGGCCGTCGGCATCGTAGTCGCCGACGCACGCCGCCTGTCCCCATCCCGCCTGCCGCAGTCCCGCACGGTCGGTCACATCGTCGAACGTGCCGTCGCGCCTGTTCATGTACAGGCGCGCCGTGGGCTCCTCGCCGGGCGGAAAGCCCTCGAGCGTCGTGCCGTTCACGACGACGACGTCCAGCCAGCCGTCGCCGTCGACATCGATCAGCGCGACGCCGCTGCCCGTGGTCTCGAGGAGGTACCTGTTGCGGTCACGTCCGCCGTATACGGTGACGCCATGGAGTCCCGCCTCGCGCCCGACGTTCACGAACGCAAACGGCAGCAGCGGCTCACGAGGGGCCGCGCCGAGGCAGACACCGCATGCGGCCGCGGCGGTCAGGAGGACCAGCGCGGACGGCCCCTGCTGTCGCATGGGGGAATGATGGCAGATCGGCGGGTCGGCTTGTCAGCTTTGCCGGCGGGTCGGCTTGTCAGATCGTCGGCCTGTCGGCGGCTATCGCGCACCCGCTCCCGACTGTGGCGTCGGCACGAGCTTCGAGACGTCGAACCCGTTGTCGCTCGCCGCGGCGTGTGCTGCGGCCAGTGACTGCTCGTCGAGTTGCGCGCTGCGCGCGAGGATCCACAGGTACTCGCGGCTTGGATCACCGACGACTGCCCACGAGTAGTCGTCGGCGAGGCCGATGATCCAGTAGTCGCCCCACACCGCCGGCACCCACGTGAGCCACGCCGGTGCGAACCGCACTTCGAGCTTCGAGAACGTCTGCTCGTCAACGACACGTGCCACGCCGTCCGTCTTCTTGACGTCGTCGGACGTGCGGCAGGCGTTCACGACGTCGATGCGTCCGTCGGGACGCCGGGCGTAGGTCGCGCGGACGTCGCCGACGCAGTCCCGCTGAAACCTGTTGGGGAAGCGTGCGATTTCGTACCACTCGCCGAGGTACCGGTCCAGGTCGACCTTGGGCACGGTGCGGACCGGCGGTGTCGTCTGCGCGAAGGCGCCGGCCGGCTGGAGGGCGAGTGCCGCGAGCAGTGCGACGGCGAAGGTCCATCCCTGAGTCATGGGCGTCTCGGCGGATCGACGTGTCAGCTTGTCGGCTTGCCGGCTTGTCGGTGGGGCCGCGTGTCGGACCCACCTGACAAACCACTGTCCTACGTTCGCAGCATTACAGTCGCCTGTCGAACTCAGCCACGCCCTTCTGCCCTCGCGCTGCCGTGTCCGTTGTATCGTTGAGTCTGCACGCCTAAGACGCGGCGACGCGTCGCGGGGGACCCAGGCAGTTGGGGCGTAACCGGAGGGATCTCCGGAAGAGGACTTCCAACCTCGAGCCCGTCAGCTAACCCCGTCGGCGGAATTGGAGGCCCTCATGGCAAGTCCCGGCACACGCGCCCGCACGCGCGTGTCCCTCACGCTGACGACGCTCGGCGTCGTGTACGGCGACATCGGCACCAGCCCCCTGTATGCGATGCGCGAGTGCTTCTTCGGATCGCATTCCGTCCCGCCGACCAGCGAGAACGTGCTCGGCGTGCTGTCGCTGATCATCTATTCGCTGGTCGTCGTCATCTCCATCAAGTACATCGCCATCGTCATGCGCGCCGACAACCAGGGTGAAGGCGGAATCCTTGCCCTGACGTCGCTGGTTCCCGGAGCGGGCAACGGCACCGGGAGCAGGCGCTGGCTGGTGCTGATGGGCATCTTCGGTGCCGCCCTGCTGTACGGCGACGGGATGATCACGCCGGCGATCACCGTACTGGGGGCGACCGAGGGGCTGGAGGTCGCGACGCCGGTGTTTCGGCCTTACATCGTGCCGGTCGCCGTCGCGATCCTGATCGGTGTGTTCGCAATCCAGCGCCACGGCACGCATCGCGTCGGTCGGCTGTTCGGACCCGTCATGGTCGCGTGGTTCTTCACGATCGCCGTGCTCGGCGTCGTGGAGACCGTCTCGCAGCCGATCGTCCTTACGGCCGTCGATCCACGACACGCCATCACGTTCTTCGGCACGCACGGGTGGCATGGCCTCGCCGTCCTTGGCGCGGTGTTCCTCGTCGTCACCGGCGGAGAAGCGCTGTACGCCGACATGGGGCACTTCGGGAAGCGGCCCATCCGCCACGCCTGGTTCGGCATCGTCCTGCCGGCCCTGCTGATCAACTACTTCGGACAGGGCGCACTGCTGCTGACGGACCCATCGGCAGCGCAACAACCCTTCTTCCTGCTCGCACCGGGATGGGCACGCCTGCCTCTCGTGGCGCTCGCGACGGCGGCGGCAATCATCGCGTCGCAGGCACTCATCTCGGGAGCCTTCTCGCTGACGCGGCAGGCGATCCAGCTTGGCTACTGTCCACGGCTGGACATCGCTCACACGTCGCACCAGGAGATCGGACAGGTTTACGTCTCACAGGTGAACTGGGCGCTCATGCTGAGCACGATTGCCATCGTCGTCGGGTTCGGCTCATCCGCCGCACTCGCGGCGGCCTACGGTATCGCGGTGACATTGACGATGGTGATCACCGCGGTGCTGCTGCTCGTGGTGGCCGTCGAACGCTGGCGATGGCCGCGCCTGGCAGCCGTCGCCGTGGCGGGCACGTTCCTGCTCATCGACCTCGCGTTCCTTGGAGCCAATGCCCTGAAGATTGCCCACGGCGGATGGCTGCCGCTCGTGATTGGCGGGCTGCTGTTCACGCTGATGACGACCTGGAAGACCGGCCGGCAGATCGTGGCGCGACGCCTCACAGCCAGGGCCGTACCACTCGAAGACTTCCTGCTCCTGGTCGAACGTATGCGGCCGGCGCGTGTGCCGGGCACTGCCGTGTTCATGACGGCGCAGCCGCACGGGACGCCTCCGGCGCTCGCCCATAACCTGAAACACAACAAGGTGCTCCACGCGCACGTCGTCACGCTGCTGGTGAGGACGCAGCCGGTCCCTCACGTGCCGCCAGACCGAAGGGTCAGCGTCAGGTCACTGAAGCATGGCGTGTGGGACGTCGTCGTCCACTACGGCTTCATGGAAGATCCGGACGTGCCGGAAGCGCTGGCCACGGCACGGAGGCATGGTGTCGACATCGACCCGGAAGACATCACGTACTTCCTCGGCCGTGAAACGCTGATCGTGACCGACGCACCCGGAATGGGATCGTGGCGCGAGAAGCTGTTCGTCCTGATGGCTCGCAACGCCGTGAGAGCGACGACCTTCTTCAGGCTCCCTCCCGAGCGCGTCGTCGAACTCGGCGTCCAGGTGGAGCTCTGAAGCGAAGCGGCGAACCGACGTCCGGTCGAGGGCCGAGGCAATGCCGCCGCCGATCAGGCCAGGCCCAGGAGCGACGTGAGCTCCTCGGCTGCGGCACGGCCGGCGCGGTTGGCACCGATCGTAGAGGCAGAGGGGCCATGCCCGACCAGGTGCACCTTCGGGTTCTTCGCTACACGCGTGGCGAGGCGTCCCGTCATGACGATCGCGCCGTTCGGCTCACGGAGCAGCAACGGGGCGAGGTGATCGAGTGAGCTGCGAAAGCCCGTGCACCAGAGGATCACGTCGGCGCGCAGCGTCGTGCCGTCCGGCCAGCGCACGCCGTCCGTCGTGATCTCGCTGAACATCGGTCGGCGTTCGAGTACGCCTCGCGCCCGCATCGCCTCGACGGCCGGCGTCACGGGAATGCCCGTGACCGACACCACCGACACTGGCGGCAGGCCGCGGCGCACGCGGTCTTCCACGATGGCCACGGCCGCGCGGCCGGCCTGCTCGTCGAATGGCCCGTCGCGGAACTCCGGCGGCCGACGAGTCACCCAGGTCGTGGAGGTGACGCGCGACACCTCATCGAGCAGCTGAATGGCCGAGATGCCGGCGCCCACGACAATCACATGCCGGCCGGCGAACTCGTCGGCTGTGCGGTACTCCTTCGCGTGCAGCTGCCTGCCCGCGAACAGCTCGGCCCCGGGCACCTCAGGGACGTGAGGCGTCTCCCATGTCCCCGTCGCGTTGATGATCCCGCGCGCGTAGAAGGCGGTGCGATCCGTCTCGACCCTGAACCTCTCGTCGTCCTGGCAGACGACGCGTACCTTGACGGGCCTGTAGACCGGCAGCTCGAATCGCTTCTCGTACGCTGCGAAGTAGGCAGGAACGGCCGTGTGTGCCGGTACGTCAGCCGCCGGATCAGGACCCAGCGCCTCGGCGAAGCGCATGCCGGGCAGGTCGTGGATGCGGTTGACGGTGCCGAGCGTGAGCGAAGGCCATCGGTACTGCCAGGCGCCGCCGGGCCGTGGTGCCTGATCGAGCACCACGAACCCCTTGTGCGGCGGGAGGCCGCGGCGTCGGAGGTGATACGCAGACGACAGCCCGGCCTGACCAGCGCCGATGACGACGATGTCTGCCTTTACGACGATGCTGGACGGAGGGACGTCTGGCGGTGCCGGCATGAGGCAGGCCTAGGGCACTGCCCACTGGCGCATCGCGGCGGCGTCTGCAGGCAGCTCCGTGCTGCCTGGCGCGACGCCGTTGACCTCCAGCATGTACGCCACTATCGCGGCATAGGTCGGCGCCGGCAGCGAGCCCGCGCCCGTCGGCGGCATGGTCGTCTGCGTCTTCTCGAACAGCTCGGCGACCGTCCTGCCGCCCCATTGCTGCTGGAAGTACGGTCCCGACAGCGGTGTGCCGTACGCGCCGTTGACGAGCCCGGGGCCGTGGCACACCGCGCACGACGTGTCGTACGCCGTGCGGCCCGCGCGCGCCTGCTCGGCCGTGAACGGCGGCGGAGGTCCGGCGGCGACGCGAGAGCGTGCCGGAGCATCCGGCGCCGTGACCGTGCGCGTGGTCTTCACGTCGGTGCCGCCGCTCGGATTTGTGGAAGGCGGAGCGGCCTCCGTGGAGGCCGGCGCCTCGCCTGCGTAGGTGTAGGCGAGGATGGCGCCGGGGTTGTCCAGCTGCTTCAGGGGGCCGCCATCAGGCGCCTCGGCAAGGCCGCTGCTGTCGGTGGCCACGTAGATCGTCCGGCCGTCGGGCGACACCGCCGTGTCGCGGTAGCGGTTCGCCGTCCGCACCTCGCGGCTTATCGGCCCGGACGCTCGCTGGCCCGAGGCGTCCACCGGCACCACGTACAGCGAGCCTCGCTTGAGCGTCGAGACGATCAGCACGCGATCCCAGCCGGGGATTGCGCCGCCCTCGTACCACTCGATGCTCGTCGCGCCGACCGTCGGCCAGCAGATCGCGTGCACGCCCCTGCACGCCGGGTTCTCGAAGTCGTACCCGTTCGGCACCGTGAAGAGCGTTGCCAGTGGCGCGACCATCGGCCGGACGAAAGCCGTCTCGGCATGCGTCGGCACCGACTCGGGAATGGCAAAGTCACTGAACCGCAGCGAACGGCAGGGTACCGTCGAGTCGTGCCAGCGAGCATACCGGTAGGCCATGTCGTCGCGCAGTCCCGCCACGTGCGGCCAGCCGTAGTTGCCGCCCGCCCGCAGTACGTTCACCTCGTCGTCGGTCTTCGGGCCGTGGTCGCTCGTGTACAACTGGCCGTCCGCGCCCACGGTAAGGCCCTGCGGATTGCGATGCCCGTACGTGTAGATATGGCTGCGGACGCCCTCGATGACCGGGTTGTCATCGGGGATGCTGCCGTCGAGCGCGATGCGCAGCGTCTTGCCTTCGTACGATGCCCAGTCGCGAGCCTCGACCTCGGCGGCGGTAGGCAGACGCTGCGAGAGGATCGCGTTACAGAAATTGCCGAACTGGCCGTTGCCCTGATCGCCTGTCGTCAGGTGCAGGGTGCCGTCCGGAGCGAACACGAGCCGCAGTGCGACGTGGTCGTTGCCCGCGGGCAGGCCGTCGAGGATGGTGACGGGTTCCACCAGCGTCTCGCTGGCGCTGTCGTACCGCAGCCTGACGACCTTCGCGTAGAGCTGGCGGAACGGGCTGTCGTCGGCCAGGACGCGCAGGTCCGGCGGACGTTCGAGGTCTTCGTAGGTGACGGCGACGTAGACGAAATCCGGGCCGCCCTCGCGCAGCAGGCCCGGGTGCAGCGCCATGCCGAGGACGCCGCCGGGGCCGGCCGCCTTCGCGACGTCGGACAGCGTCGCGGCGACGCGCCGCTCACCGGTCCGTGGATTGACACGCGTCACGCGCAGCGCGGTGCGCTCGGTGACCCAGAGCATGCCATCGGGGCCGGGCGTCACTTCCCACGGGCCCTCGAGGCCCGTCGTCACGACGCGCATGTCGAACCGCTTCGTCGCGACGCGCGCCGACTCGGGGGCGCTCTGCGCCCCGAGTCCTGCCGCGAGCAGCAGGCCCCCGGCACCGAGCATCGTCAGCCTTCGGATCGGTCCCATGCCGATCGTCCCAGTGCTGCCACAGACCGCCATAAACGCTGCCTTTCGTGAACGCCCCGTATTCTAGCCTCGCGTGCGGCTTGACCTTCCCATCGTTGGAAGCTTTAGGCTGGTTCGAGAGCATGGGGAAAGGAGGGGACACGATGCACGCCGAAGAAGCTCAGCGGCCGCGCGACGCCGCGACAATCCACCTGCCGATCGAGGGGATGACCTGTGCCTCGTGCGTCGCCCGCGTGGAGCGGGCCCTCGCGAAGGTCGACGGGGTCGAGTCGGTGAGCGTGAACCTCGCCACGGAGCGAGCCACTGTCAGCGGCACGGCCAGCGCGGAAGCACTGGTGGCTGCCGTCGCTGCTGCAGGCTACGCCGCGCGTCCGGTCTCAGGGCCGTCGTCGTCGGATGCCGAGACGGAAGCGCGCAGGGATGCCGAGCGCCGTGAGCTGCAGCGCGATCTGACGCTCGCCGCCATCCTGACGCTGCCGGTGTTCCTGCTCGAGATGGGCGCCCACGTCATCCCCGGCGTCCACGGCCTCATCGACGGCACGATCGGCATGCGCGGGAGCTGGTACTTCCAGTTCGCGCTGACGACAGCCGTGCTCGCGGGCCCGGGACGACGGTTCTACACGAAGGGCCTGGCGGCGCTCGGCCGCCTCGCGCCGGACATGAACTCTCTCGTGGCGGTCGGCACCCTCGCCGCCTACGGCTTCTCCGTCGTCGCCACCTTTGCGCCGCGTCTGCTGCCCGCCGGCACGGTGAACGTGTACTACGAGGCGGCAGCGGTGATCGTCACCCTGATCCTGCTCGGACGGTTCCTGGAGGCGCGCGCGAAGGGCCGCACCTCGGAGGCGATCAAGCGGCTGGTCGGCCTGCAGCCGAACACGGCGCGCGTGCGGCGCGACGGCGGACGCGTCGAGGTGCCGATCGCCGAGGTGAGGACCGGCGACGTCGTGGAGATACGCCCTGGCGAACGCATCCCTGTCGACGGCGAGGTCATCGACGGCTCGAGCTACGTGGACGAGTCGATGATCACGGGTGAGCCCGTGCCGGTGCCGAAGGGCGTGGGCAGCTCGCTCGTGGGCGGGACGGTGAACCAGCACGGCGCCCTCGTGCTGCACGCCACGGCCGTCGGCGACGCGACGCTGCTGTCGCAGATCATCCGGCTGGTGGAGCAGGCCCAGGGCGCCAAGCTGCCGATCCAGGCGCTCGTCGATCGCGTGACCCTGTGGTTCGTTCCCGCCGTGATGGGCGTGGCTGCGCTCACGTTCCTGGCGTGGCTCCTGTGGGGGCCGTCGCCGGCGCTGACGTTCGCGCTGGTCAATGCGGTGGCGGTGCTGATCATCGCGTGCCCGTGCGCCATGGGCCTCGCCACGCCGACGTCCATCATGGTCGGCACGGGACGTGGAGCGGAGCTGGGCGTCCTCTTCCGGAAGGGCGATGCCCTGCAGCGGCTCGAACGCGTCGCGGTGATTGCCGTGGACAAGACGGGCACGCTTACCGAGGGCCATCCGGCACTCACCGATCTCGAAGTCGCCGATGGCTTCGACCGCACGCGCGTGCTTGCCCTCATCGCCGCCGTCGAAGACAGGTCGGAGCACCCGGTGGCGAAGGCGATCGTGGCTGCGGCAGACGGCGAAGGCATCGCCCTGCCCGAGGTGACGAGGTTCGAGTCGCTGGCCGGGTACGGCGTCACGGCCGTGGTGGAGGGTGAACGCGTGTGCGTTGGCGCAGACCGCTACATGCGACAGCTCGGCGTGGACATCGCGGCGGCGGCCGAGACAGCGGCGCGGCTCGGCGGCCTGGGCCGTTCGCCGATCTATGCGGCTGTCGGCGACCGACTCGCCGCCGTTCTCGCCGTCGCGGACCCCGTCAAGGCGACGACGCCAGGTGCCATCGCGGCACTGCACGCCCTCGGCCTGAAGGTCGCCATGATCACCGGCGACAACCGCGGCACCGCGGAGGCCATCGCGCGGCAGCTCGGCATCGACCACGTCATCGCCGAGGTCCTGCCCGAGGGGAAGGTGGCAGCCGTCGAGTCGCTGAAGCACGCGCACGGCGAGCTCGCGTTCGTCGGCGACGGCATCAACGACGCGCCGGCGCTCGCGGCGGCGGACGTCGGGATCGCTGTCGGGACGGGCACTGACGTCGCCATGGAAGCAGCAGACGTCGTGCTCGTGTCGGGCAGCCTGAAGGGCGTGCCCGCTGCCATCGCACTGTCGCGCGCCACCATGCGCAACATCCGGCAGAACCTGTTCTGGGCCTTCGCCTACAACACCGCGCTGATCCCCGTCGCGGCCGGCGTGCTGTACCCGGCGTGGGGCGTCCTGCTGTCGCCGATGATTGCTGCTGGCGCCATGGCGATGTCGAGCGTCTTCGTGCTCGGCAACGCGCTCCGGCTGCGCCGGTTCCGCGTGCCGGCAGGCGCCGCCGGCGACGCGCCGGCATCGCTTGCGCCGGCGCCGGCGCTGGGGGCGCGATGAACATCGGGCAGGCGGCCAGCGCGTCGGGCGTGTCGGCGAAGATGATCCGGTACTACGAGCAGACCGGCCTCATCCCGCCGGCGGAGCGGCTCGAGTCTGGCTATCGGGTGTATACGGACGCCGACGTCCACCGGCTCCGCTTCATCCGCCGGGCGCGCGATCTCGGGTTCTCGCTGGCGGAGATCGACGACCTGCTGAACCTGTGGCACGACACGTCGCGCCGCAGCGCCGACGTGAAGCGGATCGCGAGCTCGCACATCGCGTCCCTTCGCGAGCGGATCGACACCCTCAACCAGATGGTCGCCACGCTGCAGCATCTCGTGGACTGCTGTGCGGGCGACCATCGTCC
>JBIQIB010000007.1:0-4389 GCA_044508265.1 Acidobacteriota bacterium
ACCGCCGCGCCCCGTTCGTCGAGACGCCCGAGGGGGTCGACATCGTGGAACTGGCGGGCGAGACGGAACCCGGCGAGTCCGCCGAAGAGATCGTCGCGCGGAAGGACCTCGGCGCGTACGTCCAGCGCGCGCTCGACGCGCTCAGCGAAGAGCAGCGCACGGCGATCGTGCTGAAGGAGTATCAGGGGCTGACGTTCCAGGAGATTGCCGATCTCCTGGGGTGCCCGCTCAGCACCGTGAAGACGCGCCTCTATCAGGGGCTCGTCGTCCTCCGGCGCGAACTGGAGAAGCAGGGCATCACGGCTGACGTGGTGTACCCGCAGGCGCGCCCTGCCGGCCGAGGGAGGGCGTCGACATGAGACGGCAACATGAACGACGACGTGATTCAGTGTCCGGAACCCGATGCTCTCGTTACGCTGCTCTACGACGATGAGGGGGACGGAGGAGATGACGCAGTGCTGCGCGCACATCTGCAGAGCTGCGAACGCTGTGCCGGCACGCTCCGCGAACTGGAGCGGACGCGCGGCACGCTGAACGCCTGGCGGGCGCCACGCCCTCCCGTCGGGTTTGCGATCGTCGATCGCCGGCCGCCGCTCTGGCAGCGAGTGGTGCCGTGGGCGGGTCTTTCCGCTGCCGCCGTCCTCACCCTTGCCGGGGCCGCCGGCCTTTCCGGGCTCCACATCCGCTACGACGACACGGGCCTGACGGTCACTACCGGCCGGGGCCGCGTGGCCCCCGTCGCCGCCGCGCCGGTGCGCGAGACGCCGGGCGCCGAGCCGACGCGAACCGCGACCGCGACGCGGGCCGACGTCCCGCCGCACGCGTCCTGGGTGACGCGCGCGTCCGAGGGCGAGCCGCCCTGGCGCGCCGATTTCGATTTGCTGGCGACGCAGTTGCGCGCGGAATTCGAGGCCACGACGCGCGCCGCGGAGCAGCGTCTGGCGTCCACCGCCGCCCGTCCGGCCGCTGTCGCCGCGCAGGGCGCCTCCGTCGACGAGGAAGCGCTCATGCGGCGGATCATGGAGCGCATCGACCAGAGCGAGGTCCGCCAGCAGCAGAACCTCGCGCTGCGCATCGCGGAACTCGGCCGCGAGTTCCAGCTCCGGCGGCAGGCCGACCTCGTCCAGTTCGAGCGCGGTCTCGCCCGCATCGAGAACCAGCGCCAGGATCTGATTCGCCGCGTGGCCGTGAGCCAGGCGCCCCAGCCGTGATGTCCCAACGGGTCCGAGTGTTTGCCGTGTCGATGGCGGCGCTGGTGGCGGTGACCGTGTCGGCGCCCCGGCGGGTGCAGGCCCAGGCCGGCGAGACGCCGGCGCAGGCTTCCTCGCGCACTGCGGGTGGTTTGGATCCGGTGCGCGCCACCATGCTGCGCAACCGCTACCACGTCAGGCAGATGGAGTCGGTGCTGGTACGGGCCGTCGAACATGCGGCCGAGGTGATGTCGCACCGCCTCACGACCGTGTCGCCCGACGTCATGGCGCTTGCGGGCACGCCGCGGGCGCAGGGGTTCCGGATAGACGGCCACGGGCTCTTCTTCTCGGTGGAGGTCCCGCGGCTCAGCGACAGCATGACGTGGGCCCTCCAGGTACTCAACGCCAACAGGGACGAACGGACGCTCGTTTCGCTGCACAGGCTGGCCGAGGCGCAGACCGATCCGGCCGTGCGGGCCGACATCGAACGGGCCATTCGCCTGCTGGGACGGCAGATGGCCATGCCCACGATGGCCGATGCCGCACGACCGCTCGCCTCGTCGGCCGTCGCGGGGCTTTCCGCCGACGCGGCCGGGCCCGTCCAGGCCGCGCGGGGACAGGCGTCCGGAGGACAGCCCCCCGGACAGGCCGTCGCCGCCGCGACGATCGTCCCGGAGAGCGGGAGGCCAGTCGCGTCGCCGCCGCAGGGCGACGACATCCGCTCGCTCCTTGCAAACCCCAGCGCGGCCTACGAGGACGAGGTCAAGCGCGCTCTCGCGGACGCGTTGCTCGACTACGCGCTCACGCTGCCGCTGACGCCCGGCGAGAAGGTTACCGTGGCAGCCCGCGACGCCGGCTACATCGCCTTTCCCGACGCGGTGAGCGAGATGGTCACCGTCACCATGACCGTCGAGGTGGACGACCTTCTGGCCTTCCGGCAGCAGCGCATCGACAGGGACGAGGCGCGCCGCCGCGTAAAGGTGCGTGAGTTCTGACGCGACGGGGATAGAATCCAGCCATGCGAGACCTGACGCGTTTCTCCGTTGCGGTGGCGATCGTGTCGGCGGCGCTGGCGCTGGCGGCATGCGGCGGTCCCACGACGCCCATCGACCAGGCGCTTGCCGTCGAAGACGTGGTCTCGGGCTATCACGACGGCGGGACCACGGCGGGCCAGAACCGGCTCCTGCCGACGCTCTCGTTCCGCGTCCGCAACACGAGTCAGGAGACGATCTCCGCGGTGCAGTTCAACGCGGTCTTCCGCGTCGTCGGCGAGGAAGAAGAGCTCGGCTCGCAGCTCATTCGCGGCATCGGCGGCGACGGCCTTGCGCCGGGCGCCACGACCGAGCCTTTCGTCCTGCGTTCGAGCTTCGGCTACTCGGGCGAGCAGGGGCGCGCCGAGATGTTCCAGCATCAGGGCTTCCAGGACGTCCAGGTGGAGCTCTTCGCGAAGGCGGGCGGCGCCCAGTGGGTGAAGCTGCTCGAGCAACTGGTGGACAGGCAGCTGCTCGACGTCGCCCAGTAGGCGCGAAGGCCCTCCGACCGATGCATCCTCCCCGGCAAGAGCAATCGTGAACGCATCCACGCACGGCTCCGCGTCCGCCGGCCGCGGCGAACTCACCCGCGGCCTCGGCGCCTACGACGCGGCTGCCGTCGTCGTGTCGAACGTCATCGGCAGCGGCATCCTCATCCTGCCGGCGATCGTCGCCGCGATGGTCACCCATCCGACGGCGATGCTGGTCGCCTGGATCGCCGGAGGCCTGCTCGCCTTCGCAGGCGCGCTCTCGTACGCCGAGCTCGCGGCGCTGCGCCCGCGCGCCGGCGGGGAGTACGTGTACCTGAAGGCGGCGTTCGGATCGCTCATGGCGTTCCTGACCGGCTGGACGTCGTTCGTGGCGGGGTTCTCCGGCGCCATTGCCGCGGGCGCCGTCGGCCTTGCGGGATACCTCGGGCGCTTCTTCCCGGCGGCGGCAGACGCCACGCCATGGGCGAGCCTGCCGCTCGGGCCCGTCACGCTGTCGCTCTCGCCCCAGAGCATCGTCGCGCTGGCGGCGATCGGGGCGCTCTCGCTCGTGCACATGCTGGGGCTCGGACCGGGCCGCCTGGTGCAGAACGCGCTGGCCCTGGTCAAGGTCACGGCGCTGCTGGCATTCGTCGCCGCCGGGTTGTCGATTGGCAACGGCTCGACGGCCAACTTCAGCGCACCGGGTCCATGGCCGGTGTCCGGGATGGTCCTGGCGCTGATCCCCGTGATGTTCAGCTACTCGGGGTGGAACGCGGCGGCGTACATCGCCGAAGAGATCCGTGATCCCGGCCGCAACGTGCCCCGGGCACTCGCGCTCGGCACTGCCGCGGTGGTCGTCGTGTACGCGGCGATGAACGTCGTGTACCTCTATGCGATGCCCGTCGAGGCGCTCGCCGGCATCAGCGACAGCCGCGTCGTCGACGCCGCAGCGGAGGCCCTCTTCGGCCCGCGCGTCGCCGACCTGCTCACGGTGGTGACCATCTTCATCGTGCTCGGCAGCATCAGCGCGATGGTGTTTGCCGGGCCGCGGGTCTACTACGCGATGGCGCGCGACGGCCTCTTCATCGAGGCGGCCGCGCGCGTGCATCCACGCACGAAGACGCCGCTCATCGCCATCGCCGCGCAAGGTATCTGGAGCAGCGTGCTGGTGCTCACCGGGACGTTCAGTCAGCTCGTGCAGTACACGGGCTTTGCGGTCGTCCTGTTTGCCGGCATCGCCGTGGCGGCGCTGTTCGTGCTGCGGCGACGCCAGCCCGACGCGCCGCGCCCCTTCCGTGCGTGGGGATACCCGGTCACGCCGGGCATCTTCGTGGTGGCGAGCGCCGCGATGGTCGCCAATGCCATCTGGCGCGAGCCCGGCCCGTCGCTGGCTGGCCTGGGCATCCTGCTGGCGGGCATCCCGGTCTATCTCTGGTTCCAGTCGAGACGGACGGAGCCAGCCGCCGACCGCTGACCGCGAACCGTCTACCTCTATCCGCCAACGCTTCCGCTGCAGCTCGCCGCGACACGGTTCTGAAGAATCGCCGGCACCGCAGACGACGCCCGCTTCGGTGGATTGCGGCGGGCACCGGACTGGCCGCCGCCGCGTACGCGACGTACGCGGCCGTGGCCTCCGCTATTGGGCGCGCCGGCCGGAGCCGGCGCGCGGGACCTGCTAGGGCTCGGGGACGAGATCGC
>JBIQIB010000007.1:4489-20854 GCA_044508265.1 Acidobacteriota bacterium
GCGCGCCGGCCGGAGCCGGCGCGCGGGACCTGCTAGGGCTCGGGGACGAGATCGCCCTGGTAGGTGGTCACCTCGTCCTCCACGATGAGGACGTCGAGCGTCAGCGTCTCGTAGCCGTCGGCCTTGATGTCCACCTGGTGCGGACCCGCCGGCAGCTTCAACTTCTGGAACGCGCCGTCGAAGTCGTCCACCTTCCCGGCGAAGTACCCGCCGACGTGGACCTCGGCGTTGCGCGGCTTGACCTTGAGGCGCAGCCCGCCCGTGGCTTCCGGACCCTGGATGCTGCTCGACGCCGAGTAGCCGCCCGAACCGCCGTAGTTGCCGTAGCCATAGCCGTATCCGGACCCGGCCCAGGTGTCGCCCCAGTACGGATACCCGCCGCCGTAGTAGCCGTAGCCGCTCCAGAGCCACGGATCCCACAGGTATCCGAGGCCCATCGCGCCGTAGCCCCACGGGTAGAAGTACCAGGAGTTGTTCCCCCAGTAGATCGGGCCGGAGATGATGGGCGGGAGCGTCCCGATGGACGACCGCGGCACGGCTCGGCCGGTGACAGGGGCGCCGTCGCGCGGACGCGAGTAGCTCGGCACCGTCACGGCCCCGCCCGACCGCTCGCTTCCGCCCCGCCGACTCCTGGTCGAGGGCGTGGACGCGGGCGTCGACGGCGTGGAACGCCCGCTGCTGCCGCCGCCGCTCCAGGTCGAGCCGCCACCACCGCCCCGGGGCGACGCCACGCGGCCCGTGTCGCCGCCCGACGACCCCCCAGACGATGACCCGCCAGCCGCCCCGGGGTTGCGAGGCCGCTGGTCGGCCAGCGCCACGCCGGTCGAGGCCAGGGCCACGATGATCGCCGTCGCTGCCGTCTTGAGGATCTGTCTCTTCATGAGGTCACTCCAGATGTCTTCCCTGGAGATAGTTGCAAACGCGTTGCCAGGACCCGCCGCACGTTGGTGCCCTGTAATCGCCGGGGTCCGCGCGATGCGCCCGATGAGGACGTCCTCGGAGCCGCACCCGCGTCATCCCGGAGGGACACGCCTTCCTGCTATTGTCGATCCGTGACCGTCCATGCCACAACCGTCCTCGCGGTACGCCACGGCGGCCGCGCCGTGATGGCCTCCGACGGCCAGGTGACGTTCGGCCAGGCCGTCCTCAAGCACACGGCGCGCAAGATCCGCCGCCTGCACCACGACCAGGTCCTTGCCGGCTTCGCCGGCGCCGCCGCCGACTCGTTCGCCCTCTTCGCGCGGTTCGACGCCAAGCTCGACGAATACCGCGGCAATCTCGAACGCGCCGCCGTCGAACTCGCGCGCGACTGGCGCACCGACCGCGCACTGCGCCGGCTCGAGGCCATGCTCGTCGTGATGGACCGCGAGCGGACGTTTCTGCTCTCCGGGACGGGCGACCTCATCGAGCCGGATGACGGCGTCCTCGGCATCGGCTCGGGCGGCGCGTATGCGATGGCGGCGGCCCGCGCGCTGGTCAGCCACAGCTCGCTGGAGGCGCGGGCGATCGTCGACGAGGCGATGCGCATCGCGGGCGACATCTGCATTTATACGAACCGACACGTCACTATCGAGGAGTTGTAGGTCAATGGCCATCATCCTGCCCGAGGCGCTCGCCTCGGAGGCGGCGGCGCCCGCAAGCCTGACGCCGCGCCAGATCGTCGCAGAGCTCGACAAGCACGTCGTGGGGCAGCACGCGGCGAAGCGTGCCGTCGCCATCGCCTTGCGCAACCGGATGCGCCGCCAGCAGCTGAGTGCCGAACTGGCCGAGGACGTCGCGCCGAAGAACATCCTGATGATCGGGCCGACCGGTGTCGGCAAGACCGAGATCGCGCGGCGGCTCGCGCGCCTCACGCAGTCGCCCTTCCTCAAGGTCGAAGCCTCGAAGTTCACCGAGGTCGGCTACGTGGGACGCGACGTCGAGTCGATGGTGCGTGACCTCGTCGAGATCGCCGTCGGCATGGTTCGCGACGAGCAGCGGGCGGCCGTCCGCGACCGCGCCCGCCGCCAGGCGGAAGAGCGGCTGCTGGACCTGCTGGTGCCGCCGTCGCCTGCGCCACCCGCCCCGCCTGGCGGCACCAGCACCGCCGGCTTCGGCGCCCGGCCGGCCTATCCCGCCGACGCCGCGTCGTCGGCGCCCACGGAGGAACGCGACCAGGCGCAGCGGACGCGCGAGCGCTTCCGCGAGTTCCTGCGCGAAGGCCGCCTCGACGACCGCCAGGTCGAGGTGGAGACGCGCGAGCGCTCGACGCCGTCGTTCGAGGTGATCAGCGGGTCGTCGGTCGAGGAGGTCGGCATCAACATCAAGGACATGCTGCCCGGCTGGATGGGGCAGCGCACCCGCACGCGGAAGGTGCGCGTGCCTGAGGCCCTCGAGCTGCTGACCGAAGAAGAGGAGCAGAAGCTGATCGACATGGAGGGCGTCACGCGCGGCGCCATCGAACGCGTCGAGCAGTCGGGCATCATCTTCCTCGACGAAATCGACAAGATCGCCGGGCGCGAGGGCGGGCACGGGCCGGACGTCAGCCGCGAGGGCGTGCAGCGCGACATCCTGCCGATCGTCGAAGGCACGACCGTGAGCACCAAGCACGGGATGGTGCGCACCGACCACATCCTGTTCATCGCCGCCGGCGCGTTCCACGTGAGCAAGCCGTCCGATCTGATTCCCGAGCTGCAGGGACGGTTCCCGATTCGCGTCGAGCTCGAGCCGCTCGTCGAGGCCGACTTCGTCCGCATCCTCACCGAGCCGCGCTCGGCGCTCGTCAAGCAGTACACGGCGCTGCTCGGTGCCGACAGCGTCCAGCTGACGTTCACCGAAGACGCCATCGCGCGAATCGCCCAGCTTGCCGCGGTGGTCAACGAGCGGACGGAGAACATCGGGGCACGTCGCCTGCACACCGTCATGGAGCGGCTGCTCGACGAGGTGTCCTTCGAGGCGCCCGACGGCGTCCACGGCGAGGTCGTCGTGGACGCGGCGTATGTGGACGCACGGCTTGCCGACGTTGCCAGGGATCAGGACCTGTCGCGATTCATCCTCTGACGGGTTCGCGATACCATCAGCACCTCGGTGACCTTCGTCTCTCGCCTGCGCCGCCTCCCGTTCGTGTTCGTCCTGCCGCTTGCCGCGGCCGCCTGCGGATCCAAGGGGCCGCCGCTGGCGCCGCTGCGGCCTTTGCCTGCCGCCGTCACCGCCATCACGGCAGCCCGGCTCGGCGACGACCTGACGCTGCAGTTTGCGATCCCGGCCGCCAACGCGGACGGCACCACGCCGGCGGACGTGGCCCGCGTGGACGTGTTCGCGTTGACGGGAGAGGCCCAGGGGCCCGACGGACGCGCCCTGACGGTGCGTGAGCTCGAGACGCTCGCCACGAGGATCGCCAGCATCGAGGTGCAGCCGCCGCCGCTCGTCGCCCCGGAAGACGAGGAGGGTGACGCTGCACCGGCGGAGGCCACGCCCGCGACCCCGCCGGACCCGCGTCCGGCGCAGGGCGACACGGTGCGCGTGAACGAGACGCTCACGCCGGATCTGGCCGCGGACGTGTTCGAGCATCCCGACGCCGCGCGCGTCGCCGCGCGCCTTGCCGCCGCGATGGGTGAGGACGCCGAAGCGCTCGACGAGGAGGACGTGCCGTCGACGGAGGGCAGCGGACGTCCGCTGCTGTGGATGCAGCCGCCGGACGAGCTCTCGCGCAACTACATCGTCGTGGCCTACTCGAAGCGCAACAGGCCGGGGCCCGTCTCGCCCACGGTGCGGGTGCCGTTCATCCCGGCGCCGCCCATGCCGCCCGCCCCGCGGGTGGCGCACACGGCCACCGCGTACCAGATGTCGTGGGACAACCCGGCCGGCATCCGGCTGCCGATCCAGCGGACGGTCACGCCCGAGATGGCCGCGGCCGGAGAGCTGCTGCCGGCGCGGCCGCTCGTCGTGATGGGCACGCCGCACACGTACAGCGTGTACGAACTGCCGGCGGAGGATGCCCCCGCCACCGCCGCGACCGGGCCCATCAATCCCGTGCCGCTCGAGACGCCGCAGTTCGAGCTGCCGGGCGTGCAGTTCGGCGCGTCCCGGTGTTTCGCCGTGCGAACCGTCGAGCGTCGCGGTACGCTGACCCTTGAAAGCGAGCTGTCGCCCGCCACCTGCGTGACGCCCGTCGACACCTTCCCGCCTGCGCCGCCGAGCGGCCTGACGGCAGTGGGGAGCGAAGGGGGCGTCAGCCTGATCTGGGAAGCGAGCCCGGATGCGGACGTCGTCGGCTACCTCGTGCTGCGTGGATTGCCCGGCGAGGCGCTGCGGCCGCTGAATGCCGAGCCCATCGCCGAGGCGACCTATCGCGACACGAGCGCGCAGCCCGGCGTGATCTACGTCTATGCCGTGGTCGCGGTGGACGGGGCGACACCGGCAAACGTCAGTCCCGAGAGCAACCGGGTACAGGAGGGCGCCCGCTGAGGCGCCCGAAGGAGCCAGGTCATGAAACTCTTCGTCGATACGAGCAACGTCTCCGAGGTCAGGCGGCTGGCCGCCCTGGGCATCATCGATGGCGTCACCACGAACCCGTCGCTGATGGCGAAGGAAGGCCGCGATCCCAACCAGATCCTCAAGGAGATCTGCGACATCGTCCAGGGGCCGGTGAGCGGCGAGGTTGTGGCGACCGATGTCGACGGCATGCTCTCGGAAGGGCGCGCGCTGGCGAAGCTCGACGACCACATCGTCGTCAAGGTGCCGTTCACGCCCGCGGGCGTGCAGGCCTGCAAGACGCTGTCGGGCGAGGGCATCCGCGTCAACGTCACGCTCGTCTTCTCGGCCGCGCAGGCGCTGCTCGCCGCCAAGGCCGGCGCCTACTTCGTCAGCCCCTTCGTCGGCCGCCTCGACGACATCGCCAGCGACGGCATGGGGCTCATCGAGCAGATCGTCGAGATCTACCAGAACTACGACTTCGCGACCGAAGTGCTCGTGGCGAGCACGCGCAGCGCGATGCACATCGTGCACGCCGCACGGCTCGGTGCCGACATCTGCACCTGTCCGGCGAAGGTGATCGACTCGCTGTTCGATCACCCGCTGACCGACATCGGACTCGAGCGGTTCCTCAAGGACTGGGAAGGGGCCCAGGCCGCGAAGGCATGACGACGTCGCCGCTGGACCGCCTGGCGGCCCTCGAGGCGCGTGCCGCCGAGGGCGGCGGCGCCGACAGGATCGCCCGGCAGCATGCGGCCGGCAAGCTGACGGCGCGCGAGCGCATCGCGCTGCTCTTCGATCCGGACACGTTCGACGAGATCGACGCGCTCGTCGAGCATCGCTGCCGCGACTTCGGCATGGACGCCCAGCGGGTGCCGGGCGACGGCGTCGTCTGTGGCAGCGGCCGCATCGACGGCCGGCTGACCTACGCGTTCGCGCAGGACTTCACCGTCTTCGGGGGCTCGCTGTCGGAGACCAACGCCGCCAAGATCTGCAAGGTCATGGACCTGGCCGTGCAGGCCGGAGTGCCGATTGTCGGCCTGAACGACTCCGGGGGCGCGCGCATCCAGGAGGGCGTCGCGTCCCTCGCGGGATACGCCGACATCTTCCTGCGCAACACGCTGGCCTCCGGCGTCGTCCCGCAGATCTCCGCCATCCTCGGGCCGTGCGCCGGCGGCGCCGTGTACTCGCCGGCCATCACCGACTTCATCGTGATGGTCGAGGGCACGAGCTACATGTTCGTCACCGGGCCGGACGTCGTGCGCACCGTGACGCACGAGAGCGTGACGAAGGAAGAACTCGGCGGCGCGATGACGCACAACGCCCGCAGCGGCGTCGCGCACTTCGCCGTGCCCGACGACAGCGCGTGCGTCGCGCTCGTCCGCGACCTGCTCTCGTACCTTCCGCCGAACAACCTGGACGACGCGCCGATCGGCGACACGTCCGACCCTGCCGACCGTGAGACGCCGGCGCTCGACACGCTGATCCCGCCCTCGCCGAACCAGCCCTACGACATGCACGAGGTGATACGGCCCGTGATGGACCAGGGCTCGTTCCTCGAGGTGCACGCGCACTACGCGCGCAATCTGATCGTCGGCTTGGCCCGGCTGGCAGGCCGGACGGTAGGCGTCGTGGCCAACCAGCCGGCCGTCCTTGCCGGCACGCTCGACATCGACGCCTCGGTGAAGGGCGCGCGCTTCGTGCGGTTCTGCGACGCCTTCAACATCCCCCTGGTCACGTTCGAGGACGTCCCCGGGTTCCTGCCCGGCACGGTGCAGGAGTTCGGCGGCATCATTCGCCACGGCGCCAAGCTGCTGTACGCCTTCGCCGAGGCGACGGTGCCGAAGGTGACGGTCATCACGCGCAAGGCGTACGGCGGCGCGTACTGCGTGATGTCGAGCAAGCACCTGCGCACCGACGTGAACCTCGCCTGGCCGACCGCAGAGATCGCCGTGATGGGGCCCGAAGGGGCCGTCAACGTGCTGTACCGCCGCGAGCTCGAGCAGGCCAGCGACCCGGAGGTCGCGCGCGCGGCGCGTGTCGAGGAGTTCCGCGAGAAGCTCGCGAACCCGTACGTCGCCGCCAGCCGGGGCTTCGTGGACGCCGTCATCCACCCGCGGGAGACGCGGGCCCGCATCGCCCGCGCCCTCGAGCGGCTGCGGACCAAGCGGGTGACGATGCCGCGGAAGAAGCACGGGAACATGCCGCTCTGACGATGCGTTCAGCGTGTAACCGTCGAGGAGTGGAGGAGGGGAGGAAAGAGGAATGGAGGATTGAGGAGCGGAGGAACGGAGGAGGGAAGGAGGGGAGGAAGACGAACGGAGGAAGAGGAACGGAGGAAGAGGAACGGAGGACCGGCAACGTGACCGAGCGACATGCGTAAGCTGCTGATAGCGAATCGAGGCGAGATCGCCGTGCGCATTGCCCGTGCGGCGCGTGAGCGGGGCCTGCCGACGGTGGCCGTATTTGCCGATGCCGACCGTGAGGCGCCGCACGTGCTGGCGGCCGACGAGGCGTGGCCGCTGCCTGGCGATGCTCCGTCCGAGACGTATCTCGACATCGACGCGCTCCTGGGCATTGCGCGTGAGGCGGGCGCCGACGCGGTGCATCCGGGATACGGCTTCCTGGCGGAGAATGCCGCGTTCGCTCGTGCCTGCACCGAGGCTGGCCTGACGTTCGTCGGCCCGTCGGCGGACGTCATCGATCGCATGGGGCGCAAGACGACGGCACGCGAGACGGCAGTGACGGCCGGCGTGCCCGTGGTGCCGGGCACCGGCGCGCCACTCGGGCCGCACGTGGACGACGCCGAGGTGCAGCGTCAGGCGGATGCCGTCGGCTACCCGCTGATGGTGAAGGCCGTCGCCGGCGGGGGCGGCAAGGGCATGCGTACCGTGGAGGCCGCCGCCGGCGTCATCGGCGCCGTGCACCGTGCGCGCTCCGAGGCGCTCTCGGCATTCGGCGACGCGAGCGTGTACTTCGAGCGCCGCCTCGTCGCGCCGCGTCACGTCGAGGTGCAGGTGCTGGCCGACGCGCACGGGACGGTCGTGCCGTTCGTCGAGCGCGAGTGCTCCGTGCAGCGGCGGCACCAGAAGGTGATCGAGGAGTCGCCCTCCCCGTCCGTGGCGGCGGCGCTCAGGCTGGCGCTCGCGGACGCCGCCGAAGCCATCGCCCGCGCCGTCGGCTACGTCAACGCCGGCACCATCGAGTTCCTCGTGGATGCGAACGGCGACTTCTACTTCCTCGAGATGAACACCCGGTTGCAGGTCGAGCACCCGGTCACGGAGATGGTGACGGGCGTCGACCTCGTCCACTGGCAGCTGCGTCTCGCGGCCGGCGAGCCGCTGACCATCACGCGCGACCAGGCGATGACGCCGCGCGGCCATGCCATCGAGTGCCGCGTCTACGCGGAGGATCCGGACCGCGGGTTCATGCCCTGTCCAGGACGCATCACCAGCTTGCGTGTGCCGTCGGGCCCGGGCGTCCGCGACGACAGCGGCGTGGCCGCCGGGTTCACCGTGCCCATCCACTACGACTCGCTGCTGTCGAAGCTCGTCGCGTGGGGCGAGACGCGCGAGGTCGCACGCCGGCGGATGCTGCGCGCCGTGGACGAGTATCACGTCGGCGGCATCCGGACGACGCTGCCGTTCTTCCGCTGGATGCTCCAGCACGACGCCTTCGTGCGCGGCGAGGTCGACACGACGTTCCTGGACGCCGAGCTCGCCACCAGGGCGGACGTCCCGTTTGTCGAACCCGACGCCGACACCGTCCGGCTCGCCATCGCCGCCACCGCGATTGACCAGTGGTTCGCCGCCAGGGACCGCGACACGAGCCGTGCGGCCGAGCCCGTGTCCGCCTGGACCCGCGCGGCACGCTACGACGGCCGGCGGGACGGGTAGCGCGGCGAGTCGGCGAGTCAGCTTGCCGGCAGGTCGGCTTGCCAGCAGGTCAGCTTGCCAGCGGGTCGGCGCGTCGGCTTGCCGGCAAATCCGCTTGCCGCCGGCGCGCTCGTGGCGCGGCAATCAGGGCGCCCGCCGCGCCGCCACCGTTTCTCCACAAGCCCTCCGTTCCTCAATCCCTCCGCTCCCCCTCCTCCACTCCTCCTCCTCCATTCCTTCGCTCCTCCGTTCCTCCACTCCTCTTCCTCCATTCCTCTTTCCTCCTCTCCTCCGCTCCTCGTCCCCCCGTTCTGTAAACTGTTCCGGATGCGCACATCCATCGGGCACGCCGGACAGGTGCGCACCGTCGCCGTCACCCGCCTTGCCGCCGGCCGGTTCCGCATCGACGTGGACGACCATCGCCTCGAGGCGGACGTGCGGCGCCTTGGCGACGGCGACCTCAGCGTCAGGATGGCTGACGGCTCGACGCATCGTGTGCGCGTCGAAAGGGGACAGGCCGGTGAGCGGGTCGTCAGCGTCGGCGGCGTGCAGGTCACCACGGTCGTCAACGGACGGCATGCGGGCGAGCGGGCGGCCGGGAGCGCTGCCGCAGGCCCCCAGCGCCTGGTGGCGCCCATGCCCGGCCGCGTGGTCCGCGTGCTGGTGACGCCCGGACAGGCCGTCGACGCGCGCACCCCGCTCGTCGTCGTCGAAGCCATGAAGATGGAGAACGAGTTGTCGGCCAGCCGCGCCGGGACGGTCGTGGACGTCAGCGTGACCGAGGGCGAGTCCGTCGAAGCCGGACGCCTCCTGGTGACGGTGGAGTAGCGTGACCGATCAGCCGACGCCGGCCCCGACGTCCCCACCGCCGGGCGGCCCGCCGTCCCCAGGGCCCGCGCCGGCCACGCCACCGCACCGTCCCTGGTGGCGGCGGTTCGGGCGCGCCGCCTGGACCACCGGCCGCGTAACCGTTGCCGTCGTCGTGGCGCTGGTCGCCGCCACGCTCGTGTCGGTCTTCGCCATCGACCTCGGCCCGTCGCTGCGCGCACGCGCCGAGCGCGAGGGGAGCAACCTGCTCCGGCGCCCGCTGCACATCGGCCGGCTCTCCGTCCGCCTGCTGTCGGGCACCTTCATCGTCGAAGACCTGGTGATCGAGGGCCTCACGCCCGAGGCCACGCCGTTCCTGCGTGCGGCCGAGATCGAGGTGGACCTGCCCTGGTGGTCCATCGTGACGGGCGAGCTGATCATCGAGGACATCCGCATGGACGACTGGGACATGGTCATCGAGACCTTCCCGGACGGCCGCCACAACTTCCCGCACATCCCGCGGCCCGCGCCCTCGTCGGGCCCCCGTCGCTTCGTGACCACGATGCGGCAGTTCACCGGCACCGGCGGGCACGTGCGGTACCTGGATCACGGCCTGCCCTGGAGCGTCGAAACCGGGACGCTGGAGGTGACCATCGCGAAGGCCGATCGCTATCGCGGCCAGGTGTCGTTCCGCGACGGCGAAGTGCGCATCCAGGCCTTCGAGCCGATGTGGACCCACCTGCAGGCCAGCTTTGCCATCGACGGCAGCCTGCTCACGCTCGACCCGCTCACCATCGAGACCGACGGCGCGACCACGACGGGAACGGGCGAGGTGAACATGGGGCGGTGGCCGCAGCAGCACTACGACCTCGTCTCGCAGGTGCACTTCCCGCGCATGCGCGAGATCTTCTTCGCGGGACGCGACTTCAGCCTGAGCGGCGACGGCACGTTCAGGGGCCGCTTCGCGCTCGACCGCGAGTTCCGCGAACTGCGGGGCACCTTCACCAGCGCCGAGGCCGGCCTGAACAGGTTCCGCTTCGGCAGCCTGCGCGGCTCGCTGCTGTGGGATCGCGACGAGCTCGACATCACGGACACGCACGCCGATTTCTACGGCGGCGTTCTCGACATCGCCTACCGCATGGCGCCGCTCGGCGGCGGCCGGCCGTCGGAGCAGCGGCTGCAGACCACGTATCGCGACGTCGACCTGCGGGAGCTCACCGACACGCTGGCGCTCGACGGGATGCGGCTGCGGGGACGCGCGTCGGGCACCAACCTGCTCGAGTTCCCCACGGGCCGCTTCGACGAGCGCACGGGCGGCGGCGAGATCGTCGTCGACGCCCCCGAGGGCCTGCCGATGCAGGGGCGCGACCTGACGGGGCTGCCCGCACCCACGCGCCGCGCCGGCGGCCTGGATCGCGAGGCACCGCTCGGCGAGGTGCCGATCGCCGGCGAGGTCGTCTACTCATATGACGGCTCCTGGTTACGCATCTCGCGCGGCTACGCGTCGACGCCGGAGACGTACGTCGAGTTCGCCGGTGAGACGGCATACGGCGACCGGTCGTCGCTGCCGTTCCACGTGACCAGCCGCGACTGGCAGGAGAGCGACCGCCTGCTGGCCGGCATCATGACGGCGGTCGGCTCGCGGACGCGGCCGATCGAAGTCGGCGGCACCGGGACGTTCGACGGACGGATGACCGGCGCCTTCCGCGCGCCCCGCATCGAGGGGCAGTTCCGCGGCGACGGCCTGCGCGCCTGGGACGTCCGCTGGGGCCGCGCCGCGGGCGCGCTCGTGATCGAGGACGCGTACGTCGACATCACCGACGCGGAGGTCGAGCAGGACGGCGCGCGCATGGTGATCAACGGCCGGTTCTCGCTCGGGTTTCCCCGCAGGGACGGCGGCGAGGAGATCGACGCGAGGATCCAGGCCCATGGCTGGCCGGTCGTCGACCTGCGCCACGCGTTCGCAATCGACGACTACCAGGTCGACGGCGGGCTCTCCGGCGACTTCCACGTGTACGGGAAGTACCAGGAGCTCTACGGGTTCGGCCGCATGACCATCGCCGACGGCACGGCCTACGGCGAGCCGTTCGACACGGCGACGGCCAGCCTCAGGTTCGAAGGCGACGGCGTCCGGCTCGACGCGATCGAGATCGGCAAGGACGTCGGACGCGTGACGGGCGCCGCGCACGTCGCCTGGGCCGGCACGTACAGCTTTGCGGTGGACGGCAGCGGCATTCCCGTCCATGCCGTGCGCGCCCTCACCTTCGAGGGCGTGCCGCTCACCGGGACGCTTCGCTTCGGAGCAAGCGGCAGCGGGCAGTTCAGCGCACCGCGCTACGACGTCCGCGTGAACATCGACGACCTCTACCTGGCTGACGAAGGCATCGGCCAGGTCACCGGACGTCTCAGCATCCGCGACCAGCAGATGTACGTCGAGCAACTGGAGGCGGCGTCGTCACGACTGGCCGTCTCCGGTGCCGGACGCATGCGGCTCGACGACACGTACGACGCCGACCTGACGTTCTCGTTCGCCAACACGTCGCTGGACCCGTACGTGCGGGTCTTCGCGCCGGGCATCTCGCCGTTTGCCAGCATGGTGGGCAGCGGCGCGCTGCACTTCGTGGGACCGCTCGCCGACTACGCCGCCCTGCGGGGCGACGCGCGGTTCGACACGCTGGAAGTGCGCCTGTTCGACTACGCAATTGCCAACGACGGCCCCCTGCGGTTCACCATGGCCGACGACAACGTCGCCATCGACAGGTTGCGGCTCGTCGGCGAGGGCACGAGCATCGAGATGGCCGGCGGCGCGACGCTGAGCAGCGGCGAGATCAGCCTCCGCATGCTCGGCGACGCGAACCTCGGTCTGCTCCAGGGCTTCCTGCGCGACGTGCGCGCCGGGGGCGTGGCCGAGGTGCAGGCCGAGCTGCAGGGCACGATGGACGCGCCAGAGCTGTCGGGCACCGCGCTCATCGAGGATGGGCGTCTTCGCTACGGCGGGCTCCCGCACTCGGTGGACGCCATCAACGGGCTGGCGCGCTTCGACACGACGGGCGTGTCGATCGACGGCGTCACCGCACGCGTCGGCGGCGGCCCGGTCACCTTCGGCGGCCGCGTCGGCTTCGAGGGGCTCACCCCGACCACGTTCAACGTGACGGCGGCCGGGTACGAGATGCGCCTGCGGTACCCCGAGGGGTTCCGGTCCATCGTGGACGCGGACCTCGCACTGCGCGGGCCCGCTACGCAGCCCACGCTGAGCGGCACGGTCGAAGTGCGTGACGCACTCCTCAGCCGATCGATCGACACGACGGGCGCGAGCATGTTCGGCGGCGCGGGCGAGGCGGTGGCCTTGCCGGCGCCGGAGAGCCAGGGCGGCCTGCCGATGCGTTTCGACATCCGCATCACCGCCCCGTCCACCTTCCGGATCGAGAACAACGCGACGCGCCTCGTCTCGAGGGCCGACTTCACTCTTCGCGGGACCTACGACAGGCCGCAGCTGTTCGGCCGCGCCGAGATCGAGCGCGGCGAGGTGTTCTTCGAGGGCAAGCGCTACACCGTCACGCGCGGGGCCATCGACTTCTCGAACCCGACGCGCATCGAGCCGTTCTTCGACATCGAGGCCGAGACCCGCGCGCAGGTGCCGGGGCAGATCTACCGGGTCGTGTTCCGCGTGTCAGGGACGCCCGACCGCTTCGTGTTCGACCTGAACTCCGACCCGCCGCTGAGCCCCGTCGACATTCTGGCGCTGCTCTTCG
The DNA here is from genome assembly GCA_044508265.1 of Acidobacteriota bacterium. GTDB lineage: Bacteria > Acidobacteriota > Vicinamibacteria > Vicinamibacterales > Vicinamibacteraceae > JAEZDP01. Next base: position 17,376 of record JBIQIB010000007.1, read on the forward strand.
GCGACGTCCGCGATCCGCAGAACGCCGAGCTGCGCGCGCTGCGCTCGCCGAACCAGACCGAGCAGGACCTGATTGCCGCACGTGCGGCCCGGCTCCTGGCAAGCCCGATCTCGGCCAACGTCGGGCGCGTCGCGGAGCAGACCCTCGGCGTCGACTCGGTGCAGATCACGCCGTCGCTCGGCGACTTCTCGAGCCAGCAGTCGTCCCGCCTCAACCCGGGCGCGCGCCTGACGATCGGCAAGCGCATCAGCGAGCGGCTCTTTCTGTCGTACACGCAGCTGCTGACGTCGAGCCAGCGCGATCAGCTCATCCTCGTCGAGTTCACCCAGAGCGATCGCCTGTCGTGGATCGTGTCGCAGAACGAAGACGACACGTACGCGATCGACCTGCGCGTACGGCACGTGTTCTGATGCGCTGCTGCCTTCTCCTCATGATCCTCGTCGCCGCGCTCGCCATCGCGGCACCGGCACGCGCGCAGCCGGCGACCCCGGGGCCGCAGGTGCCCGTGGCACGCGTGGAGTTCGAGCTCGACGGGCGGCCGCTGCACGATCCGTCCGTCACGCGTCTCGTCGAGGTGCGCGCCGGGCAGCCGCTGGATGCCGTCGCCGTCCGCGCGTCCATCCAGCACCTGACGCTGCTGCGCCGCTTCGCCACGGTAGACGTCGTCGAGCTGCCGGGTCCGGACGGGCCAGTCGTCAGGTTCGTGCTGACGCCGCTGCAGCGCATCGGCGCCTACCGCATCGACGGCCAGTTCGAGGTGGGCCCGCGTGAGCTCGAGCGGGCGATGCGCGACAGGCTCGGCGCCGCGCCGACGGCCGCGCAGGTGTCGGACGCGGTGGACGCGGTGCAGGCCCTGCTGGGCGAGCACGGCTACCTGCAGCCGCAGATCGACGTCCGTCTCGTGCCCATGGACGACCAGGGCACGGTGCGCCTCGTCCTCACGGGCAGCGCCGGGCCGCGCTGGCGTCTCGGGCGCATCACGCTGGTCGGCGCCGACGCGGCGTCCTTCTCCGCGCGCGACGTGCTCGGCGTCGAACCGGGGGCGCCGTACGACAGGGTGGCGCTCCAGGCGCAGGAACAGGCCTTCGTCGCCAGGCAGCGGGCCGCAGGGTACTTCGAGACCGTCGTCCGGACGACACCCGAACCGGGGGATGCGCCGCGAACGATCGACCTGCGTGTCGAGGTGCTGCGGGGGCCCCGCGTCGCGCTGTCGTTCGTCGGCGACCGCATCCCTGCGGACGTCAGGCGCGCCCTCGTGCCCATCGAGGCCGAGGGCAGCGTGGACGAAGACCTGCTCGAGGACTCGCGCGCCCGGCTCGAGGAATGGCTGCGCGAGCGCGGCCGCTGGCGTGCGGAGGTCACCTACGAGCGTCGCGCCACGCCCGACGGCCTCGACATCGTCTTCACCGTGCGTGCCGGCCGCCGCTACGAAACCGGCAACGTCGTGATCGGCGGGCAGCACGCGCTGAGTGACGCCGAACTCCGTGCGCTGCTCCGGTTCCAGCCGGGCGAGACCTTTTCCCCGGCGCTCCTGGATCAGAGCGTGGCGGCCATCGTCCGTGCCTACCAGACGCGCGGCTATCCCGCGGCGCGTGTCGAGACGGCACTGGTGGACGTCAGCGAGCCTTCGCTGCGACCCGACAGCGTGGGTGTCGTCGAGGTGCGGCTGCGCGTGGAGGAAGGGCCGGAGACCAGGGTCGCCGGCGTCGCGCTCACGGGTGTCGAGGCCCTGTCGGCCGACGAACTGCGCAGCGCGCTCACGGTGCGCCAGGGCGCGCTGTTCTCCGCCGCCGCCGTCGTCGCCGATCGCGAGGCGCTGCTGCGCCGGTACCTCGACGCCGGATACCGGCAGGCCCAGGTCGAGGCCGACCTCGAGGCTACCGACGATCGTCGCGGCGTCATCGTCACCTACCGCGTGACCGAAGGCGCACAGACCCTCGTGGACAGGATCATCATCGTCGGCAACGTCCGCGTCGACGACGAGACCATCCGCCGCGAGCTGGCCGTCGAGCAGGGCGAGCCGTTCGGGCTGGCGCGCGTCTTCGAGTCGCAGCGACGGCTGAGCGCGTTGGGGCTGTTTCGCAGCGTCCGCATCACCGACGTCGCGACCTCCGACACCGGCCTCCACGACGTCGTCGTCACGGTGGAGGAGGCTCCCGTCACCACGATTGGCTACGGCGCGGGCCTCGAAGGCGGGCAGCGGCTGCGGACCGCCTCCGCGGCGCCCGGAGCGCCTGGCAACGCCGGCGTCGAGACGCGCTTCGAGGTGGCCCCGCGCGGCTTCCTCGAGATCGGACGCCGCAATTTCCTCGGGAAGAACCGGTCGGTGAACCTGTTCCTGCGAGGCTCGCTGCGCCCGCGCGACTACCCGGGCGACGCCGAACGTGACGGCACCGGCCTGGCGTTGAGCGAGTACCGCGTGCTCGGCACCTGGCGCGAGCCGCGCGCGTTGTTCGACGCCGTGAACCTCGACGTGTCCGCCTTCGTCGAGCAGGCGATCCGATCCAGCTTCAACTTCAGGCGGCAGGCGGCGCGCGCGGAGATGTCGCGCCTGATCGGCGACGACGTGACGGTCATCGGACGGTACGGCTTCGGCCGCACCGAGCTGTACAACGCCCGCGTGGCGCCGGAGGACCAGCTCAGCGTCGACAGGCTGTTCCCCCAGGTGAGGCTCTCGTCGGTGTCGACGTCGGTGGTGCTCGACAGCAGGGACGACCCGCTGGATCCGAAGCGCGGGGCGTTTGCGAGCATCGACGGCGAGTTCGCCGGCCGCAGCATCGGTTCGGAGGTCGGCTTCAACAAGACGTACATGCAGGGCTTCCTCTACCGGCAGCTTGGAGGCTCACCGTTCGTCCTCGCCGGCGGCGCACGCCTCGGCGTCGCCCGCGGGCTGCCGCGCGACGTGCCGCGCCTCGGCGACGACGGGCAGCCGCTGGTCGACCCCCAGGGCACGCCCATCATCGACGTCGTGCGCGACCTGCCGGCCAGCGAGCGGTTCTTCGCGGGCGGCGATTCCACCGTCCGCGGCTTCACCCTCGACCGTCTCGGCGCGCCGGAAACGCTCGACCGCAACGGCGTGCCGAGCGGCGGCAACGCGGTGGTCGTCTTCAACGGCGAGGTGCGGTTCCCGGTGTGGCGCAGCCTCGGTGGCGCGGCCTTCGTCGATGTGGGCAACGTGTTCCTGCGCGTCTCTGACCTCGATCTCGGCGAACTGCGCGGGGCGACCGGGTTCGGCCTGCGGTACCGCTCGCCGATCGGGCCCATCCGCGTGGACCTCGGCTTCAAGATGTCGCGCCGCACGTTCATCAACGGCGTGCGCGAGGGACGCACGGCGTTGCACATTTCCGTGGGGCAGGCGTTCTAGGAGGACGGGAGGAGCGGAGGAAAGAGGAAAGGAGGATTGAGGAGAGGAGGAAGGGAGGAGAGAGGAACGGAGGAGGAGGAACGGAGGAAGAGGACGGAGGAAGAGGAATGGAGGA
>JBIQIB010000007.1:20954-31564 GCA_044508265.1 Acidobacteriota bacterium
AGAGGAACGGAGGAGGAGGAACGGAGGAAGAGGACGGAGGAAGAGGAATGGAGGATTACCGGAGGACGTTGTACTTGAAGATGCACCAGATCGCGCGGACGCCGTCCTTCCATCCGATCTTCTTGCCTTCCTCGTACGTCCGGCCGGCATACGAGATCCCGACCTCGTAGATGCGCACGCGCATCCTGGCGATCTTTGCCGTGATCTCCGGCTCGAAGCCGAAGCGGTTCTCCTCGACTGTGATGCGCTGGAGGACGTCGCGCCGGAACAGCTTGTAGCACGTCTCCATGTCGGTGAGGTTCAGGTTCGTGAACGCGTTGGAGCAAAGCGTGAGGAACCGGTTACCCAGGTAGTGCCAGAAGTACAGCACCCGGTGTGATTCGCCGCCGACGAAGCGCGACCCGAAGACGACGTCGGCGAGGCCGTCCTCGATGGGGCGCATCAGCTTAGGATATTCGTCGGGATCGTATTCGAGGTCCGCGTCCTGCACGATGACCAGCTCGCCCGTCGCCGCGGCGAAGCCGGTGCGCAGCGCGGCACCCTTGCCCTGGTTGCGGTCGTGGTACAGCACCGTGACGTTGGCGGGGAACGCCGTGCGTTGCAGGAGTTCCCGCGTGCCGTCGGTGGAGCAGTCGTCCACCAGCACGATGTCCTTGTCGACGGCCACGCGCTGCACGCGCTCGACGAGCGTCAGCAGCGTGTGTACCTCGTTGTAGACCGGAATGACGACGGTGAGCTTCATGAGACGCGACGGCAGCGAAACGGCCGCCCAAGTATATCCGCCCGCTCGCAGGACGCCGGTGCGCGCACGCCTGGCGCTGGCGCTGGCGGTGCTGCTGCTGGTGCCTGTAGCGGCCGGGGCGCAGGTCGTGCCGGTGGACCGCCTCGTCGCCGTCGTCGAGCAGCGCGCGCTGATGCAGAGCGACGTCGAACTCGCGCTGCGCCTCGGATCGGTCGAACCCGCCACGCCCGGCGGCCCGTCGCCTGTCGATCAGCTGGTGGACCGCGAACTGGTGCGGCTCGAAGTCGACAGGTTCGCGGTGAATGAGCCGCCGGCTTCCGCCGTGGACGAGCGCCTGGCGGCACGAGCCGGCGCCGAGCCCGTGGCTGCCTGGGTGCACGCGCTGACGGCCTACGGCGTGCCGGCCGACGGCATCCGCCGCCGGGTCGCCGACGACATCCGGATCGAGGCGTATCTCGAACAGCGCTTCGGTGCGGCCGCCCAGCCGACCGAGGTGGAAGTCGTCGAACGCGCCCGGGCGGAAGGGGCCGGCGTGCCCGTGCCGCGGCAGGCGCTCGACGCGGCGCGCGCGGCGCTCGTTCGTGAACGGCGGGCCAGGCTCGTCGCCGACTGGGTGGACGGCCTGCGACGGCGTGCGGCCGTTCACGTGGTGGTCTCGCCCCAGGCGGCGATCGGGCGAGGCGAACCGGAGGCTCAGGTGCCGAGCAGCCCCGAGCGCGACGCGTAGTAGAAGATCCCCAGCTCGCCCAGGTTGAAGAGGGCGTGCGACACAATCGGGGCCACGACGCTGCGGCGCGCAAGAAACACCAGCCCCCACAGCAGTCCCAGCAGGCCGGTCAGGATGGCCGCATCGTGGCCCTGCATCGTGTGGCCGACGCCGAACGCGGCGCTGAACAGGATCAGCCCCACCCACGCCCCGCCGAGATCGCGCTCGAAACGGTGCAGGATGAACGCACGCTGAATCTCCTCGCGCACCCCGCCCGCCACGACGACCACCACGGCGAAGATGGCCAGCTTCACGGGCGTGTCGAGCATCGCCTGCAGCGGGTTGGTCTCGACGTTGCGCAGCTGCGGCGCGAGCTGCTGGATCACCAGCGAGCCGACGATGACCACGGCGAAGACGAGGGGCAGCAGTGCGAGTCCGCGCCAGACCTCGGGCGCGAGCGGCCGTTCGCCCAGGAGCGTAGCCCGGACCGACTCGCCCCGTGCCTTCAGGAAGAGCACCACGAGCGCGAGGATGACCGCCGTGTCGAGCGTCGAGAGCGTGACGACGAAGGCGAACGAGAGCTTCTCGCCGGCCATGGCGCTCAGGCCCGCGAGCATCAGGAGGAGCGACAGCGCGAGCTGCGAGGGGAAGCCCGAGCAGAGGATCACCTCGAGGATCGACAGCCACGGCGGCGCACGCATCACGCGGACGGGCCGGGCGGCCGCCTCCGCGGGCTCGACGATCACGTCAGGCTCAGCCACTGCGTAAATGTTACGCTGTTGCCACGAGGCACGCGAGCGCGGCCGTCGCGTTGTGGCAGCTTGGGAGGGCGCCTGTGTCGAGTGCGAGCGAGTCCAACGATGCCGGTGTTCCGACGGAACCCGGCGCCCACGGCGAGCGCATCCTCATCGTCGAAGATGACCGCGCGGCACGCCTTGGGCTTACCGAGCTCATCCGGGCCTGGGGCTACGTGGCCGACGCCGCGGCGGACGGCGAGGAAGCGCTGGCCAAGATCACCACGTTCCGTCCGGGGATCGTCCTGACCGACCTGGTGATGCCGCGGATGGACGGCCTCGGCCTGCTGCGCGCGCTCCAGGACCAGCTCTCCGACCTGTGCGTCGTCATCCTCACGGCGCAGGGCACCGTCGAGACCGCCGTCGAGGCCATCAAGGAAGGGGCCTACGACTACCTGACCAAGCCGGTGGACCCGAGCCGGCTCGAGATCCTGCTTGCCAAGGCCGTCGAGCGGCAGGCCACGCGGCGCGAGGTGCACGTGCTGCGGCGGCAGCTGCGCGATCAGGGGAGCTTCGGCCGCATCATCGGCAACACGCCGGCCGTCCGCAAGCTGTATCGCACCATCGAGCAGGCCGCGCCGACCAACGCGTCGGTGCTGATCTGGGGTGAGTCGGGGACGGGCAAGGAGCTCGTCGCGCAGACCATCCATCAGCTGTCGGACCGCGCCCAGCAGCCGTACATCGCCATCAACTGCGCCGCCATCCCGGAGACGCTCCTCGAGAGCGAGATCTTCGGGCACGAGAAAGGCGCCTTCACCGGCGCGATCGAGCGGCGGCTCGGCTGCTTCGAGCTGGCCCACCGCGGGACGCTGTTTCTCGACGAGATCGCCGAGATGGTGCCCGTGACGCAGGTGAAGCTGCTGCGGGTGCTGCAGGAACGCACGTTCCGCCGCCTCGGCGGGCGCACCGAGCAGCAGGTGGACGTGCGCATCATCGCGGCCACCAACGTCAACCCGCTCGAGGCCGTGCAGAAGGGCAAGCTGCGGGAAGACCTCTACTACCGGCTCAACGTCTTCGCCATCGAGCTGCCTCCCCTGCGCGACAGGCAGGAGGACATCCCGCTGCTGGCCCAGGCGTTCATCCACGAGTTCGCCAACCGCAACGGCCGGCGCGTGAAAGCCGTCAGCCCCGCGGCCCTGCAGCGCCTCGCCGCCTACCACTGGCCGGGCAACGTGCGCGAGCTGCGCAACGTCATCGAGCGCGCCACCATCCTCGCGCCCGGCGAGTTCATCGAGGAAGAGCACCTGCCCTCCGAGCTGAACGCCTCCTCGCGCGCGCCTCAGGCCGCGACGGGCTTCACCCTGACGCCGGGGACGACGGTGGACGCGGCGGAAATGCGGCTGATCGAGGTGACGCTCGAGCACACCGGGCAGAACAAGACCCGTGCGGCGGAACTGCTCGGCATCAGCCTGAAGACGCTGCACAACAAGCTCAACCGGATGAAGGCCCGAGACCAGGGCGACTAGGATCCCAGGGCGATGCGCCTCAGTTTCCAGACGCGCCAGGTACTTGGCGTCACGTTCATCGTGGCGTGCTCGGTGCTCACGATGGGCATCATGCACGTGGCGGGGCAGGCGCGCACGCTGCTCGCCGAGAGCGAGCTGCGCGGCGAGATGCTGACCAACTCGATGTTCCAGCGCGCCTTCCGCCTCGTGAAGAGCCGGGAGACGGCAGCGGCCGATCTCCAGATGGACGAAGGGCTCCGCGCCATCCTGCAGTCGGCGATCGGGTTCGCGCAGACCGTCTCGTACGCCACCATCACCGACGTCCGCAACGTGGCGCTCGTGCACAGCTCGCCCACGCTCGAGGGCACCACCGTGCCGCCGCAGCCGCCGCTGCGGCAGTTGATCGACAGCGGCCCGTTCGCGCAGCTCGTCGGCGTCTGGGAGCAGCGCAACTACGAGGTCGCACAGCCGCTGCTCCTCGGCGACGAGGAGTTCGGCTCAATCCGCATCGGCGTCTCGACGGTCCTCATCTGGGAGCAGATCTCGTCCGCGCTCGCGCCCATCGTGGCCGTCGCCGGCGTGGCCATCGTGCTGGCGACAGGGCTCTCGTGGCTGCTGGCGCGCCGGCTGCTGCGGCCCATCCACGTGCTCCAGAGCGGGATCGCGCGGCTGGGGAAGGGCGAGCAGGACGTCCGCCTCGAGCTTCGCGACGACGAATTCAAGGACATCGGGTCGTCGTTCAACGCCCTGAGCCAGTCGGTGTCGTCGATTCGCGGGCAGCTCGTCGAACAGGCGCGGCGGGCCGAGTCGGTCGTGGAGCGCCTCGAGGACGCCGTCGTGATCGTCTCGCCAGAGCGCGAGGTCGTGTTCGTCAACGCCGTCATGAAGGGGCTGATGCCGTCGCTGACGATGGGCACGGCGCTCGCCGACGCGCTGCCGGAGGGCCATGCCGCAAGGTTCCTCGCCGAGCAGGCCTTCGAGACGCGCGAGTCGGCCGGCCCGATCCTCGCGGAGCGCTCGACGGGCGGCGACGATCACAACCAGCAGCAGTGGATGGCCCACCCGATTGACGACCAGGCGCGCGGCTTCGTCGGCGTGATGCTCGTCGCGCGCAATGTGGGCGCGCTGTCGCAGGTGCAGAACACGTTGCGCTACTCGCGCAAGCTCGCATCGCTCAACCGCCTGCTGGCCGGCGTCGCCCACGAGGTGAAGAACCCGCTCAACGCGATGACCATCCATCTCGAGCTGCTGCGCCAGAAGCTGCGGATGGGGCTCTCGCAGCCGGTGGCGGCCGGCCAGGGGGACACGGCCGCGCCTGACCGCTCGGCGATTCCGGCGCTGATGACGCACGTGTCGATCATCGGCGACGAGATCCATCGCCTCGACCAGGTGGTGCAGGGATTCCTTCGCTTCAGCCGGCCCGAGGAGCTCCAGCTCGAGCCCGTGGACGTCGCCGCGCTCATGGAGGACGTGGCCGACGTGGTGCGGCCGCAGGCGGAGCAGGCCGCCATCGAGGTGGCGGTGTCGGTGGACGGCCCCTTCTCGGTGCAGGCGGACCGGCCCATGCTGCGCCAGGCCATGCTCAACCTGGCGCTCAACGCGATCGAGGCGATGCCGGACGGCGGACGGCTCACGTTCACGGCGCGGCGCCCGAACGAGACGCAGGTGGAGCTCGGCGTCAGCGACACCGGGGTTGGGATTGCGCCGGAGCATCTGTCGCGTGTCTTCGATCTCTATTTCACCACTCGCGAACAGGGCAGTGGCCTCGGGCTGTCGATGGTGTACCGTACCGCTCAGCTGCACGACGGCACCGTCGAGGTCGAGTCATCGCCGGGGCGTGGCGCCAGCTTCAGGCTCTGCCTGCCGAGAGCCTGACCGGGAACGGGCTCGTCCAAAGGATCCGTGATGTCCATGTCGTTGAGGCTCCTGTTGCTGGCGTGTGCCTGCGTGCTGGGCGCGGCCGGGTGCTCGCGCTCGGCGGCTGTCGTCGCCTCGGCGCCCGTGGTGTTGAACGTGCCGCCGGCGCCCGCGCGCGTGATCTCGGTGCCGCCCGAGCCCGTGGCGCCCGTCGAGACCACCACGGCGGAGCCGCCGGAAGAGCGTCGTCCGGCGCGTCCGTCGCGGCCGGCCGCGCGTCCCGATTCGGGCGCCCGTGCCGGGCAGGTGTCGGCGGATACCGCCACGGACGGCGCAGGCGACGCGCCGGCCACGGCTCCGCCTCCGGAGCCCGTGACGCCGCCCGCGCCCGTCCTCCGCACGCCCCAGACGGCCGACGAGGGACAAGCCGGCAAGCGCGTGCGCGAGGTGCTCCGGCGAGCCACGGAGCTCCTCTCGCAGGTCAACCCCGCGGCCCTGTCGCGTGAGGCCCGCACCCAGCACGACACGGCGCGCCGGTTCGTCGAGCAGTCGGAGCAGGCCCTGCTCGAGCGCAACTTCGTGTTTGCGTCGTATCTCGCCGACAAGGCCGAGACCCTGGCCCGCGGCCTCAGCCGTTGAGGCCGTCTGGCATCGCCGCAGCGCCTGCGTCGCCCTAAATCACGCGCTGTGAGACAGTTGCCGGGCTTTGGGCTGGATGCCCATATGTAGGTGTCATCTGGAGATGACGGCCCTATATATGGTAGAATTGAGGCTTGACAAGCCGCCCCCACCGGCGCATAGTGGGGCTCCGAAAACGACGAGGGCCCAATTCCCGGGGGCATAGGCGGCCGACACGCTCGCAGCAGGGGCGTGCACAGCGGCGCGTCGCCAAAATTCTCGTCGTGCGGGCAACGAAGCAGAGTGTGGTCGGGGTCGAACTGGGGTGGTTCCATTCCGACGCGGAGGAGGAGAGTAATGCAGCGAGGGTCTGCGCAGGCGGGAGAGACCGCCGCCGCGACGCCAGCGACGGCCGTGCCGGTCGCGGGCTCGGTCGCCGTCGACGAAGCGGCAGCCGTCCCGGGGCTCGAGTACACGCGCTACTTCTCGGTGGAGGGCGTCGATCCCTTCGACGAGGTGGAGTGGGAGCTGCGCTCGGCGGTCATCGGCAGCGAGAAGGGCACGATCGTCTTCGAGCAGCGCGACGTCGAGATCCCGAAGTTCTGGTCGCAGCAGGCGACCAACATCGTGGTCTCGAAGTACTTCCGCGGCACGCTGGGCACGCCGGAGCGTGAGCGCAGCGTCAGGCAGCTGATTGGCCGCGTGGTGCACACGATCACGAGCTGGGCGCGCAACAGGGGCTACTTCGCCAGCGAGGACGACCTGCAGGCGTTCAGCGACGATCTGAAGCACCTCCTCCTCTACCAGAAGGCGGCCTTCAACAGCCCGGTGTGGTTCAACTGCGGCATCGAGCCGCATCCGCAGGTCTCGGCCTGCTTCATCAACTCGGTGCAGGACACGATGGACGCCATCCTGACGCTGGCGCACACCGAGGGGATGCTGTTCAAGTACGGCTCGGGCACGGGGTCGAACCTGTCGCCGATCCGGTCGTCGCGCGAGCTCCTGGCCGGCGGCGGCACGGCGTCCGGGCCCGTGTCGTTCATGAAGGGCTTCGACGCGTTCGCGGGCGTCATCAAGTCGGGTGGCAAGACCCGGCGCGCCGCGAAGATGGTGATCCTCAACGCCGACCACCCCGACATCGTCGAGTTCATCAACTGCAAGGTCGAAGAAGAGAAGAAGGCCTGGGCGCTCATCGACGCGGGCTACGACGGCTCGTTCACGGGCCCGGCCTACGCCTCGGTGTTCTTCCAGAACAGCAACAACAGCGTGCGCGTGACCGACGACTTCATGCGCGCGGTGCTCGACGACAAGGAGTGGACGACCCACGCGGTTCGTGACGGCGCGCCGATGGACACGTATCGCGCCCGCGACCTGATGCGCCAGATTGCCGAGGCGACGCACATCTGCGGCGACCCGGGCATGCAGTTCGACACGACGGTCAACGACTGGCACACGTGCCCCAACACGGCCCGCATCAACGCGAGCAACCCGTGCTCGGAGTACATGTTCCTCGACGACTCGGCGTGCAACCTCGCGTCGCTGAACCTGATGAAGTTCGTCGACGCCGAGGGTGAGTTCGACGTCGAGGCCTTCAGGGCCGCCTGCCGCGTGCTCATCACGGCGCAGGAGATCATCGTCGACGACGCGAGCTATCCGACCCGGGCGATCGAGCGCAACAGCCACGCCTACCGGCCGCTCGGCCTGGGCTATGCCAACCTCGGCGCGCTGCTGATGTCGCGCGGCCTGCCGTACGACAGCGACGCGGGCCGCAGCTACGCCGCGGCGATCACGGCGCTGATGACCGGCGAGGCCTACGCGCAGTCGGCGCGCGTGGCGCGGGATCACGGCGGCCCGTTCGAGGGCTACGCGAAGAACCGCGAGCCGTTCCTGCGCGTGATGCGCAAGCACCGCGCGGCGCTCAAGGACGTCGAACGCGCGCACGTGCCCGAGGACCTGCTCGCGGGCGCGCAGGCCGCGTGGGACGAGGCCGTCGAACTCGGGGAGCAGCATGGCTACCGCAACGCGCAGGCGACCGTGCTCGCGCCGACCGGCACCATCGGCTTCATGATGGACTGCGACACCACGGGCGTGGAGCCCGACATCGCGCTCGTCAAGTACAAGAAGCTGGTCGGCGGCGGCCTCATGAAGATCGTCAACGGCACGGTGCCGATGGCCCTGCGGCGGCTCGGCTACGACGCCGACCAGATCGGCGAGATCGTGGCCTACATCGACGAGCACGAGACGATCGAAGGGGCGCCGCACGTGAAGGCCGAGCACCTCGAGGTGTTCGACTGCGCCTTCACCGCGCTCAAGGGCACGCGCTCGATCCACTACATGGGCCACATCAAGATGATGGGCGCGACCCAGCCCTTCATCTCGGGCGCGATCAGCAAGACGGTCAACGTCCCGAAGGACGCCACGGTCGAGGAGATCCAGGAAGCCTACATCCAGGCGTGGCGCCTGGGCGCGAAGGCGGTGTCCATCTACCGCGACGGCAGCAAGCGCACCCAGCCGCTCAACACGTCGAAGGACGCGAAGGCGACGGTGAAGGAGACGGTCGAGCAGCTGGCCGCCGCCGCGCAGCCGGTGCGTCGCCGCCTGCCCGACGAGCGGCAGTCGATCACGCACAAGTTCGACATCGCCGGCCACGAGGGCTACATCACGGTCGGCATGTTCGAGGACGGGACGCCGGGCGAGATTTTCCTGGTGATGGCCAAGGAGGGCTCGACGATCTCGGGCTTTGCCGACGCCTTCGCGCAGGCGATCTCGTACGCGCTGCAGTACGGCGTGCCGCTGCAGGTGCTCGTCGACAAGTTCAGCCACGCGCGGTTCGAGCCGTCGGGCATGACGCGCAACCCGGAGGTGCGCTTCGCGAAGTCGATCGTCGACTACGTGTTCCGGTGGCTGGCGGCGAAGTTCCTCTCGCCCGAGGCACGGTTCCGCGCCGGCGTGAACATGCCCGACCCGACGGTGCCGGCCGCCGACACTGCCGACGCGGCGGAGGACGCGGCGCCGCCCGCGCCGGCACCTGCGGCAGCCGCGGGCAGCCAGTTCGCGCCGATCAAGAACCAGGAGGACGCGCCGCCGTGCAGCACGTGCGGCTCGATCATGGTGCGCAGCGGCGCGTGCTACAAGTGCGCCAACTGCGGCACCACCAGCGGCTGCGCCTGAGGTGGTAGGGACGACGCTCCGCGCCGTCCTCCACCAGACCCTACTCATCCCGCACGCCGGCGTCCTCCGCGGACGCCGGCGTCGTCGTTTGCCCGACCCATGCGACAGATTCGAACCGCGGCCCACCGCAACGCGTTGCTCCTCCGCGTGATGGAAACCGACACGCTGGCCATGCGCCGCGAAGACGGCTGGGTCACGCCCTGCCTGCACTGCCGATCCACGCTGGCCATCGGCCTCGACGGCGAGCCCCGCGGCGCGACGACCCTCGAGCACATCGTGCCGCGCAGCTGGTTCCGGCGGCGCGCGGCCAAAGCACTCGTCGAGCAGGTGCGCACGTCCGACGACCTCCGCAACCTGGCCGTCGCGTGCGCGCGCTGCAATCACCAGAAGGGCATGCGGCACGACGCCGACGGCCCGACGAGCGACCGCGCGCGCGACGTGGTGACACGGCTCCTCGAGGCCAGGCGGCGCCGCATCCCCGACCACGAGCTCGCACGGCTGCCGTGAACGTCGGCGTGACGGCGGCGACTGCTAATCCGTGAACTCCGTGCCGACCGTCCACAGCGGGCGCATGGAGGCCGGCTCCACGTTGAGCCAGTCGTAGAGTGCCGGGATGCGCACGAACAGCAGCGCGATGAAAAGGACCGTGCACGCGAGCAGGTAGACCATGAACCCGCGGTGCCGGTAGAGCGACTCGGGACGCTCTGCAGGGCTGTCGGTGAGCATGCCAAGCCGGAGGTAGTAGGCGAACAGGCCGGCGACGGCCGGGACGCAGAGCACCAGCTCCAGGTGGTAGCGGAGGATGAAGATCCCGCCGAACAGCGCCGCGTTCATGGCGTAGAAGAACATCGAGACGAGCAGCCGTTCTTCGTCGTAGTGCCGGAACGAGCGCCTGTACGCGGCCGCCGCTTCAGGGTCGCCGATGTGCCGGTACTCGGCATAGCGCTTGGTCGCCATGAGGAAGGCGCCGGCCATCCAGTAGGACAGCGCCAGCGAGACGGGGGGAATCTCCGTGTCGATCAACGCGAACCATCCGAGGAGCAGCCGGATCGGGTTGTTGATCGACTCAGTGAGCACGTCGACGTAGGGCCACTCCTTGGTGCGTACCGGCGGGACGTTGTAGACGAAGCCCATCACCCACAGCCAGGCCGCCGAGAGCAGGAACGGCAGCGACAGCGCGTAGGCGGCCCCGAGCCCGAGGGCCCCGAGCAGCAGCCACTCCGCCCACGCGACGGGCAGCGAGACGCGTCCCGACGGGATCGGGCGATGACGCTTGA
>JBIQIB010000007.1:31664-42499 GCA_044508265.1 Acidobacteriota bacterium
GCCCACGCGACGGGCAGCGAGACGCGTCCCGACGGGATCGGGCGATGACGCTTGACGGGATGGAACGCATCGCGCGGCGCATCGAGGATCTCGTTGAGCACGTAGTTGCTCGACGCGACCAGGCATGTCGCTGCCACCGCGACGACGAGACGCAGCCAGCCGCTGCCCGTCAGGACGTCCGGCTGGTACGACACCGCCAGCAGCACACCCAGCAGCATGAAGCCGTTCTTGACCCAGTGATCCGGCCTGGCGATGGCTACGTAGTCGCGGAGCAAGGGCGCCTCCTCAGCGCGAAACCTGGCAGACATGGTAGCCGGGCGCTATCGGCGGCGCGTCACCGCAGGGCGTCGCGCTCAGGCGCACGGCCTCGTCGGCGTGGGCCTCCACCTCGCGCTCGTGGAACGCGATGCGCGACAACACGTCCGGCACGACGAGCACGCGCTCCTCGGTGATGAACGAGACGTAGTAGGCCGTCCAGTAGTCCGCGTACGCGTACCGGATGCCTTCGCGCTCGAGCGCGTCGGCCAGCAGCACCCGGTTGGCGACCTGCGGGCTGGTGGCCTCCTCCCGGAGGAGGCGTGCATGGTCGCGGAGGCTCACGGCCGCCAGCAGGACGAACACGGCAAGCGCCGCTGCACGCACCCGAGGTCGCCCTTCCACGTGGAGGAACAGCAGCGCGATCCCGGTCGGCAGGAACAGCCCCAGCAGCGCGTAGCGCAGCGTGAGCGCCGACAGCGGCCCGCACCGGCTCACCGCGTAGACGAGCACGGCCTGCGCCCCCACGGCGGCGAGGAACAGCCCCAGCTGCACGCGCCCGTCCCTGCGGTCGGCCCAGAGCCGCGGCAGCGCCACCGCGGCGCGCACGGTCATCAGCAGCAGCGTGACGCCGAGGAGGAGCCAGAGTCCCGGTGCACCCTGGTGGCTGTCGGAGCGCACGATGGCGTCTTCGACAGGCATGACGGCCGCGCCATACAGGAGGCCGAGATACCGCACGCCGAGGTCGGCGACGTTGCGGGCGGCCCACGACGGGTCGAAGCAGAACGCTCCTGACAGCGTCTCGAGGCCGCTGCCGGTCTCGTCCACCCACGTGCCTGGTCCGCGGGGTGTCTCGAAGCGGACGAGGCCGGCGAGCGCGCCGAACAGGCCTGCCGCGCCGATGGCCACGAGCAGCCAGTGGCGAAGCGCCGCACGGCCGAACAGGCGTCCGCTGACGGCATCGGCAAGCAGGACCGCGGCCACGCCATAGGCCGCGAACTCGCGCACGCGAAAGCCGAGCGCCGCGACGATGCCGAAGGCAACCGGACGGTCGCGCAACCACCAGAGCGCGAGCACGAAGGCCAGCGGCTCGACGGTCATGCCGAGCGCGTCCGTCAGCGCCGCCGACGTGCCGGGGGCCGCCACGACCACCGGCAGCGACGCGGCCAGCGCCACGGCGGGCCGTACGCCGGCGCGGACGACGAGGGCAACCAGCCCGACCCCGACGCCCACGTTCATCAGGAGCAGCGGCAGGCGCAGCGCGGCCATGGTCGGGCCGAAGAGCCACATGAAGGGCGCGGCCAGGTAAGCCGTGACCTCGACGACGTAGGTCAGGGCGTACTGATGGACCGGCCAGGCGCGGCCCTCGGCGATGTGCTTGGCCATGAGGCCGACCACGGCCTGGTCCGCGTCGAAGGTGAGCGTGGGATGGACGACGAAGGCGACGGTCCTGGCGACGACGAGCACCGCCGCGGCCACCAGCCACGGCCAGGTTCCCGAGGACCACGTGCGTCGTCGCATCCACAGCGAGTCTATAGTGGACGCGGCGAGACGACGCCAGGAGGGATCACGTGCGTTCGATGTTGTTCGGTGGCGTGCGCAGCAGTTCCGTGCTGTTCGAGATTGGGCTCACGCCGCTCAGGGTGTTTGCGGGCCTGGCCCTGTGCCTCGCGCACGGGCTCGAGAAGTTTCCGCCGTCGCCCGCGTTCGTGGCGCGCGTCGAGGGGTTCGGCTTCCCGAACCCGGCCGTCTTCGCCTGGGCCGCGGCCGGCGCCGAGATCATCGGCGGCGTGCTGCTGGCGGTCGGGCTCCTGACGCGCCCGGCCGCGTTCTTCATACTCTGCACGATGGCGACGGCCGCCATCTTCGAACATGCCACCGACCCGTTCGCGCTCAAGGAGCGTGCGTTCCTGTACGGAGCGACGGCGTTTGCCTTCCTGTGCCTGGGCGGCGGACGGTGGAGCGTGGATGCCCGGTTCAGCCGGCGTTGAGGAGACAGGATGACGACTCGTATAGAGCGCGATTCGATGGGCGGCATCGAGGTGCCCGCCGATCGCTACTGGGGCGCCCAGACGCAGCGCTCCGTGGGCAACTTTCCCATCGGCGTGGACCGGTTCCGCTGGTCGCGCCCGATGATCCGGGCGCTGGGCCTGCTGAAGAAGGCGGCCGCCGAGGCCAACGGCGCGCTCGGGCAGGTGCCGCCGGAGATCGCCGACGCCATCGTCCGTGCCGCCGACGAGGTGATCGCGGGCAAGCTCGACGACCACTTCCCGCTGGTCGTGTTCCAGACCGGGTCGGGTACCCAGTCCAACATGAACGCCAACGAGGTGATTGCCAACCGTGCGTCCGAGCTGCTCGGCGGCCCGCGCGGTGAGGGCCGCCTCGTGCACCCGAACGATCACGTCAACCGCGGGCAGTCCTCCAACGACACCTTCCCGACGGCGATGCACGTCGCGGTGGTCGAGCGGGCGCACGACCACCTGCGCCCGGCGGTCGCCCGCCTGCGCGAGACGCTCGCAGCCAAGGCCGCGGCCTTCGACGACGTGGTCAAGACGGGACGGACGCACCTGCAGGATGCGACGCCGATTCGTCTCAGCCAGGAAATCGGCGCCTGGGTCGCGCAGATCGACTTCGGCCTCGAGGCGCTGGAGCATGCCCTCGGCGGCGTGCTCGACCTGGCGATCGGCGGGACGGCAGTGGGCACCGGGCTCAACGCCCATCCCGAGTTCGGCGCGCGGACGGCCGAGCGCCTCGCCGCCTTCACGGGACACCCGTTCCGCTCCGCCGCCGACAAGTTCTTCGCGCTCTCGGCGCACGACGCGCTCGTCGAGACGTCGGCCGCGCTGCGGACGCTGGCCGGGGGCCTCATGAAGATGGCCAACGACGTCCGGTGGCTTGCGAGCGGCCCCCGATGCGGCATCGGGGAGCTTCGGATCCCGGAGAACGAGCCCGGGTCGTCGATCATGCCCGGCAAGGTCAACCCGACGCAGTGCGAGGCGCTCACGATGGTGTGCGTCCAGGTGTTCGGCAACGACGCGGCGGTGGCGTTTGCCGGCACCCAGGGCAACTTCCAGCTGAACGTCTACAAGCCGGTCATGGTGCACAACGTGCTGGAGTCGATGTCGCTGCTCGGCGACGCGTGCCTGGCCTTCGACGAGCATTGCGCGCAGGGCCTCGAGCCGAACCGCGAGCGGATCGCGGAGCTGCTCGCGCGCAACCTGATGCTCGTGACGGCCCTCAACCCGCACATCGGCTACGACAAGGCCGCCGCCATCGCCAAGCACGCGCACAAGGAGGGCCTCACGCTGCGTGAGGCGGCCGTGGCCTCGGGCGCGCTGACGGAGGCGCAGTTCGACGAGTGGGTCGTGGCCGAAGCCATGACGCGGCCGGGCAGCTGAGCGCCCCGCTGGACGTGCCGCCGCCGCCAGGCGCGCGTCAGTGACGTAGAATCGCTCCCGCCGCGCACCAGTTGCCGTCTCCGTCGGGACGGCCGTCCGCGTGACGCGGCGGGGGCACCACCATGTCGACATACGTCATCCGGGTCGTGGCGCTGGCTCTCGTGTTTGCTGCCGGCGCACTCTACGGGCAGTGGACGCAGGCGCCGCTCGAGGCGCAGACGGCGTCCACCGTGTTCGAGCTGCGCACCTACACGTCGCCGCCCGGCAAGCTGGCGGATTTGCACACCAGGTTCCGTGATCACACGACCAGGCTGTTCGAGAAGCACGGGATGGTGAACGTCGGGTACTGGGCGCCCCAGGACGCGCCGCTGGCCGACGACACGCTCATCTACATCCTCAAGCACGACAGCCGCGAGGCGGCCGCCGCCAGCTGGAAGGGCTTCCTTTCCGATCCCGAGTGGCACAAGGTGCGCGACGCGTCGGAGGTGAACGGCAAGATCGTCGCGAAGGTGGAGAGCGTCTTCATGACCGCCACCGATTACTCGGCCATCAAGTAGGGACGGCGCTCCGCGCCGTCCGCCTTCCACCTCGAACAGAGAGAGACACTGGCATGCAGCGACGTGAATTCCTTCGCCACACGGTCACCGCTTCCCTCGCCGGCGCCGCGGGAGCCCTGGGTCACGGCAGCGCCGCCGCCTCGCCGGTTGCCACACCTGCGGCACGCGTCCAGGCGCGGCCCTCACCGTTCAAGCTGAAGTACGCCCCGCACTTCGGCATGTTCAAGGAATCGGCTGGCGAGGACCTGCTCGACCAGATCCGCTTCATGGCCGACCAGGGGTTCACCGCGTTCGAGGACAACGGGATGATGGGCCGTCCCGTCGAGGTGCAGCAGCAGATAGGCGACCTCCTCGAGAAGCTCGGGATGACGATGGGCGTGTTCGTCATCCAGACGGGCGGCAACAACAGCGACAGGTTCACGACGGGGAAGCCCGAGAACCGCGACCTCTTCGTCAAGGCGTGCGAGGCGGCCGTGCCTGTCGCGCATCGCGCGCGCGCGAAATGGATGACCGTGGTGCCCGGCGGCTTCGAGCGGCGCCTGCCCATCGGCATCCAGACGGGCCACGTGATCGACACCCTGCGCGCGGGCGCGGAGGTCCTCGAGAAGCACGGGCTGACGATGGTGCTCGAGCCCCTCAGCGACAACCCCGATCAGTTCCTGCGGACGTCCGACCAGACGTACATGATCTGCCGCGCCGTCAACAGCCCGGCGTGCAAGATCCTGTTCGACATCTACCACATGCAGCGCAACGAGGGGCACATCATCCCGCACGTCGACTGGGCATGGGACGAGATCGCGTACTTCCAGATTGGCGACGTCCCCGGCCGGCGCGAGCCGACGACAGGCGAGATCAACTACAGCAACGTCTTCAAGCACATCCACGGCCGGATGCAGGCGACGGGACGCGATTTCGTCTTCGGCATGGAGCACGGCAACGCGTTTCCCGGGAAGGCCGGCGAGCAGCGGCTGATCGAGGCGTACCGGCAGGTGGACGCGTTCACGCCCGAGGCGTGACATTTTTCGCTTGCCAGCCTGTTGCGAAGTCTGTAGTGTGACATCTGCGCCACGTGTGCATGCT
Organism: Acidobacteriota bacterium; assembly: GCA_044508265.1. Lineage (GTDB taxonomy): Bacteria > Acidobacteriota > Vicinamibacteria > Vicinamibacterales > Vicinamibacteraceae > JAEZDP01. The sequence goes on from JBIQIB010000007.1 coordinate 36,955, forward strand.
GCACGCGACCCGTCCGGAGGGCTCGCGAGGGTCTGGTGAAGCCAGACCCTTTCGGCTGTCTGGGCATACCGCGAGAGGGCGCCGCGGGAACCCCCGCCGTGAGGATTCACGGTAGATAACTGGCAGTTGTAGTCGGTCCGTTCGGCACGCCCGTACTCCGATTCACAGCAGCACAGGAGTTCGCACATGCGTACGACCGGTACCGTCAAGTGGTTCAACGAGACCAAGGGCTTCGGCTTCATCACCCCCGAGGACGGGCAGAAGGATTGCTTCGTCCACCACTCGGCCATCGCTGGCCAGGGTTTCAAGACCCTCAACGAGGGTGAGCGCGTCGAGTTCGACGTCGTCCAGGGCGCCAAGGGCCCGGCGGCCGAGAACGTCGTCCGTCTCGGCTAAGAGGTAGGGACGGCTCTCCGAGCCGTCCTCGAGGTGCTCTCCGAGCCGTCCTCGAGGCGCTCTCCGAGCCAACCTCACCAGCTTCAGGCGCCCAGCACACTCCGGTGTGCTGGGCGTTTGTTCGTTCAGGGACCGTTATCGTCCCGTTTCTGCTACGCTCACGCACCGTGGTGTCCCAGCTCATCGATTTGCGTTCGGACACGGTCACGCGTCCCACGCCGGGCATGCGCGAGGCCATGGCCGCCGCCGAGGTAGGCGACGACCAGTTCGGCGAGGACCCCACCATCAACCTCCTGCAGCAGCGGATGGCCGAACTGCTTGGGAAGGAGGCCGCGCTCTGGCTGCCCACGGGCACCATGGCCAACCAGGTGGCGCTGCGGACGCTCACCCGCCCCGGCGACGACGTCATCGTCTGCCGTGAGAGCCACGCCATGTGGCACGAGACGGGCGCCGGAGGCGCCAACGCGGGCGTGCAGTTCACCGAGATCGGCGGCGGCGGCGTCTATACCGCCGACGAGTGCGTCGCCGCGCTCAAGCCCGCCGGTCACCTGCTCTATCCCCCCACCACGCTCGTCCAGGTCGAGAACACGCACAACCGCGCGGGCGGCGTCGTCGTGCCGCAGGACGAAGCCGAACGCATCTGCATGGCCGCACGCGCACGCGCCGTGTCGTCGTTCCTCGACGGCGCGCGGCTGTGGAATGCCGCGGCTGCGACGGGCCATACGCCCGCGCAGCTCGCCGGGCCGTTCGACGTCGTCAGCGTCTCGCTCTCGAAGGGCCTCGGGGCGCCTGCCGGCGCGATGCTGGCCGGCACCCGGGTGTTCGTACAGCGGGCGACGCGGCACAGGCGGATGCTTGGCGGCGCGATGCGGCAGGTCGGCATCCTCGGCGCCGCCGCGCTCTACGCGCTCGACCACCACATGGCGCGTCTCGGGGACGACCACGCCAATGCGACGGCCATTGCCGGGCACCTGCGGCAATCGGATCACGTCGTGCTCGACGCCGCGACGGTGCAGACGAACATCGTCGTCTTCCATCTCGCAGACACCGCACCGGACGCGGCCCGCGTCGTCGCCAGGGCACGCACCCGCGGGGTGCTGCTGTTTGCCCTCGGACCCCGGACGCTGCGCGTGGTCACCCATCTCGACGTGGACCGCGCCGCGTGCGACGAGGCCGGCCGCATTCTCCTCGAGGTCATCGACGATGAGTGCTGACGCCGCGCGGGCCTGACCGCGACTGCAGCGACCCGCAGAAGTCACTGCGCGACTCGCCCGCCGATGCACTAGAATGCGGGCGGAGATCCCCCATGACACGAGTGCTTGCCCACCTGGCCGTGCTGGCCGGCGTGGTCGTCGGAGCCGTAGCCTGTTCGCCGGCGCGTCCTCAGCCCGCGGCGACCGCAGATGCCGCGCCGCGCCTGTCGAACGAGGCGGTGGCTCAGGCGCAGGCGTTTGCCGCCTCGCTGACCGATGCGCAGCGCGCCGTCGGGCGTTTCCCGTTCGACGCGGAAGAACGCTACACGTTCAACTACGTGCCGATGGTACGCGGCGGCGTCCCGCTCGGCGAGATGACCGACGCGCAGCGTGAGCAGGCTCACGCACTGCTGGAGATGGCGCTCAGCCCGGACGGCTACGAGAAGGCGAAGACGATTGTCGCGCACGAGGCGATCCTCCGCGAGATCGAACGCCAGCGCGGCGTGCGCAACTACGAGCGGCGCAATCCGGACCATTACTACCTCGCCCTCTTCGGCGAGCCCGGCGCGTCGCCCTGGGGCTGGCGCTTCGAGGGCCATCACCTGTCGGTGAACGTCACGCACGGCAGCGCGGACGGCGACATCGTCTCGCCGCTGTTCTTCGGCGCCAACCCGGCGCGTGTGCCGTCAGGTCCTCATGCCGGGCTGCGCATCCTTGCGGCCGAGGAGGACGTCGCGCGCGCCCTCCTGGGCAGCTTCGACGCCGCAGCGCGCGAACGGGTGATCATCGCGCCGGAAACGACCAACGACATCGTCACGACGAACGTGCCGAAGGTGGACGGCCTCACGTTCGAGGGGCTGCCGGCGTCGGCGATGACGCCGGAGCAGCGCACGCAGCTGCGGGCGTTGATCGAGCTCTACGCGCGGCGGCTGTCACCCGCGGAGGCGGACTCGCAGCTGGCACGCATCGAGCCGACGTTCGACAAGGTGCACTTCGCGTGGGCGGGTGGCACCGAGCCCGGCGAGAAGCACTACTACCGCGTCCACGGGCCGACGTTCCTCATCGAGTACGACAACAGCCAGAACGACGCCAATCACGTGCACACCATCTGGCGCGATCTCGAGCGCGACTTTGGCGGGGATCTCCTCAGGGAGCATCTCGCGAAACATCAGCATTGAGGGCGGGTCAGTCGGGCGTCGGCGTTCGTGCTTCGATGTGGAACACCTCGGTGAGCGGACGTGAGACCGGGCGGTCGTCCTCGTGCGTCGGCATGAGGTCGCGCATGTAGTGCCACCAGCGCCGGCAGACGGGAGTTGCGGCGATCGCTTCCCACCGCGTTTCGTCCTCGACCTCGAGGTACGCGAACAGGTCGCTCGTGACTTCGTCGAGGAAGATGGAATACGTCGTGACGCCGTGCGCGAGCAGCACTTCTTCGAGCTCCTGCCAGATCGGCTGATGACGCCGGGCGTACTCGGCGTGTCGATCGGGATGGACGGACATCCGGAAAGCCTTGCGCAGCATCGGTGGGTTCGCTCCGCGGCGATAGTAGACTGCTGCGCACATCGAACGCACGCATGTCACGCTTCCTGGCCTTCGACCTCGGGGCCGAGAGCGGGCGGGCGCTGGTCGGACAGCTGTCCGGCGGCCGGCTCGACCTCCAGCCCCTGCACCGCTTCGCGAACACCCCACGACGCCTGAACGGCACCCTTCGCTGGGACGCGGACGCGCTGTGGCAGGCGATGCGGCTCGCGCTCGGACGCGCGCCGGCAGACCTGACGAGCATCGGCGTCGACACGTGGGGCTGCGACTACGCGCTGCTGGACGCTGACGGCGCGCTCGTCGAGCCGCCGTACCACTACCGCGACCACCGTACGCACGGCGTGATGGAACGCGTGCTCGAACGGCTGGGCCGTGCGCGCGTCTACGACACGACAGGCGTGCAGTGTCTGCCGTTCAACACGATCTTCCAGCTTGTCGCCGCTTCTGAACGCGACCCCGCGTCACTCGACAGGGCGGCCGCGCTCGTCACGATCGCCGACCTGTTCAACTACTGGCTGACGGGCGAGGTCGCGTGCGAGTACACCAACGCGACGACCACGCAGTGCGTGGACGCACGGCAGAGGACCTGGGCCACGCCGCTGCTCGACGATCTCGGACTGCCGCGGCGCCTGTTCGGACGCATCGTCGAGCCGGGCACCCGGCTGGGCACGCTGCAGGCGTCGGCGGGCGGACCCGCAGGCGTGGCCGTCGTGACACCCGCCTGCCATGACACGGGCTCGGCAGTCGCGTCCGTTGCGACAGGCGGCGAGACGGTGTTCCTCAGCTCCGGAACGTGGTCGCTGCTCGGGGTCGAACTGTCTGCCCCGGTGCTGACACCGCGCGCCGCGGCCCTGAACTTCACCAACGAGGGCGGCGTCGGCGGCACGACCCGCCTGCTCAAGAACATCGGCGGACTCTGGCTGCTGCAGGCCTGCCGCACGGCCTGGCTCGGCGAAGGCCTCGACCTGACCTACGACGCGCTCGTGGATGCCGCGCGCGGGACGGCCGCGGGTGGGCCGGTCGTCGATCCCGACGACGCGTCGCTGCTCAGCCCCGTCCACATGCCGCAGGCGATCGCCGACTACTGCCGCCGGACGTCGCAACGGGTGCCGGAGACGCCGGGCGCGTTCGCCCGGACGATCTTCGAAAGCCTGGCCCACGCCTACCGGATGGTGCTCGAGCGGCTCGAAGAGGTCTCCGGCCTGTCGTTCGGCACGATCCGCGTCATCGGCGGCGGCGCACGCAATGCGCTGCTCAATCAGCTCACCGCGAACGTCACTGGCCGCGTCGTGCTTGCGGGACCTGTGGAGGCCACAGCGCTCGGAAACATCGCCGTGCAGATGCTCGCCACCGGCGCGGTGACGTCCTTGCCCGAGGCTCGTGACATCATCAGGCACTCGTTTCCGGTGGAGCAGTTCGTGCCTGCCGAGAGCGATACGTGGAGCCAGCGCTACCGCCGGTTCCGCGACGTCGTGGAGTGCTCACGTGTCTGATCTTCGCTACCTCGCCGATCTGTGGGACGACGCAAAGGCCGACCGGCTGGCCGCGCGTCCGCTGGACCTGCTGCGCTATCGTTCGAACCTCCTGGGCGCCGACCTGCGCATCACCAACTTCGGCGGCGGCAACACCAGTTCGAAGTTCGAGCTGCCCGATCCGTTGACCGGCGCACCCACGCGCGTGATGGCGGTGAAGGGCAGCGGCGGCGACCTGCGATCGATCGGGCCCGCGGGCTTCGCCGTGCTGTACATGGACAGGCTCGAGAGCCTCATCCCCCGCTACCGCGGCGAAGCGCACGAGGACGAGATGGTCGGCCTGTACCCGCTCTGCGCCTTCGGCGAGAACCGGGTCGCCGCCTCGATCGACACGCCGCTGCACGCGTTCCTGCCGTTTCCGCACGTCGACCACCTGCACCCCGACTGGGCGATCGCGCTGGCGGCCAGCGCCAACGGCAGGGTGAAGCTCGCGGAGTTCAACGACAGGTTCGGCCGGCGCGTGGCATGGGTCCCGTGGCAGCGCCCGGGCTTCGAGCTGGCGTTGATGCTGCGGCAGGCGGTCGACGAGACGGAAGGCTGCGACGGCATCCTGCTCGGCGGGCACGGCCTGTTCACGTGGGGAGCGACCCAGCGCGAGTGCTACCAGTCGAGCATCACGACGATCGATCAGATGGGCCGGTTCGTGGACGAGCACGTCGCGCGCGCCAGCCGCCCGGCGTTCGGCGGCGCGATCGCGACGACGGCCGCCGGCCGTGAGGTTGCGGCCGACCTGCTGCCGCACCTGAGGGGCGTCGTCTCGTCGAACCGGAGAACCGTCGCCCATCGGGATGACTCGGCCGACGCGCTGGCGTTTGCCGGGTCGGCGTGGGCCGAGGAGCTGTGTCGGCTCGGCACCAGCTGTCCCGACCACTTCCTCCGGACGCG
>JBIQIB010000007.1:42599-45360 GCA_044508265.1 Acidobacteriota bacterium
CCGAGGAGCTGTGTCGGCTCGGCACCAGCTGTCCCGACCACTTCCTCCGGACGCGCATCTCGCCGATGTTCGTCCCCTGGAATCCCGAGACCGAGTCAATCGACGCGCTGAAGGCTCGCATCGTCGAGCGCGCGCAAGCGTATCGGGAGACGTACGTCGACTACTACCGGACACACGCCTCGCCCGACTCGCCTGCGCTGCGCGATTCGAATCCGTCGGTCGTCGTGATCCCGTCACTCGGGCTGTTCGGCTTCGCGAGGGACAAGCGCGAGGCGCGTATCACGACCGAGTTCTTCGTCAACGCCATCCACGTCATGGCCGGTGCAACGGCGTTGGCCGACGACAGCCCGTCGGACGGTCCGCTGCCGCAGGCGAGGCGGCCGGAACGGGCTGACGGCTTCGTGAGCGTCCACAACTACGTCGCCCTGCCGCGGGCCGAGGCCTTCCGCATCGAGTACTGGGCACTCGAAGAGGCCAAGCTTCAGCGGATGCCGCCGGAGAAGGCGCTGAGTCGCCGCATCGCGCTCGTGGTGGGTGCGGGCAGTGGCATCGGGCGCGAGGCCGCATTGCGTCTGGCTGCGCGTGGCGCCCACGTCGTCGTGGCCGACCTGAACGGCGACGCGCTTCGTGAGGTCGAGGCGGAGATTGCCGCCCTCGGCTCGGCGGATCTGGTGCACGTCCTTTCCGTCGACCTGACGTCGCGTGGCTCGATTCGCGAGGCCATTCGCGACACGGTGCTCCACTTCGGCGGCCTCGACATCGTCGTCAACACGGCGGCCATCTATCCGACACCTGCGCCTGGCACCCCTGTGGAAGACGTCTGGGCCCGAGCGCTGCAGGTCAACGTGACGGGCAACCACGTGCTTGCGCTGGAGGCCGCTGAAGTGCTGAGCGACCAGCAGCTTTCGGCAAGCATCGTACTGACGGGCTCCGCCAACGCGGTGGTGCCGAAGAGCGGCAGCGAGCCCTACGACGTCAGCAAGGCCGCCGTGAACCATCTGGTGCGCGAGCTTGCCGTCGCGCTCGGGCCGCTCGTCCGGGTGAACGCGATTGCGCCCGCGACGGTGGTGGCCGGATCGGCGATGTTCCCGCGCCACCGTGTGACCGTGTCGCTCGACAAGTACGGCATCGCCTGGAGCGAGGACGACTCCACCGACACCCTGCGCGCGAAGCTCGCCGGGTTCTACGCCAGGCGCACGATCACCGGACAGCCGGTGCGGCCGTCCGATTGCGCCGAGGCCATCTGCTGGCTCGCGGGCGACGAGAGCAGCAGGACGACGGGGCACGTCATCCCCGTGGACGGCGGGTTGCGGGAGGCATTCCTCCGATAGGAACGGCAGATGACCGACACGATGACGGCACGCGTGTTCGAGGCGCTCGACCGGTTTCGCATCGAGCTGCCCTCGTGGGGATTTGCCGACACCGGCACGCGGTTCGGCGTGTTCCGGCAGCCCGCGGCCGCCGTGACGATCGACGAGAAGCTCGCCGACGCCGGCTTCGTGCACGCGCTCACCGGCGCCTGTCCGACAGTGGCGCTGCACGTCCAGTGGGACCTGCCCGGCGGCACGGGCGACGCCCCGGCCGTGCAGCGGGCTGCAGAAGCCGCGGGCGTCAGGCCGGGCGCGATCAATCCCAACTTCTTTCAGGACCAGCAGTACAAGCACGGGTCGTTCGGCAACCCGGATTCCGGCGTCCGCGCGCGCGCACGCCAGCATGCCCTCGACGGCGTCGCCATCATGCACGCGCTGGGCAGCCGCGATCTCTCCTGCTGGTTCGCGGACGGCACCAACTACCCTGGCAGCGGGTCCATCCGGCAGCGCAAGCGCTGGTTCGAGGAGGAGCTGCGCCGCGTGCACGATGCGCTCGGCGACGGGCAGCGGCTGCTCGTGGAGTACAAGCCGTTCGAGCCCGCCTTCTACCACACCGACATCGCCGACTGGGGGATGGCGCTGCTGCTGGCTCGAACCGCCGGCCCGCGCGCGCGCGTGCTCGTCGACACCGGGCACCACTACCAGGGCCAGAACATCGAGCAGATCGTCGCGTGGCTGCTCGACGAAGACATGCTCGGTGGCTTCCACTTCAACGATCGCCGGTACGCCGATGACGACTTGACGCTGGGCTCGATCGACCCGTATCAGGTCTTCCGGATCTTCCACGAGATCCGGTTCCACGAGTGGGAGACCGGCACACCTGCGGACGTCGCCTACATGGTCGATCAGAGTCACAACCTCAAGGGCAAGATCGAAGCGATGATCCAGACCGTCGTCACGGCGCAGGCGCTCGTTGCGCGCGCCGCGCTCGTAGACCTCGAGGCCATGACCATGGCGCAGGCGGGTGCCGACATCGTGCGCGCGGAGCGCTGCCTGCAGGATGCCTTCGCCACCGACGTGCGCCCCATGCTGCGCGAGTGGCGGCAGGCGCGGTGCCTGCCCGCCGAGCCGCTGGATGCATTCCGCGAGAGCGGTTACCTGGAGCGCATCACGCGCGAACGCGCGGACCGGCGGGGCAGCGCCGCGACGGCTTCCCTGGGCTCGGGCTTCTGAGCACGTTCGAGCGCGATGGACTGTTGCCTGCTCACCGCGTCGTCGATTCGCAAGTCGTTCGGCGGCGTGCGTGCGCTGAAGGGCGTCTCGTTCGAGCTGGCGGCTGGTGAGGTGCACGCCCTCGTCGGCGAGAACGGCGCCGGCAAATCCACGCTGATTCGCATCCTCACGGGCGCCGAGCGCGCCGATGGCGGCACGCTCGAGATGAGCGGCCACGC
>JBIQIB010000007.1:45460-55023 GCA_044508265.1 Acidobacteriota bacterium
GGGTCGCTCTCCATGCCCGAGCAGCAGCTCGTCGAGATCGCGCGTGCCGTCGGCGCCGACGCGCGCGTCATCCTGATGGACGAGCCGACGGCGGCGCTCGCCGACCGCGAGGTGCAGGGGCTGTTCGACGTGATCCGGCGGCTGCGCGCCGCAGGTACCTGCATCGTCTACATCTCGCACAGGCTGGACGAGCTGTTCGGCATCGCGGATCGCATCACCGTGCTGCGCGACGGCGAGACCGTGACGACCGCGAAGTGCGCCGACATGACGCGGGCGGAGGTGGTTCGCTGCATGGCCGGACGTGAGGTGTCCGTCGAGGTTGCCCGGCGTGCCACCGAACCCGGTCCGATGGCACTCGAGGTGCGCGGGCTGTCATCGCGAGCCGCCGGCGTGCATGACGTCTCGCTGTCGGTCAGGCGCGGCGAGATCCTCGGCATCTCCGGGCTCGTGGGATCGGGCCGCACGGAACTGGCGGAGACGTTGTTCGGGTTGCGTCCAATGGATGGCGGCGAGGTGCGCATCGACGGCACGCGCGTTTCGATCGGCGACGCGGGCGCGGCGATGGCAAGAGGCCTGGCGTACGTCCCCGAAGACCGGCGCCGGCACGGCGCGGTGCTGCCGATGACGGTCGCGGCGAACACGACGCTGGCCTGCCTCGCGTCCGTGTCGCGCCGCGGCATCGTGGAGCGGGAGACGGAGCGCGTACTGGCCGAGCGATACGTCGCGCAGCTGCGTATCAGGACGCCCGACGTGGAGACGCCGCTCGACAGCCTGTCCGGCGGCAATCAGCAGAAGGTCGTCCTCGCGCGCTGGCTCGCGACCAGCCCCGCGGTGCTCATTCTCGATGAACCGACGCAGGGCGTGGACGTCGCCGCGAAGGCGGAGATACACGCGCTGATGCGCGCGCTCGTGGAGAGCGGCCTGGCCATTCTCATGATCTCGTCGGAGCTGCCGGAAGTGCTCGCCATGAGCGATCGCATCGCCGTGATGCGCGAGGGCACGATCGTCGCAACGCTCGAGCGCGCCGATGCTTCGGCCGAGGCGATCCTGGCGCTGGCGCTGGCCGCCGGCCCCACGCAGGCGGCGGTGCACGGCTGATGCTCGCGCGCCACCGGGTCGAGGTGTCGACGGCGCTGGCGCTGGTGACGCTGGGGGTGATCCTTGCCGTCCGCGCGCCGGCGTTCTACCAGCCCGGCCACCTCCTCGACGTGCTGCTCGCGCTGGTGCCCGCACTCGTCGTGGCCGTCGGCGCGACGCTGGTGATCCTGACCGGCGAGATCGACATCTCGGTCGGCTCGGCCTTCGGTGTCTGCAGCGTGGCGGCAGGTGTCATGGCCGTCTCGGGTGCGCCGCTCGGCCTGGTGATCCTGCTCACCCCGCTTGCCGGCGCAGCCCTTGGTGCACTCAACGGCGTGCTCGTCGCCCGGCTGTCGCTGCCGTCGATCGTCGTCACGCTGGCGACGCTGGTGGCGTGGCGTGACGCCCTTCGCTGGGTGACGCAGGGGGCGTGGGTGCAGGACCTGCCCGCGAACTTCCAGTGGCTCGGGCTGTCGCAGGCCGGCTATCCGTTCGCCGCCATCGGCGTCGCCGTGGCCGTTCTCGGCGCCGCGGGCTGGGTGCTCCAGCATCTGCCGGCAGGACGTGCCGTCTACGCGACGGGATCCAATGCCGAAGCGGCCAGGCTCGCCGGCATCGACGTGCGTGCCGTGCGCCTGTGGACCTTCACGATCGCCGGCGCCTGTACCGGGCTGGGCGCGCTGCTCAACTCGGTCAGGTTCAGCCAGATCCCTGCCAACACGGGTGTCGGTCTCGAGATGCAGGTCATCGCCGCCGTCGTCGTCGGCGGCACCGCCATCACCGGCGGACGAGGCACCGTCGCCGGGACCGTGCTCGGCATGCTGCTGCTCGGCACGATGAGTCCGGCACTGACGTTCCTCGGCGCGAGCGCGTACTGGGAACGCGCGTTCCAGGGCGCGATCATCCTGGCCGCCGTGGCTGCGGACGCGGTCCGCGCGCGCAGGCGCGACGCGGCCACCATGCGGGGGAAGCGCACCGGAGGCCACGCGCATGCGTAAGCGATGGCCATCCGAGCTCGTGCTGGTCGTCGTCCTCCTGCTCGAGGTCGCGGCCTTCGCCCTGACGACGGCGCACTTCCTGTCGGTCGGCAACCTCTTCGAGATCGTGCGCTTCTCGACGGCGCTCGGCCTGCTGGCGCTCGCGATGACGCCGGTCATCGTCACCGGCGGCATCGACCTCTCGGTGGGCGCGATGATGGGGCTCGCGGCCGTGGCCTTCGGCGTGACCGCACACGACTGGCACTGGCCCGTGCCGCTGGCTGCCGTCGGGGCGCTGGCGGTCGGCGCCTGCGGTGGTGCCCTGAATGCGCTGCTGGTTGCGCGCCTCGGCGTGCCGTCGCTCATCGTCACGCTCGGGTCGCTGGCGTTGTTCCGCGGGATTGCAGAGGGCGTCACGGAAGGCGCCATCAGCTACTCGGGGTTCCCGGCAGCGTTTCACTACCTCGGGCAGGGGTATCTCTCGGGATGGCTGCCTGCGCAGGTACTGCTGCTCGTGCTTGCCGCAGCCGGGTACCACGTCCTCCTGCAGCGGTCGGCCATCGGACGCTCGTGGTATGCGATCGGACTCAACGCCGCAGCGGCGCGCTACGCGGGCCTGCCCGTCCGCCGCCGGCTTGCGCTCGCGTACGTGCTCAGCGGACTGACGGCGGCAGTCGCTGCGCTCGTGTACGTCGCGCACATCGGCCAGGCGAGGTCGGATACGGGAACGGGCTACGAGCTGCAGGCGATTACAGCCGTCGTCCTCGGAGGCGCGTCGGTCACCGGTGGCCGTGGCACCATTGCCGGGTCGCTGCTCGGTCTCGGCATACTCGCCGTCTTGCAGAACGGACTGCAGCTGGCGGCATGGCCGTCCGAGCTCGTCGGCGTGCTGACGGGCGTCGTGCTCGTCTCCGCCATTGCAGCGGACCGCCTTCGCACCGCGGCGCAGGGTCGTGCGCCGCGTGACTTCTCGACACACTCACCAGCAGACGAGGTGCCCGTGAAGAACAGTCAAGTGGCCGTGCTCTGCGGCGCCATCCTCGCCGGCGCCGTGATCGTCGCCGGGACCAACGCGTGGTTGTTCAGCGCGCTCACACGCGGCACTCCCGCGGGGTACGGGTCGTCGGACGCGCCACTCTCGACGACCGACACGGGCCGGCGGCTCGTCGTCGCGATGATGCCGAAGGCCAAGGGCGATCCGTACTTCGTGAGTTGCCGACTGGGCGCCGAAGAGGCCGCGCGCGAGATGGGCGTGGACCTCATCTGGGACGGGCCCACCGGACTCGACGCCGCCCGTCAGAACGAGCTCGTCGAGAGCTGGATCACGCGGCGCGTGGATGCGATCGCCGTTTCCGTCGAGAATCGCGCGAGCATCTCGACGGTGTTGCGCAAGGCGCGCGCGCAGGGCATTGCCGTGCTGACGTGGGATGCCGACGCCGAGACCGACGCGCGCGACTACTTCGTGAACCAGGCGACGCCCGAAGGCATCGGGACGACGCTCGTGGACGAGGCCGCGCGCCTGATGGGAGGCCGCGGCACGTTCGCCATCATCACGGGCGCCCTGGCCGCGCCGAACCAGAACGCCTGGATCCAGGTCATTCGCGATCGCCTGGCGGACCGGTATCCGGAGCTTGCCCTCGCCACGATTCGTCCGAGCGACGATGACCGCGACAAGGCGTTCGCCGAGGCGCAGACAATCATGCGCGTGCATCCCGAGGTCACGCTGATCATGGCCATCGCCGCGCCCGCCGTGCCCGGTGCCGCGGAGGCCGTGAAGCAGGCCGGCCGCGGCGGCGCCGTCAAGGTGATGGGCCTGTCGCTGCCGAACATGAACAAGGCGTACGTGCACGACGATATCGTGCAGACCGTCGTGCTGTGGAACACGACGAACCTCGGCTATCTCACCGTCCGCGCCGCGGCGCTCGCGGCGCGCGGCGCGCTCGGTCCGGACGTCACGCAGATCGACGGCGGACGGCTCGGGCCCATCGAGGTGCGCGACTCCGAGGTCCTGCTGGGCACGCCGCTCGTCATGACCAGGGCCAACATCGATCAGTTCGACTTCTAGTCCTGTGGGCTGAAGGAACTACCCGCGCTGCCACTCGAGCACCACGTCGGTGGGGTACACGAGCTGCAGGATGTTGAGCAGCAGGTTGTCCCGGATCCACCAGCCGACGCCCACCTCCATGACGATCGTCAGCGCGACGATGAGCAGGATGGGCAGGCGCCACGCCGCAACGAAGCCGAGGGCCATCGCGGCGATGTCGGCGACGGAGTTCAGCACGCTGTCGCCGTAGTAGTCGAGCGCGATCGTCTGCGCGCGGTAGCGGTCGATGATCATCGGCGTGTTCTCGACGATCTCCCACGTCGCCTCGAGCGCCACCGCCAGCACGAGCCGCAGGCCGGCGCTCCAGCCGAACCTGGCGCCGACCAGCCAGAAGATCCCGTAGAAGGCGAACCCGTGGATCACGTGCGAGAACGTGTACCAGTCGGCGAGGTGCTGCGAGTTCTCCGCGCTGACGACGACGCCGTGCCACGGCTTGACGTAGCCGCACGTGCAGATGGGCACCCTGCCCATCGCGAGCAGCACGGCCGCCGTCACGGCGACGACGCCCGCAACGGCCCACAAGTGACGACGGCCGATGCCTGTGGACGTCTCGCGCACGCAGGCCGCGATTATAGGGCAGGCTTGACACGCCCACGACGTCCACACAAGGATGCCCGCACGAGGAGAGACGCATGAGACGACGTGACGTGCTGCGAACGCTCGCGGCGGGTCCGATGGCGACCGGTGCCGGCCTGCTGGCCGGGCGCGACGTCCCGGCCCAGGCGTCGGCGCCCCCGCCCGCGCCGCAGGGGCTGCCGCCCATTCGCATCAGGGACGTGCAGGTGGTGCTCACGGCACCCAACCGCATCCGGCTGGTCCTCGTGAAGGTGGTCACCGATCAGCCCGGGCTGCACGGCTGGGGATGCGCCACCTTCACGCAGCGCGCGCTCGTCGTGAAGACGGCCGTGGACGAGTACCTGCGTCCGTTCCTCATCGGCAGGCGCGTCGACGAGATCGAGGACATCTGGCAGTCGATGTACGTCAGCTCGTACTGGCGCAACGGGCCCGTGCTGTTCAACGCGATGAGCGGCGTGGACATCGCGCTGTGGGACATCCTCGGCAAGCGCGCCGGACTGCCGCTCCATCAGTTGCTGGGCGGCAAGGTGCGGCACGGCGCCGACTGCTACTACCACGCGAGCGGACGCGACTTCCAGGAAGTTGAGGCCAACGCGCGGAAGGGGATGGCGGCAGGATTTCGTCACGTGCGTGTGCAGGGCGGCGTGCCCGGCATGTCCACGTACGGCGCGCGCAGCGACGCCGCGGCGGGAGGGTCGTCCGACGAGCCCATCGGCCCGACCAACCCGCGCGCGATCTGGGAGTCGGCGGGCTATGTCCGCATGCTGCCGAAGCTGTTCGACCACCTGCGGTCGACGCTCGGCGACGAAGTGCAGCTGCTGCACGACGTCCACGAGCGCGTGCAGCTGAACGAGGCAATCAACCTCTGCAAGGCGCTCGAGCCCTACAACCTGTTCTTTCTCGAGGATCCTTTCCCGCCGGAAGACAACGCCTGGTTCCGCCAGTTGCGGCAACACACGAGCATCCCCATCGCGATGGGCGAGCTGTTCAACACGGTGCAGGAATACCTGCCGCTCATCTCGGAACGGCTGATCGACTTCATCCGCATCCACATCTCGCAGATCGGCGGCCTCTCGCCGGCGCGGAAGGTGGCCGCGCTGTCGGAGTTCTTCGGCGTCCGCACCGCATGGCACGGGCCGGGCGACGCGTCGCCCGTCGCGCACGCGGCACAGCTCGCACTGGAGCTCTCGACGTACAACTTCGGCATCCACGAGGGTGGCGGCTTCCCGCCCGAAACGCGCGAGGTGTTCAAGGGCGCGCCCGTACAGCAGGACGGCTACCTGCTGGCCAACGACACCCCCGGGCACGGCGTCGAGGTGGACGAGGCGCTCGCGGCGAAGTTCCCCTTCCCGGAGGGCCCGCCGAACTTCGACTACTCGTGGGGCACGACGCGACGGCGTGACGGCACGGTGATTCGTCCGTAGGAGGGCCGCCATGCGGGCACGCACGACGACGCTTGGGCTGATCGCCTCGCTGGCTTTGCTGGCGGCGCCACGCGCGCAGGGTCCGCAGCCGTTCGTGCCGCTCTTCACCGGCACGCTCGACGGCTGGTCGATCGAGCACACGACGGCGGGCAACTTCTCGGTGCGCGACGGCATGCTGCGTGTCGAGGGCCGGACCGGCTGGCTGCGCTCTGCCGAGCGCTACGACGACTTCGACCTGCGCGTCTCGTTCCGCTTCGTCACCGACGATGCCGACAGCGGCGTCTTCTTCCGGACGGACGGCGCATCCACGTTCGGTCGTGGGTGGCCGAATCGCAGCTATCAGCTGCAGCTGCGTAATCCGCTGGGCGACAGCCCGTTCCCGCCAGTCGGTCATCTGTATCGGCACGGCATGCCGGCAGGCGACCTCGCGTTCGACCATGCCGACGCCGCGCGGCTCTCGACGGGCACGGGCTCGTGGCAGGAACTCGAGCTCTCGGTGCACCGCGACGTCGTGCGCGCGACGCTGAATGGCGACACGCTCATGCGCGCGTCGGGCGTCGAGCGCGGGCCCGGCTACATCGGACTGCAGGGCGAGGCGGGCGCGCTGGAGTTTCGCGAGATCGCGATCAGGGCGCGAACCGCAGACCGCTGACCGTCTGCGCCGTATGAGGAGCCAGGGGCAGGGAGTTCACGGATGAACGCGCACCTGCTGCCGTCGGTCACTCGTGGCTGGGTCCTGTGCGGTCTGATGTTCTGCGCGACGGCGCTGAGCTTCCTCGATCGCCAGGTGCTCAGTGTGCTTGCGCCGACGCTCATCGCCGAACTCGACATGACCAACACGACGTACTCGCGCGTCGTGACGGCGTTCGTCGCAAGCTATACGGTGATGTTCGCCCTCGGCGGCCGCGTGATGGACGCGCTCGGCACGCGCGTGGGTCTCGGGCTGGCCGTCGCGCTCTGGTCGCTGGCCAGCGCAGCGCATGCCTTCGCCACCGGACCGCTCGGGCTCGGTGCCGCCCGCTTCGTGCTGGGCGTCGGTGAGGGCGCCGCCTTTCCCGGCGTGACCAAGGGCGCCATCCAGTGGATGCCGCCGCATCGTCGTGCGCTGGCCGTCGGCGTGGCCAACGGCGGGTCGGCCTTCGGCGCCGTGCTCGCGCCGCCGCTCACGGCGTGGTGGGCGGCGACGCTGGGCTGGCGCGGGGCGTTCGTGATCACGGCCGCGCTCGGTCTGGCCTGGCTCCTCGCGTGGGTCATGGCCACCCGTGGGCTGCCGGCCGGCGTCGCGACCTCACAGGACGGCACCGGCGTGCGCTTCAGGGATCTGCTGGCGCAGCCGGCCTTTCGGCGCATGGTGGCCGCGCGCTTCTGCTTCGACCCGGTGTTCTACCTGTACATGTTCTGGATCCCGCAGTACCTCGCGCGCGAGCGCGGCATGTCGCTCGTCCAGATCGGCGCACTGACGTGGATCCCGTTTCTCGCCGTCGGCATCTCCACCATCGTCGCCGGGCGCATGTCGGATTTGCTCGTCGAGCGCGGCTGGTCGCCGCGGCGCGCACGCCTTGGATGGATGCTGCTCGCGGCACTCCTCACGCCGGTCTCCTGGTTCGTCATCGTGGCCGACGGGCCGGGCATGGCCATCGCGCTGATGTCGGTGCTCATGTTCGCGCACGGGTTCTGGATTGCCAACTTCATCACGCTCATCACCGACATCGTGGATGCCCGCGCCGTGGCGACCGCGGTGGGGCTCACCGGCATGGCCGGCGGTATCGCCGGCATCCTGTCGAACCTGGCGACCGGGCCCGTGGTGGACGCCTTCGGCTTCGCGCCCGTGTTCCTGGCCGCGTCGGTGGTGTACCCGATTGCGTGGCTCATCATCGCCACCTACAGGAGACCGGCAGGGGCCGTGACCCACGGAGGACCGTCGTGAACATCGCGCGTCGCAAGCCCCGGACCGCCCATGTCGGCGTGTTCGGCGTCGGCTACCACGTCTACTGGCCGCAGTTTCCCGGCCTGCTCGACGATCTGCACGCGAAGATCGACGTGCTTGTGGCGAGGCTCGGCGCACACGGCGTCCGCGTGACCAGCTTCGGCATGGTGGACAAGGCGGAGGACGCGTACGCGTTGCTGCCGCGCCTGAAGGCCGCCGATCTCGACCTCGTCTTCTGCGACATGGTCACCTACGCGACGTCGGCGACGTTTGCGGTGATCGTGCGCGGCCTCGACGTGCCGATCGTGCTCGTGGCCCTCCAGCCGCTCGCGGCCATGGACTACGCCCGCGCCACGACGCACATGCAGCTGGCCAACGACGACTTCTGCTCGGTGCCCGAGTTCACCGGCGTGGCCATCCGCATGGGGCGACGCCCGCCGCCCGTCGTCCTGGGCACGCTCGAGGATGATCCCGCGGCGGAGGCCGACCTCGCCGACTGGTGCGACGTGGCCATGGCCCTGCACGACGTGCGCACGGCGAGGCTCGGGCACTTCGGCCACCCGATCGAGCACATGCTCGACATGCAGACGGACCAGGCCGCCCTGACCGCGGCCTTCGGCTGCCATATCGTGCAGACGGAGGCCGATACGCTGGTGGCGTTGGCGCCGTCGGTGACCGACGCCGTCGTGCGGCAGAAGACCGAGGAGATCCTCGCGCTGTTCGACACCCCCGACCCCGGCGCCGATCCCCTCACGCGCCGGTTGTCGGGCGACGACCTCGAGCAGGCCGCACGCGTCGCCGTCGCACTCGATCGCTTCGTGGAGCACTACGCGCTCGATGGCCTGGCCTATTACTACGAGGGCCGGCCCGACAGCGAGCTGCGCGACATCGTGACGAACCTGATCGTCGGCAACTCGCTGCTCACGGCTGCGGGCTTCCCGATGTGCGGGGAGTCGGATCTCAAGACGTGCCTCGCCATGCTGCTCATGGATCGCATCGACATCGGCGGCAGCTTCGCGGAGTTCCACCCGATCGACTTCCGCGAGGGCTTCGTGCTCGTCGGCCACGATGGCCCGCATCACATCAACATCGCGAGCGGCAGGCCGGTGCTGCGCAGCCTGTCGGCGTACCACGGCAAGCCGGGGCGGGGCGCCAGCGTGGAGTTCAGGATCAAGGAAGGCCCCATCACCATGCTGAGCATAGGCGTCACGGCGCGCGGCACATTCAAGTTCGTGCTCGCGGAGGGCGAGAGCGTGGCGGGGCCCATCCCGGCCACCGGCAACACGAACACGCGCGGCGTCTTCCCGCCCGACGTCCGGACGTTCCTCAAGCGCTGGGTGGCCGAAGGGCCCACGCACCACTTCGCGCTCGGGGTCGGTCACCGTGCCGCCACGTTGCAGCGGATCGCGGACGCGCTGGGGATCGAGAGCGTCAACGTCAGCGAGTCCGGCGGTGCGCGTGGGTGATGGCCACGCGGG
>JBIQIB010000007.1:55123-61438 GCA_044508265.1 Acidobacteriota bacterium
CCACCGCCGCGCACTCGGCCGAACTGGGTGTAAGGTTCACCTGCTCGGGTGTTCGACTATGCGGAGTTCTTCAATGGTGCGCACGTTCCTGCGGCTGGCCCTTGCGACCGCCGTCACGATCTGGGCCGTCGGCGCGGCGGCGCAGCAGCCGCCGTCCACGTCGTTCGATGACCTGGCGCAGCGGGCCCTCAGCCGCATCGACGGCACCGAGCGCCTGCCCGGCCTGCGCGCGCCCGTGGAAGTGCTGCGCGACACCTGGGGCATCCCGCACATCTACGCCTCGAACGTCGACGACCTGTTCTTCGCGCAGGGATACGTGCAGGCCCAGGACCGGCTGTGGCAGATGGAACTCTGGCGCCGGTACAACAGCGGCCATCTGGCCGAGATTCTCGGAGAGGCCGCCGTCGAACACGATCGCCTGCTGCGCCTCGTGCAGTACCAGGGGCCGTGGGACGACACCGAGTTCGAGAGCTACCACCCCGAGGCGAGGCGCATCTTCACGGCGTTTGCCAGCGGGGTCAACGCCTACATCGACAGCCATCGCGACAGGCTGCCGGTCGAGTTCACCCTGACGGGCATCACGCCGAAGCCGTGGACGATTCGCGACGTCGTGCTGCGCGTGCCGGCACGCTCGCTGGGGAACGCCCGCGCGGAGCTCCGGCTTGCCCTCGACGTCGCACGCGACGGCGTGGACGAGGTGAACCGCCGCCGCAGGCAGGAACCTGCCATTCCGCTTGCCGTGCCCGACGGGCTCGACGTGTCGATTCTGTCGCCGCAGATCCTCGACGCGCTCGAAGGCACGCTGCCCGTCGTGCCGTTCCCACGGCCGCCGCTCCTCGAGGCATATCGTGATCTCGCGGGAGCCGTCGCGTCCAACGACACGGGCACGCCGGAGCTGTCGCCCGGCAGCAACAACTGGGCGATCGCCGGGTCGCACACGGCCAGCGGCCGCGTCCTGCTCGCCAACGACCCGCACCGGCAGGTCGCCAATCCGTCGCTGCGCTATCTCGTGCACCTCGTCGCTCCCGGCTGGGACGTCATCGGGGCCACCGAGCCCGCCATCCCGGGAGTGGCCATCGGCCACAACGGACGCGTGGGCTGGGGCCTCACTATCGTCGGCACCGACTACGACGACGTGTTCGTGGAAGAGCTGAACCCGGCAGATCACGACCAGGCCAGGTGGCAGGGCGAGTGGTATCCGCTGCGCATCGTCGAGGACACGATCGAGGTGCGGGGCAGCGCGCCGCGCAGGGTGCAGCACCGGTACAGCCGCCACGGACCGATCTTCCACGTCGACCGGGAGAACCACCGCGCCTACGCGTTGAAGTCGACGCTGCAGGAGCCCGGCACGGCCGAGTACCTCGGTGCGCTGCGCCTCAACCAGGCGTCGCTCACCCCGACGTGCCGCGAGTTCCTCGAGCATCAGCGCTACTACCTCGCGCCGGCCGAGAACATGATCTGCGGCGACGTGGACGGCAACATCGCATGGCAGGCCTCGGCGCTGACGCCACGCCGTGAGGGCGGCTGGTACGGGCGGCTGCCCGTGCCGGGGACGGGCGGCTACCGCTGGAACGGCTTCCGCGACGACCTGCCCTACGAGTTCAATCCCGACCGCGGGTGGATTGCGACGGCGAATCACAACATCCTGCCGGCGGGGTACCATCCGCCGCTGTTCTTCAAGCAGCCGCCGTACTCCCGCTTCGACCGCGTGGTGCAGCTGCTGACGGGGCGCCGCGACTTCACCGTCGGCGCCTCCGAGCGCTTCCAGCACGACACGACGTGGCCGTACGTCAGCGACGAGAAGGCGCTGTTCACGGGCTGGACGTCGAGCCGCGCGGACGTGGAGTGGGCACGGCAGCAGATCCTCGCCTGGGACGGGCGCTATACGGCCGACAGCGTGGCGGCCTCGATTCACAGGGCGTGGCGGCAGCAGCTGGTTGCCGGCGCGCTTCAGCCGGAAGGCTGGAGCGCACGGGGCGGCGTCGGCGCGTCGGCACGGCGCCTGGCGCTCGCGGACGTCACCCCGTCACGCGAGGCCGCTGCTCGAACCGCCCTCGAGCAGGCAGTGGACGCGCTCGCCGCGTCGCTTGGTCCCGACCGGAACGACTGGCGATGGGGACGCCAGCATCGCAGCGAGTTTCCCCATCCGCTGGTGAGCGCCTACGACCTGCCGGGTGTCGAACGTCATGGCGGCGGCGACACCGTGGCGGCGACCGGCGCCACGTTCCGCGAGATCATCGACTTCGGCAATCTCGACGAATCGCGGGTGACCAACACGCCAGGGCAGTCCGCGCAGCCCGGCAGCCCGTACTACGGCAATCTGCTGGAAGGATGGGCGAAAGGCGAGTACTTCCCCCTGCGCTACACGCGCGCGGCGGTGGAGCAGGCAGCGGCGCACCGCCTGGAACTGCAGCCCGCACCCTGACGGCCGCAGACTGCGGGCAGGACGACCGTCACAGGCGCAGGGCGATCGGGCAGGCTGGATCAGGGCGTGGCCGCCGGCTGGAGCTTCGGCAGCGCGGCTTCGATGGACGCGCGCTGCGGCTCGAGCCAGGGCGGCAGTACGAGCGCCTCGCCGAGGCGGGCAGGATCCTCGTCCACGGCGAAACCGGGGCCGTCCGTCGCGAGTTCGAACAGCACGCCGCCCGGCTCCTTGAAGTAGACCGACCGGAACCAGAAGCGGTCGATGACGGGCGTGGGCCGCATGCCGACGCGCTCCACGAGCTCGCGCGTCGCCAGCTCGTGCGTCTCGTCGTCCACGCGCCAGGCCAGGTGGTGGATGCAGCCGACGCCCCAGTGCCCCCGGCGTTCATCCGGCGCTTCGCGCAGGTCGAGCATGCGTCCGGATCCGCCGCCGGCGACGGCATACCGGTGCCACTCGCCCTCGGTGGCGACGTGCTCGAAGCCGAGCGTGTTGACCAGGAAGAACGCCGACGGCCCGAGGTCGCGCTGGACCACGCGCGCCGCGTGCAGGCCCCGGATCTGGCGCTCGACCGGCACGGGCCCCTCTTCCCACGGCGTGAACAGGCGAGACGCGTAATCAGCCGCTTCCACGAGTGCGACCGCCTGGCCGTGCGTGTCGCGGAGCGGCAGCGCGCGCTCGCCGAACCGCGTCTCGATGGACGAGAGGCGCACGCCGTAGCGGCCGAGGCGCTCGCCCCACCAGTCGAGCGAGTCGGGGGGCACGGCGAGCTGCACCTCGGTGCTGATGCCGTAGCCAGCGCGTCCGGGCGCGAGGTGAGCCCAGGGGAAGAACGTCAGGTCGGTGCCGGGGTTTCCCTCCGCGTCGGCGTAGAAGAGGTGGTACGTACCGGGGTCGTCCTGGTTGACGCTCTTCTTCACGAGGCGCATGCCCAGCATGCCGGCGTAGAAGTCGAGGTTCTCCTGGGCAGGGCCGGAGATCGCGGTGACGTGGTGCAGGCCGTTCACGGGGGGCATGTCCCCATGATACGGCCGCCGCGCGCGGTCGTGGCGTGACAGGACGGGAGGGGCGGCGGAGCCCGCCGACACTGAAAGAGGGCGGATACTTCAGGACACGGCCGAGGCCGTGAGTGTGGGGTACTACGCGGGGATGTGTACGGAATGAACGATGCTGCGCGTGCGGCAGCCTGCCGCCCGCCCGTCACGTCCTGCCACAAAGGGTCAGACGATCGACGGGCGCCGGAAGTTCGGCCCGTCGAGCCGGTCTCCCGGTGTACGCTCGTGACTCGGTGACACGCCGGTCACCGGAAGGAGTCGTCGAGCCATGCGCTGGTCACGTGGTCCCAGGAGCCGCAACCTCGAAGATCGCCGCGGTTCGCGTGTCGTCTCACGCGGGCTGCCGCTTGGTATCGGCGGCGTGCTCGTGCTTTTCGTCCTCAGCCTCATTACGGGACAGGATTTGCTGTCGCCGCTCATGCAGCAGGGCGCCGTGCAGCAGAGCGACGTCCGTGAGGGGCCGATAGAGACGACGCCGGAAGAAGAAGCGCGCGTCGACTTCGTGTCGTTCGTCCTCGACGACGTGCAGTCGACGTGGCCGAAGCTCCTGGGCGGGCGTTATCGTGAGGCCCAGCTCGTCCTCTTCCGCGGCGCGACCGAATCGTCCTGCGGGCTGGGGCAGAGCGCCATGGGCCCCTTCTACTGTCCGGCCGACGGCAAGGTCTACCTCGATCTGGAGTTCTTCGACCAGCTCGCGCGCCGGTTCGACGCCCCGGGCGAGTTCGCGCAGGCCTACGTCATCGCGCACGAGCTCGGGCATCACGTCCAGAACCTGCTCGGTATCGAGCGGCAGGTCCGCCAGCTGCAGCAGGGACGTCCCGGACAGGCCAACGAGTTGTCGGTGCGGATGGAACTCCAGGCCGATTGCTTCGCCGGCCTGTGGGGCGGCACGACGGCGCGGCGCAACCTGCTGGAACCCGGCGACGTCGAAAGCGGGCTTCGCGCGGCTGCCGCCATCGGCGACGATGCGATTCAGGCGCAGGCGCAGGGTCGGGTGCGGCCGGAGACGTTCACGCACGGCAGCGCCGCGCAACGCGTGGAGTGGTTGAGGCGGGGGCTGCAGGCGGACAGCGTCGAGGCCTGCGACACGTTCAGCGCGCGCTGATCGGTCCGTCGTCGGGCACCATCGGAGCCGAGGCCGCGGCGACCGTCGCGTCGCTGCCCGCCAGCCGGCGTGCGGGCAGCACGCTCGTGCCGTGGATGACGAACGCGATCCAGAGCAGATCGGCCACGAGCAGGTGGACGAGCTGCATCGCGACAGGCGCGAGCAGCAGGACGTTGACGAAGCCGACCACGAGCTGCGTCAGCGCCAGGCCGGCGACGACCCGGCCCAGCATCCTCAGCCGTTCGGCGGCATGAGCCGCCGACAGCCACGGAGCCGCCGCCGCGAGCACGACGGCGACGGCGATGGCCAGCGCCGGGTGCCAGATGCGCAGCCTGATCAGGAGGTGCGACGTCGCCGACAGGTCGGCGGCGAGCGCGTCGCGCAGCGACCTCGCCGGGAACAGCGTGTCACCCAGGGCGGCGACGGCGCCGCTGACTCCCACGATCATCAGCCCGGCTGCCAGCAGCGTCAGGATGGCCGTCCGTGAGGGCGCGGCGCTGAGCGATGGCACCGGCCCGCCCGAGAGCCACCAGGCGGTCAGCGTCAGCCACGCGACCAGCACGAACGTGTTGGCGAGGTGCACCGCCATGAACAGCGCCCGGGCCATCGTCGCGTTGTCGGCGACGAGTTCGAAGAGCACGAGACCGGCGCCCACGCCGGCTTCGAGGAGCATGAAGACGACGGTCCATGCGGCGGCGCGACGGGCCGGGTCGCCCGCGGGACGCTCGCGGCGAGCCCACCACAGCAGCACGACCACGCTGATCAGGGCCAGGCCGCTCGTCAGGCGGTGCGAGTACTCGATGAGCATCGCGACGCTCGGAGCGGCCGGTACCAGCTGGCCGTCGCAGAGCGGCCAGTGGCTGCCGCATCCCGCGCCCGAGCCCGTCGCCCGCACGAACGCACCCCAGAGGATGACGCCCAGGTTGTAGGCGAGCACGATCCACGCGTACAGGGCCAGGCGAGTCACGCGTCGATCGTATCCTGTCGCGATGATCCCGCGCGACCCTCTGCTACACTCACGTCCTTTCAGAGCCATGTTTCGACCGTCGACGCTGAGTGTGCTGACCATCGCCCTCGTGCTGTTGGCCGGGCCGGCCGTGCTGGCGGCCCAGGGACCATCGGCTGAAGCCGCCGAGCCCTGGTGGGGCTGGGTGCTGCTCGGCCGGACGCACCCGTTCATCGTCCATTTCCCTGTCGGGCTCCTTCTGGCAGGCGTGTGCGTCGAAGTGGTGCAGCGCCTGCGTGGCAGGCAGGTGCCGAGCGACGTCGGCCTGTTCTGCCTCACGGCGGGGCTGGCCGGCGGTGCGCTCGCCGTCTGGTTCGGCACGCTCAACGCCGGGCACCAGTCGATCACCGGCGAATCCGCGGAGATTCTGTCGCGCCATCAGGTGGCCGGCTGGATCGTCCTCGCCGCCGGCGTTGCCGCGTGGCTTGCCGGACGGGCCGCCCTCGCCGGCGCGTCATGGGCCTCACCGGCCTATCTGGGACTCTTCCTCGTCGCCGGCGGCGCTGTGGGCGCGACAGGACACTTCGGCGGTCAGCTTGTCTACGGCTCCACGTACGTCACGAGCGTACTGCCGTGGAACAAGACGTCCACCGCGACGGCACAAGCTGCGCCCCCACCCGCCGCCGCAGTACCCGACACCCCCACCACGGCGCCACCCGCCGCCGACGAACCGACGAGCGGCCCCGCCGACGAGCCGACGGATCGGCAAGCCGATCTGCAGGCAAGC
>JBIQIB010000007.1:61538-63272 GCA_044508265.1 Acidobacteriota bacterium
GACAAGCCGATCCGCCGATCCACCCGTCCTCGCGTCCGTCGCCTTCTCCCGCGACGTCGAGCCCCTGCTGCGGGCCACGTGCGTCGAGTGCCACGGACCCGACAAGGTCAAGGGCCGCCTGCGTATGGACTCGGTCGAGGCACTCAAGGCAGGGGGCAAGTCCGGCCCGCTCGTCGAGCCTGGCAATCCCGAGCAGAGCCTCATGATGCGTCGCGTCCTCGGACTCGACGGCGAGGACCAGATGCCCCTCGACGCCGACCCGCTCACGCCCGAGCAAATCGAGGTGCTGCGCCGCTGGATTGCCGAGGGGGCCCGCTTCGACTCCACGCCTGCCGTCGCCGACGCCACGCGTCCGCAGGGCTGATCAAGCGGCTCAGCGAGGCTGGAAGACGACGGCCACGTCCGTGGCGCCATCGGGCAGCGGTACGACCACGGGCTCGGCCGTGTCCGGGTCGATCGCGTGGGTGGCGACGTCCACCTGGCGGCCGAGATCGACGACGCGCGCCGTCATCGGCACGCGTGCGCGGACGCCGAGATGCGCGTCCGAACGCACCTGCCGGACGTAGAGTACCGTCCGGTCGCCGCTGGACCACGGCTGCACCCAGCCCACTTTCCAGACGGCCCGGATGGACAGAGGCGAGCCGTGATCCTCGGGCTCGCCGGCGGCGAGCCCGCTCACCAGCTGGCGCAGCGTGGCGACGGCCGGCGTCTCGCGTGTCCACGTGCGCTCCGCCCGTACGGAGGCTGCCCCGATGGCCGCGCCCGCGTCGACGAACAGGTAGCCAGACCCAGTCGCGGTGCGGTTGGCGTAGCAGAAGCGTTCAGGCTCGCGGCAGGTCTCCGGCGGCTGGCCCTGAGGCAGGCAATGGGCAGGCCATTCCCCCTCGTAGAGCAGCACCTTCTCGCAGTCGGGCGTGGCCGTCGGGATCAGGGGTGGCCGCTGACGGGACATGCGCTCGGCAAACGACTCGGCCCGCGGGTTGTTCCACATCGGATGGCGCGTCCAGAGCCATTCGGCGAGCGGCGTCGGCTGCAGGAAGCGCTCGGGGCGCGACGGCCTGAACGCCACGGCGGTCCACGTGGCGGCCAGGGCGAGCAGCGCCAGCCCGGCCAGCCGCGTCGCGCGCCGCGGGCTCGTGGCGGCCTGAGCGAACAGTGGGACGGCGAGCGGCATCAGCCACAGGCCGTAGCGGCTCAGATCGGGGCTGCCGCCATGGTTCTGGTCGAGCGGCTGGCTCACGACGTACAGCAGCGCGAGCGCGGCGAGGGCAGTGGTCGCGAGGAACGGTTCACGCAACCGCACCAGCTCGTGCCGGGCCAGCAGGTACGTCGCCACGCCCACGGCGAGCACGAACGGCGGGAAGCGGGCGACGAGCCCCATGTTGACGTCCGTCAGCGGGAACAGCAGCTCCAGCACGCCCGGGAACCGCCTGGGCGCGTACGCCGTCAGCGGGGACGGCACACCCAGGTGCCAGAGGTAGTACGCCGGCGCCATGAGCGTGATCACCGTGGCGAGGACGAGCGCGGTCCTCCAGCGCGGGCAGAGCAGCCGTGCCGGCCGCTCGATCGAGCCCCACACAGCGAAGAGCGCCACGACGAGGATGAACGCCGGGTTCTGGCACGCCGCCACCGCCAGCAGCACCAGCGAGATGCTGGGCCATCGCGGCCACACCAGCAGCGCGGACGCCACGCTCGTGTAGATGAGCACGTCGGCCGACGGCTTGTCGATCCACC
>JBIQIB010000095.1:0-9803 GCA_044508265.1 Acidobacteriota bacterium
TCGAACGCCGACGGGTCGAAGACGTGGAGCCCCTCGCGAATGAGGGTCTCGTTCCCGAGGGCATGCTCGAGCACGAACGGGTGAATCGGCGTGACGGGGCTGCCCTCGCAGGCGAGCGTCATCCCGACGAAACTCGTCGTGAAGCGTCGCATCGGCGGGAGGTTGGCGCCCTGCGTCCGCGCGGCCTCGCGCCCGAGTCGCCTCCAGAAGCCTTCGGTCATCCTGGGCGTCGCCCGCACGACGACGACGGCAGGCGCATCGGCGAAATAGTCGTTCCACGTCCCGAAGTCGGTCACCGGCCCAAGCCGTGCCGCGACGTCCGGCGCGCGAGGCGCACTGCTCGTCCAGCCGGCCTTGCCGCGCCCGTGACGGATGACGGGCGGCGTGATCACCGCCACGTCGAAGTCACCCGACTCGAGCATCGGCGGCGCCGCCTCGGCGGCCGCCGGCTCCCCATCCGTATGGACGTCCGGGAACGGACGCGACGGCTCGACGGGCAGCCGCGTCGCAACAGGCTCGACCGCCGACGCCAGCGACGCGCGGGCCGCCGACAGCGTTTCGCACACGCGCGCCGACGGGACGACCTCCATCTCGTGCCAGCGCGGACTGTCGGGATCGACGCGGATCGTCGTGAGCCCGACGACGCCGCCGGCAGTGTCGAAGACCGGGCTGCCGCCACCGAACTGCGACATCGTGATGTCCGTCGCGAGACGCGGCGGTCCTGGTGAGATCACACGGCCCCAGGCCATGTCGGTCGGGCGGCCCATCTCCGTGGTGATCGCCAGCAGCTCGGTGCCGGGCGGGATGCGCCGCGGTTCAGCATCACAGGCGAGCGGGAGCGGCGAAAGTTCCGCCGTGACCTGCCTGTTCACTCGCACGATGGCCACGCGCGTCGTCGCATCGCGTTGGAGCACGACGGCAGGGACCTTGACGGTCGTGGAGAACTGCACCGAGACGTCCGTCGCGCCGCCGATGACGCGCGCATCCGTGGCGATGAGTCCGTCGGCGTCCACGACGACGCCGCCCGCGCGGGCCGTGGGCGTCCAGACCGCGGCGACGCTCCGCTGCCAACGCCCGAGGAGGAATGCCGGATCGGAGCGTTCCCCGCCTTCCCCGTCGTCCGTGCCAGTCGCGGGTGCCGCAGCGTTCGCGGCCGTGAGCTCGAGCGTCACCCGATCGCCGGCGGCCAGGTCGAGATACTCGAACCACTCGTACGGGCGTCCGTCGAGCAGCACCGCGCGCTCCGACTCGATGGCGTACGAGCCCGGCGCGAGCGACAGCTCCACGGTGCCGTCCACGCCGGTCCTGATGGTTCGGGGAGGACCGCTCGCGGGGTTGTCGCTGACGAGGAGCACGTGGCGCGGGACGGGCGTGGCCTGTCCGGACGCATCGGGCACCCACACGGCGATCCGCAGCACGGCATCGTCCTGGCCGGTCAGGACGGCCGCCCCGAGCAGGCACGCTGTCACGATCGCGCTGGCGCGCATGCGTCGAGTCTACGGCAGCAGGGTCACGACGTGCCGTCGTACCGGATGGCGACGACCTCGACCTCTTCGTCTCCGCGCGGGGCCCGCACCGTCACGACGTCGCCGACGCCGGCCTTGAGCAGCGCCCTGGCAAGCGGCGATCGCCACGAGATCCGCGAGTCGTCGGCACCGATCTCGTCTACCCCGACGATGGTCACTTCGCGCTCCGCGCCGGTCTCGTACTGGAAGGTCACCGTCGCGCCAAACAGCACCCGGTCGGGCGCGCGGCCTGCGTTGTCGACGACCATCGCCGTGTCGAGGCGTTTCGACAGATGGCGTATGCGCCTGTCGATCTCCCGCAGCCGCTTCTTGCCGTAGATGTAGTCGCCGTTCTCGGAGCGATCGCCATTGCCGGCCGCCCACGCGACGGTCGCGACGACGGGAGGCCGCTCGACCTTCCAGAGGTGGGCCAGTTCCTCCTGGAGGCGCCGGAAGCCGGCGGGCGTGATGTAGTTGTTGACCTGGTCTGCCATGAACGGACGTGCGCCCGGTGTATAAATCGTCCAACCCGACCCGAGACCCCTATCGATCACGGAGCCGCTGATGGAATCCTCGCACGATCACACCCGCCCGGGACGCCGCGACTTCCTCCGCACGGCCGGCCTGAGCGGCCTGACGCTCGGCGCGATGACCTCTGCGCCGCTGGAGGCGCGCGTCGAGTTCCTGACGCAGCAGGTGAACCGCCGCTCGAGCCCGTCCGAGCTGCGCATCACGGATCTCCGCATCGCGGAAGTCGGCGGCATTCCGTTCCGCTGCCCCATCATCCGCATCGACACCAACCAGGGCATCTCCGGCTACGGCGAGGTCCGCGACAACGGCCCGAGGGAGTATGCCCTCTTTCTCAAGAGCCGCATCCTCGGCGAGAACCCGTGCAACGTCGAGAAGCTCTTTCGGGTGATCCGCCAGTTCGGCCACCACGGACGGCAGGGCGGCGGCGTGTCGGGCGTCGAGACGGCGCTCTGGGACCTCGCGGGCAAGGCTTACGGCGTGCCGGTGTACCAGATGCTCGGCGGCAAGTACCGCGACCGCGTGCGCCTCTACGCCGACACCACCTCGTCGCCCGATCCGCTCACGTTCGCACGGCGGATGAAGGAGACCCGCGTGGACGCCGGCTACACGGCGCTCAAGATGGATCTCGGCATCGAGCTCCTGTCGCGCCTCGGCGAGGGCCTGCTCGTCAACACGCGCACGTGGGGGCCCGTCGGCGAGCGTGAGCTGCGCTCGCAGTACTCGTCGGAGCGCGGTGACTACGGCCAGGTGGACCATCCCTTCACCCGCATCCAGATCACGGAGAAGGGACTCGACGCGATGGAGGAGTTCGTGGCCGTGATGCGGGAGCACGTCGGCTACGAGGTGCAGCTCGGCATCGACCACACGGGCCACTTCGACAGGAACGAGGCCATCAAGCTCACGCGCCGCATGGAGAAGTACGCGCTCGCCTACATGGAAGATCTCGTCCCGTGGACGCACGTGGACGACTGGAAGGACATCACCGAGGCGACCACGACGCCGACGATGACGGGCGAGGACATCTACCTGCTCGACGGGTTCAAGCCGCTCATCGACAAACGCGCCGTGGACCTCGTCCATCCGGACCTCGGCTCCGCCGGCGGCATCCTCGAGACCAAGCGCATCAACGACTACGCGTCGGAGCGAGGCATCGCCACCAACTACCACTATGCCGGGTCGCCCATCGGCTTTTACGCCTCGGTGCACGCCGCGGCGGCCTGCCAGTACTTCGGGGTGCTCGAGCACCACTCCGTCGGCAACGAGCGGTGGTACAACCTCATTGCCGGCGATTCGTCCGGCGTCTTCGACCGCGGCTACACGCACGTCCCCGAGGGTCCGGGTCTCGGCATCGAGCTCAACCTCGAGGCGGTGCGGGAGTATCTCGTGGAAGGGACCGGCTTCTTCGAGCCGACAACGGAATGGGATCAGCTGCGAACGTGGGATCGCCTGTGGAGTTGAACGTGATGCGAGCCGTTGGCTACCAGGCGCCGGGGCCGATTGACGCCCCCGACGCTCTCGTCGACATCGAACTGCCCCGCCCGGACCCGGGCGCGCGCGATCTGCTCGTGGAGGTGCGTGCCGTCGCGGTGAACCCGGTGGACACGAAGGTCCGGCGTCGGGCGGGCGCCGAGCCCGGCCAGTGGAAGGTGCTCGGCTGGGACGCCGCCGGCGTCGTCGTGGCGGCGGGTACGCAGGCGACGCGGTTCGCCCCGGGCGACGAGGTCTTCTACGCCGGCGCGCTGGACAGGCAGGGCACCAACGCGGAGTTCCACGTGGTGGACGAGCGCATCGCGGGGCACAAGCCCGCGTCGCTCGGCTTCGCGGACGCTGCCGCGCTGCCGCTCACGGCCATCACGGCGTGGGAAGCCCTCTTCGACAGGCTCGACGTGCGCAAGGCCGTACCCGGCGCCGCGCCGGCGGTGCTGGTGATCGGCGGCGCCGGGGGCGTCGGATCGATAGCGATTCAGCTCCTCCGGCAGCTGACGGACCTCACCGTCATTGCCACAGCCTCACGGCCGGAAACCGAAGCGTGGGCCCGCGCGCAGGGCGCGCATCACGTGGTGTCGCACGCGCGGCCGCTCGTCGGCGAGGTCGCGGCGCTGGGCCTGGGCGCACCGGCGTTCGTGTTCTCGACGACGGCGACCGACAAGCACATGGCCGACATCGCCGAGCTCATCGCGCCGCAGGGGCGCTGGGCGCTGATCGACGACCCGGGTGTGGTGGACATCGCCCCGTTCAAGCGGAAGAGCGTGTCGACACACTGGGAGTTCATGTTCACGCGGCCGGTCTTCCAGACGGCCGACGTCGACGCGCAGGGCACGCTGCTCGACGAGGTGTCGCGCCTCGTGGACGAGGGCGTGCTCAGGACGACGCTCGCCGAGCACTTCGGCGTGATCAACGCCGCCAACCTCCGCCGCGCGCACGCCCTCATCGAGAGCGGCACGGCGCGCGGCAAGATCGTGCTGGAGGGGTTCTAGGTGCGGACACGAGGGGCACGCGCCGAACGCGGGGTAAGGGGCGCCGCCGTTCTCGCGCTCGCGCTGGCCGGGTGCACGGCGCTTGGCGACATCACCGGCGAGCGCGAGGCCCGGCGCATCCGGGAGGTCGGGACGGCGGCCGAGGCGCTCGTCCTGGCGATCCGCGACACGGGGATGACCATCAACGACGACCCGTCGTGGCGTTCACGCTCGAGGTCAGGCCGTCCGGCGGCGCCGCCCTGCGCCTGTATCGCGATCGCTGACGCGCCCGCCCCGCCCGAGCGGGACGGACACGTTCCGGTGAGGGTCAGGCGGCCTTCTCGGCGAGCAGGCCGTCGAGCAGCGCGTAGCTCTGCTCCATCCCGTCGGTCATGCCCGTGGCGACGGCGCCGTCGCGCGCCTCCTTCGAGCCGAAGTCCATGCGCGTGGTCACCGTGGTGATGCCGTCGTCTTCGTCGAGCGTCGTCGTGATGACCGCTTCACCGTCTGCCGGGTACGACCCGCCGATGGTGCCGGGGTCATAGGCTTCGGTGTGCACGATGCGCGACGGCGGATCGACCTCGCGGTACGTCCCCGAGAAGCCGAACTCCTGGTCGCCCGCGTCGCTGCGCCAGCGCCAGCTGTAGCGCCCGCCCACGCGGACGTCCATCTCGCAGACCGGCATCGACCAGCCCGGAGGGCCGAGCATCCAGCGCCGCGTGAGGGCCGGCTCGGTGAGCGCGCGATAGACCAGCTCGCGGGGCGCCTTGAACGACCGCCTCACTTCCACTTCCCTGTCGCTCGGCAACGTGACTTCGGCCTTCTCGATGATCGTCGGCATCATGTCCTCCTCGTGCGTGAACGAGCCTGTCGTGAGGTGCGTGTCGTGCGCCGCTTTCCGGCACGCGGCCGGTCCGGCGCCTGCAGATCGGCCAGCAGCGCGTCGAGACGCTGGTAGTTCGCCTCCCAGGCGTCCCGGTACTGCTCGAGCCAGGCGCTGACTTCGGCGAGCGGCGCGGCATTGAGCCGCCGCGGCCGGCGCTGGGCGTCCTTCGCGACCGTGACCAGGCCGGCGCGCTCCAGCACCTTCAGGTGCTTGGAGATTGCCGGCTGGCTGATCGCGAACGGCTCCATCAGGTCGGTGACCGTCGCCTCGCCAGTCGCCAGGCGCGCCAGGATCGCCCTGCGCGTCGGGTCCGAAAGAGCGAGAAACGTGGCGTCGAGACCTGTCAAGACAATCACCTCAGGGCTATATAACCAAACAGTAATTAAAACGGGAACGGCCGTCAAGCACAGCCGCTCGGACGCCGATCGAGACTCAGCGTCCGGCAGGGGCCGTGCCCTGCCCCACCGGCTCCGTCGAAAACCGTACCTTCGTGAAGAGCTCCGGCACGTGCGAGTCCCACACGCCGTGCGGGCTCCAGGCCCAGCCACCGGGATCCTCGGCCGGAGGGGCTTCCTTGTAGGTGTTGAAGCGTGAGAAGTCCATGCGCCAGACGTCGCCGTCGCGCGGTGGCAGCGCACGGCCGTCCGGCATCGCCAGCGGCTCGAGCGACGTCCACGGGATCGACAGCTCGACGGTCCAGCCGCGGTCGCGGTCGTCGTTCCTGTTCAGCGTGCCGTCAACGTGCACGGCCGTCTGCAGCCCCGGCATGTCCCAGTTCCAGTAGCCGATGCGCCGGCCGCGCGGGTGCTTCCTGAAGCCGACGCCGTTGAACGGCCGCACGCCGTCGCGGCTGCGGTCGAACTCCGGCCGCTGCGCGTAGCCCGCCGACTCGAACGCTTCCTCCCAGATGAAGAAGACCTCGTAGATGGTGTTGAACGCGTTGATCTCGAACTCGTAGTACGCGTCACGGCCCGCGATGAACAGCTCGACGTCGTTGTCCTTGTAGATGGGCGAATCGCGCTCGGTCAACGTCGCCGTGACCACCGGCTCCTCCACCCAGTAGCCCACGTACAGCCGCTCGTCGTCCCAGACGACGGCGGCACGGGTGTCGTGGATACCGGGCTGCCCCTTGATCAGATCCGAGAAGCGCGGCGACCGTTCGGCCGCGAGCCACGTCGGCTCGTCGAGCCGCCCGTCCACCACGATGGGCGACGTCGCGCGGCGCGCGGTATACGTGGCGATGCGCTCCTCGGGCCAGGGGAACGGCCAGTCCTGGGCGACGAGCGATACGCCTGCAAACGCAATCACGGCCACGAGCAGGGGCAGGAGTCGGATGGTCGTCATGGCGTCAGGTTAGCGCAAGGTCACGCGTGCCGGACTCCTTCCCGCTCGTACCGGCCGTGGCCACACGTGGGCGACTGAACGGCATCGTCAGGACGTAGGTGCCGACGGACGCGGCAAGCGCCGTCGCGTACGGTGCCGGCCATCCGAGCCACGCGCCGGTGCTCCACACGACGAACCCCGCGGTCAGCGTCGCCCACGCGCTCAGGCTGCCGCCGAGCGGCGTGAACAGGCCGAAGCTGGCCACGACGAACACGCCGGCGCTGCCGAAGGCCGACGCGAACTCGACGAGATCGGTGATGCGCTCCGATCGAAGGGCGAGCACCAAAGCGACAATCCCCAGCGTGAGCACGCCCGCGCGCGAGATCAGGAGGCGCGCGCGTTCCGACAGCCCGGGCCGCAGCGGCATGACGACGTTGTGCGTGACCAGGGACGACCCGGCCAGCAGGCACGAGTCCACCGTCGAGAGCAGGGCCGAGATGAGCGCGCCCGCAAACGGCACGTAGAGCCACGTGCCGAAGTGCAGCCGCGCCAGCTCGGGCACGAGCTGCTCGGGTTCGTCGAGGCCGGGGACGAGCAGCGGGCCGCACAGGCCGATCACCGCGGGGATGGCGCCGATGGCCAGGTAGAGGCCGCCGCCGACGAGACACGCCCGGCGCGCGACGTCGGGCGACCGGCACGCGAGCACACGCGACAGCACTTCGACCGCCAGCATCGAGCCGACGACAGGCACGACCCACGCCTCGACCTGTTCGTACCACGGGGCCGGACCGCCGAACATGGCGAGGCGCTGTGCCGGCGTCTGCGCCCACGCCTGTGACAGGTCGCCCCCGACGACGAGCATGGCGCCGAGCGCCACCAGGCCGACGATGATCGTCAGCCCCTGCACGACGTCGGTCCACGCGTCGGCCAGCAGCCCGCCGACGGCCGTGTACAGCACGATGAACGACGCGGCGCCGGTGATGGCCCACTCGAACGGCAGCCCGGACGCGTGCGCGACGATGTTGCCGAACGCGCGCACCTGAGCGGCCGCCCAGATCACCGACGTCGGGACGATCAGGAGGATGACGAAGCGTTCGACGCCCGGCGAGTAGCGCTCGCGGAAGAGGTCGCCGAAGGTCGTGAAGCCGCGCCGCCAGAGCGGGCGGGCAAACAGCACGCCCACGAGCAGGATGCAGAGCGCGTAGCCGAAAGGATCCGCCGATCCGCCGGAGAGCCCGTCGCGGTAGATGGTGCCCGCCGCGCCCTGTATCGACTCGGCACCGAACCACGTGGCGAAGATGGAGAACGACGCCAGCCCGATGCCGAGCGACCGCCCGGCGAGGATGTAGTCGGTCTCGCTCCGCACCCGGCGCGACACCCAGAGGCCGATGGCGAGTTGCAGCGCGAGGTAGGCGCCGATGCCGGCGATGTGCCAGTTCATGCGGACGTGATTGTAGGCGCTCCGTCCCGGGCCTCGCCCCACGGGGCCCGTGCTACGATGCGCCGTCCCGGATGCAGCAGGCCGTCCTGCGGTGATCCGCCGCACGCCATGCCCGCGGTGGGCGTCGCGGCGTGTGCGCGATCCGCTCCGGGTGCGGAGGAACGATGACGCGGCGCAGGTCCCTCGTGATTGTCGGCATGGTGGCGTGCTCGTGGATGGCCGCCGCGCCCGCCCGGGCGCAGGTACAGCTGACGCCCCGTGAGCAGGTCGAGTTCCTGACGAGCGAGTGGCAAGGCGAGCGCGACGCGTCCGGCCGTCCGCTGGTATCCGACGACCTCCTTCAGCGCCTGCGGCACGTGTCGCTCGAGGAAGCCTGGGGCATCGTCACGGCCGCCGGCCATCGCAACAAGTTCGAGGGCGACTGGCACGTCATGCATCCGGACCGGCCGATGGTCGGCCGGGCGCTGACGGCGGCCTTCCTGCCGTCGAGCCCCGAACTCGAGAAGCGCATGGCCGCGGCGGCGCGCGAGGCGGGCCTGCAGGGCGCGATGAACCAGTTCCCGATCTACATGCTCGCGCCCGGCGACGTGTACGTCGCCGACGGGTTCGGCAAGATCGAGGACGGCACGCTCATCGGCGACAACCTGGGGCAGGCGATCTTCCGCAACTCGGGCAACGGCCCCGTCCTCTACGGGTCGGCGCGCGATCTGGCAGGCCTGCGCGAGATCGACGGCTTCAACGCGTGGGTGAAGGCGTGGCACCCGTCCTACATCCGCGAGATGATGCTCGCGTCCATCAACGCGCCGATCCGCGTGGGCCACGCCGTCGTGCTGCCCGGCGACGTCGTGCACGCCACCGAAGGCGGCGTGCTGTTCATCCCGCCGCATCTCGTCGAGCAGGTCGTGCGCCGCTCCGAGGAGACGCGCCTGACCGACACGTTCCGCAAGCAGCGCATCGCCGAGGGCACCTACACGCTCGCCCAGACGTACGGCGCGAAGTGGACGCCGGAGATGGAGGCGGACTTCGCCTCGTGGCTCGGACAGGAGCGCACGCGGCTCCGGACGGAGCTGGGCGTCGCCGACGAGACAATCGACGCGATGATCGCCGCGCGCGCGAAGCCGTGACCGTCAGGGCGGCGTGACGTTGTACCGCACGTCGTCGATCAGCAGTTCCAGGTACGCGTAGTCGCCCTCGGCCTCGTGCCACCGCCCCTCGCCGTGCGACGCGAGACGCACGGCCCCGAACGCACGGTACCCTCCCACGGGCGTCGACCACCTCGCCCTGATCAGCTCCAGGCCATCCGCTGACGTCCTGTAGCGGTCGTCCGATCTGAAGTCGACGAGCTCGTCCCTCTCGTTGAAGACCAGCTCCGCGCGAATCGTGTGATCGGCGTTGGCGAACACCGCCCGCACCGTGCGCCCTTCCTCCGCCTCCCAGGTGATGGCGGGATCGACGAGCGCCGCAGGGGCCATGATGCAGATGTCGTTGAAGAGCGTCACGGTTTCGGCGCGCGTCAGCTCCGGTCCCGACTGGTCGACGACTGGCACCAGCGCGGCGGCCTTCACGCGCATCGACGCCGCGCCATCGGCGTATCGGTGGAGGCCCTGCACCGGCAGGCCGCGCATCGAGGCCCGCATGTAGAAGAGCCGTGCGGCGTCGCC
>JBIQIB010000095.1:9903-16749 GCA_044508265.1 Acidobacteriota bacterium
CGCCGCGCCTGCCTTCGCGTCGCTCCACGAGGGCACGATGGCCGCCATCGACACGACGATCGCGCCCGCGGCCATCACCCACCACCAGCGAGGTGCGGTGACGAGCGCGACGGCCGAGGCGACGAACAGGACGGCGGCGACGAGCCACGCCACCCCCAGCGCCGGGGTGATGGGCTGCGTCAGTTGCGGCAGGTCGGCGAGCCCGAACGCCTTCGCGACGCCGAGCAGGTGCACGAGCCCGTGCAGCGCGACGACGATCGCAAACAGCGGCATCATCCGGGCGTCACCGCACGCGGCACGGCGCGGGTGTCACCGCCGCCGGGCGGTCAGCGGCGATCCTCCGGCAGCAGGGGCTGCGTCTGCTCGGGGCTGGTGACCCCGGGGGGCAGCTCCATCATCCGGATGTTGCGGAAGTGCGCTTCGGCGCCTTCGGACTCGAGACAGAGGTATCCCTTCTTCTGGGTGGCCTGCGAGATGCCGTTGACGAACTTGCCGTTCACCGCCAGCTTCACGACGCCGTCCACGGCGACGATGTGGTAGGTGTTCCAGTTGCCGCGTCCGAGCGCACGGTTCTCGATCGACTTGCTGCGCGGGCCGCGCGGGTTGTCGGGCGTGATCTTGAGCGACCCGACGCCGAACAGCTCGCCGTGCACGTACGCCTCGGGCGGCGTGACGCCGTTGCGCGTGTTCAGCTTCGGCCAGTCGAGCTCGAGCATCTGCACCTCCAGCCCGTTGGGATACACGCTGCCCTCCTGCGGCACCGCGTCGGTCCACATGAACAGGCCGGAGTTGCCTCCCGCCTTCGTGTGCCGCCAGTCGATCACCAGCACGAAGTTCTCGTACTGCCTGGTGGTGCACAGCACGCCCATCGGTTCGCCGCTCGTGACGATCATGCCGTCGCGTACCGACCACGTCTCGGGTGCGGTGTTGATGTTGCGCCAGCCCGTAAGGTCGGTGCCGTTGAACAGCGGCACGAACTCGAGCGGTGGCGTGGACTGGGCGACGGCGGGCCCCGCAGACAGGACACCGGCCAGAAGAAGGGGGAGGACGAGGTTTCGCATGACGCACATCATCCGTCATGCTCGCGCTTCGCGCCACATCTTCGCGCGGCGCCGCCGCCCGCGGCGCGCGACGCTACCAGGCAGTGTAGCCGCCGTCGATCAGGTACGCCGCGCCCGTCACGTAGGCCGACGCCGGGCTGGCCAGGTACACGGCCAGGGGACCGATCTCGTCGGGCTCGCCCGGCCGTCCCATCGGGATGTGCCTGACGAACTCTTCGATGACCTCGGGACGCCGCTCGTTCCACTCCCGGTTCGTATCCGTCATGAACAGCCCGGGACAGATCGCGTTCACCGTGACGCCGTGCGGCGCCCAGTCCACGGCCGCGCACCGCGTGAAGTGCAGCACCGCGGCCTTGGCCGTCTCGTAGCCGCGTCCGCCGATCCCGCGGTTCGCGATGAGCGCGCTGATGGACGCGATGTTGATGATCCGTCCGCCCGCGCCGCGCGCCAGCATCGCCGCGCCGACGATGCGCGTCGCGACGGCGCAGCTCGTGAGGTTCAGGTCGATCACGCGCCGCCACGTCTCGAGCGTGTCCTCGACGATGGGCTGCGCGCCCTCGCGGTTCCCCACGTTGTTGACGAGGATGTCGATCGGTCCGTGCGCGGCGACCACCTGCGTGCAGACCTGCTCGCACGCTTCCGGGACGGCCATGTCGGCCACGACGGTCCAGGCCTCGCGGCCGCGGGCCCGCACTTCGTCGGCGGCCGCCTCCAGTGTGTCGGCCGTGCGGCCGGTCAGAATGACGTCGGCGCCGGCATCGGCGAGCGCCAGCGCCATCGACCGGCCGAGGCCGCGGCTGGCCCCGGTGACGAAGGCGCGTTTGCCATCCAGGCGGAATCTGTCGAGTACGCTCATGCTTTCGAATCCTTCGTGTCCGTCTGAGCCGCCCTCGCCAGCACGTCGTCCACCCGCACGGGCCGCTGTTCGGCGAGCGACTGCAGGACGGCTTCTATCGTCGCTGTCACGATCAGACCGTCGCGACCCGACGCCTCGGGCATCACGTCGTCCACGAGGCAGTCGGCAAAGTAACGGATCGACTCGTACTGGAAGCCCCACGCCTTGCCGTAGCGCGTGACCGGCGCCGACGTGAAGGGCGTGTGATAGCGGTCGGTGAACGCCCACAGCGTCGGCTCGTTGCGCAGCTCCAGGCCCCCGGTCGTGCCGTACAACGAGAGCCGGTTGTCCACGACGTTCGTATACGAGTCGGGCACGATCCACGAGGTCTCGAACGTGCAGAACGCGCCGCCCTCGAACGCGACCGACGCCTGGATGGCGTCCCAGCAGTCGATGCCCTTCGCGGCGAGCACCCCGCGGTGGCCGCGGGCGAAGACCTCGACCGGCTCCCTGCCGAACAGCCAGCGGACGACGTCCATCGTGTGCGGGAACAGGAACCACTCCGGTCCCGACCGTCCTCCCCACGACAGCATCTCGGTCGGCACGTGGATCGTGTCGGCAAGCCGCGCGTAGGCCATGACCGGTGCGCCGAGCTCGCCGCGCTCGACGTAGCCCTTCGCGCCCATGAACAGCGGGTGCCAGCGCGCGTGGAAGTCGACCATCAGCTTGAGCCCGCGTGACTCGGCCGCGTCGACCATCGTCTGGGCCTCGGCCGTGGTCGTCGCGAGCGGCTTCTCGACGAGCACGTGCTTGCCCGCGCGAAGCATCGCAAGCGTGGGACCGGCGTGAAGGTGGTCCGGCGTCGCCACCGTCGCGGCCACGACGTCGGCCCCTGCCGCGGCGTCGAGGTCTGTCGTCCAGGCACAGCCGCAGGTGTCGGCGAGCGCGCGCGCCCGTGCCTCGTCGCTGTCGCAGACGAGCGCGATGCGCACACCGGGATGGGCGAGCAGCGCCCGCGCATGATTGGCGCCCCACAAACCCGCGCCGACGATGGCCACCGGCAGGCGGTCGTTCCTGTTCGCGCCGGTCACAGGCGCTCCCGCTGCTCCGCCGAGAGCCACGCCTCCGGGATGGCGCCGGTGCGCAGCGCCGCACGCAGCAGCGCCTTCCGCTCGTCGGTCCTGAGCAGCGCGTTGATGGCGTGGCGCCGGTTCGCCTCGGCGTACTGCGACGCATGGCCCACGAGTGCCTTGCCGGCGCGCGGATCCTGCAGGTCCGCGAGGCCGCCAATCGCCCCCATCTGCAACTCGGCGTCCACGTCGGCCGAGAGGTACCGCACGAGTTGCGCGCCCACACGATCCCAGGGCAGCACGGCCAGCATCCGCAGCGCGTCGTAGCGCGTCCCGTTGCGGACGCTGTCGTCGTCGGCCATGCGGATCGCGAGGTCGAGCGAGCGTTCCCAGCGCGCGGCGCGCGCGGCGTCGGCCGCGAGCCAGGGCGCCATCACGTCGCGCGGCCACTCACCCGCCTGCGAGAGCCCCATGACGATGCCGCCCCCGAGGACGACGGCCTGCCAGTCGCGCAGGGGCTCGTCGCGCCGCGGCATCGACGCGTCGAGCAGCGGCACGAGGGCGGCGTGGTCGTTGGCCCGCCCTGCAGCGACGGCCACGCGCCAGATCCACGGGATGCGTCGGTACTCCTCGGCTTCGTCGTCCGGCGGCAGGCCATCGGCGAGCGCGAGCACCACCTCCGCGGCACGGGGCACGGCCTCGGTGGCCAGGCGTTGACGTTCCTGCTGGCTCACGCCGTCGTCGAGCAGCGCCGTGGCGATGGCGCGCGTGCTGGCCGTACGCGCATCGGGCAGCGCTGCCGCGGAAGGCGGCGATGATGCCGGAGGCTGTGGCGGCGCTGTCGCCTCACGGGCGGCAGCCGACGCGCCGGCGGCCAGCAGGCAGACGCCCAGGACCGCAGAGGCGCACACGTTGGAGGACATGCGCGCGATTATCGGCGGACGCCGCAGCGCAGGCAACCGCCGCGCGCCGGCAGCGTCCTCTGGTGTCGTTCTTGCACCTTGGACAGGTAGCCTGTCCTTTCGAGGTGTCATCGTGCGATCGCGTGTGTTCTCAAGGTTCATGTTCTCCGTTGCCGCCGCGCTGGGCCTGGTGCTGATGGCCCTGCCGATGCCCGCGGAGGCCCAGCGGCGGCATGGGCGCGCCGTACGTGCCGTGCGTCCGGTGCGTCCCGTGCGCGTGGTCCGCCCGGTGCGCGTCGTGCGTCCTGTCGTCATCTCCGCGCACGTCTACCGGCCGTGGCACGGCCCGTTCTTCGGGTACCCGTATTTCTGGGGCGCCCGCGGCTACTGGGGCTATCCGGGCTGGGCACCGTACTGGTGGGGCCCGCCCGTGCCGGTGAGGTACGGGCCGGAGCTGGCGCAGGCGCGCCTGAAGGTCTCGCCGCGCGATACGGAGGTGTACGTCGACGGCCGCCTCGTCGGCATCGTGGACGACTTCGACGGACGGTTCCAGCGGCTGCGGCTGCCCCCCGGCCGGTACCGCCTCGAGCTCTATCGCGAGGGCACGGAGCCGTGGTCGCAGGCCGTGCTCCTCACGCCCGGCACGACACTCGACATCGAGCACGTGATGGCGCCGCTGCCCGCCGGAGCGGCGGAGCCGCCGCGGCCGGTGCCCCCGCCGTCGGGCCCGCGTCGCGGACGGCTTCCGGAACGAGCGCAGGGTGCCGGTGTCTTGCCCGGCGCGTCACGCGAGGAGGCGCCTGCCGACCTCGACGGCGCGGCCGTCATCTCGCTGCGGGTGCAGCCCGCCGACGCGACCATCGAGATTGGCGGCGAGCAGTGGGAGCTTGCCGACGACGACGAGCGGCTCATCCTGCACGTCACCCCGGGGCGGCACCGGATCGTCGTCACGGCCGACGGCTACGAGCCGTTCGAGAGCGAGCTGGAGGTGAAGGCGGGCGACACCCGGCAGCTCAACGTGAGCCTCAGCCGCCGCTGAGGCGTCGCCGTCCGGGCGCCTCGGCCGCGTACGGCGGATTCCACAGTACGATGGATGGACGATGCGCCTGAACAACATCCTCGAAGCCATCGGCCGCACGCCGCTCGTCCGCCTCAACCGCCTTGGCGCGCATCTCGACTGCACGCTCTGGGCGAAGTGCGAGTTCCTCAACCCCGGGGGATCGTTGAAGGACCGCATCGGCTACGCCATGGTCGACGCGGCGGAACGCGAGGGCCGTATCAAGCCGGGTGACACGCTGATCGAGCCGACCAGCGGCAACACGGGCATCGGCATCGCGCTGGCGGGCGCGGTGCGCGGCTATCGGGTGATCATCACGATGCCCGAGAAGATGAGCCGCGAGAAGCAGGTCGTGCTCGAGGCGCTCGGCGCCGAGATCATCCGCACGCCGACCGAAGCCGCGTTCGACTCGCCCGAGAGCCACATCAACGTGGCGCGGCGGCTCCAGGAGCAGCTGCCCAACGCGCACATCCTCGACCAGTACGCCAACCCGGCGAACCCGCAGATCCACTACGACACCACCGGCCAGGAGATCCTCGACGACCTCGACGGTGAGGTGGACATGGTGGTGATGGGCGCCGGAACGGGCGGCTCGATCACCGGCGTCGCGAAGCGGATCAAGGAGGTGCGGCCGTCGTGCCGCATCGTCGGCGCCGACCCCGTGGGATCGATTCTCGGCGGCGGCTCCGAGGTGGGCACCTACAAGGTCGAGGGCATCGGCTACGACTTCATCCCGGACGTCCTCGATCGCGCGCTCGTGGACGAGTGGGTCAAGACGACGGACCAGCCGTCGTTCCTGCTCGCGCGCCGCCTGATCCGCGAGGAAGGCCTGCTCGTCGGCGGCTCGTCGGGCTCGGCGATGTACGCGGCGCTGCAGAAGGCGCCGTCGCTCGGCAAGGGCCAGCACTGCGTCGTCGTGCTGCCCGACGGCGTGCGCAACTACATGACGAAGTTCGTGGACGACAAGTGGATGCGCGACAACGGGTTCTTCCAGACGGCGACGATCGACGGCCGGGTCGGCGAGATCGTCAGCCTCGACGCGTCGTGCCCGGCACTCGTCGTCGCGGAGGACACGCAGCGCATCAGCGAGGTCATCGCCGTCATGCGTGAGCACGGCATCTCGCAGCTGCCGGTGACGTCGGGCGGCGTGCTCGTCGGCATCGTGTCGGAAGCCGACGTGATGGCCTTCCTCGGGTCCGGCGAAGGCACCGCGCAGGCGCTCGTCTCGAAGTGCATGAACCGCTACGTGCCCATGGTCGGCACGGGCACGCCGCTGTCCACGCTCGAGGAGTGGCTGCGCAAGAGCACGGCGGTCGTCGTGGTGGACGACGACAGGCGACCGATCTCGATCCTGACGCGCATCGACCTGCTCCACTTCCTGCTGCGGCGGCAGCAGGCCGACCTCGAGCCCGCTGCGCTGTAGGTCGTCGCCAGCCTGCGGGTGCCGGCGGCCGCGCGGCCGGGCTCAGCGCGACCGCAGGAACGCGATCA
The DNA here is from genome assembly GCA_044508265.1 of Acidobacteriota bacterium. Classification (GTDB taxonomy): domain Bacteria; phylum Acidobacteriota; class Vicinamibacteria; order Vicinamibacterales; family Vicinamibacteraceae; genus JAEZDP01. The sequence continues at coordinate 16,320 of JBIQIB010000095.1, forward strand.
GATCGGCGACATCCTGCGCCGTCAGCCCGAGCTGCGCGGCGCTCATCATCAACGAGCCGGGCAGCCGCTCGCGATCACGCACGCGATGCGCGGGGATGATCTGCGTCACGCCGCCCATGCTGCGCATCATCAGCGGGTCGCCATCCTTGATCAGCAGGCCCTCGATGGTCAGGCCGTCCGTCGTCCGGATGACGGTGCCGGCGTAGCCGTGGGCGATATCGGCGTCCGGCTCGACGATGGCCGTCGCGACGACCTCGTCGGACTTGCCGAGGACCCACCCGTCCAGCGCCGGCCCCACGTCCGCGCCCACGCCTTCGAAGGTGTGACACATCGCGCACCGGGTGATCACGTCTGCGCCCCTCGCGGCGTCGCCCCGGCGGGCGACCACGTCGTCCACGCGCAGGACCGGCGTCGCCGGATCCGCCGCAGG
>JBIQIB010000096.1:0-16732 GCA_044508265.1 Acidobacteriota bacterium
GCGACGCGCGAGGTCCTGCGGCACGACGCCGTCATCCTCCACCTGCCACAGCTCGACGCGGCAGGCATCGCGCTGCGGGCGCGCGCGCTCGGGCGGCCCACCGCGCTGGTCCATCACTGCGATCTGCGGCTTCCCGGGGGCATCCACAACAGGGTGATCGAACGAGTGGTAGACGCCGCCAACCGTGTCGCGGCCCGGGCTGTGCACCATGTGGTGGCGTACACGGACGACTTCGCGTCGAGCTCCCCGCTGCTCCGGCGGCATGGCGCGAAGCTGGTCACAGCACTGCCTCCGGTAGCCGACGCACCGTTCGACGGCGAGCGTCCGGCGCATCAGGGCCGTCCAGTGATCGGCATGGCCACTCGGTTCGCGGCCGAGAAGGGCGTGGACGTGCTCCTCGACGCGTTGCCGAAGGTGTTCGAGAAGCAGCCCGGCGCACAGGTGCTCTTCGCCGGCCAGGTGGACGACGTCTGGGGTGAGGACGCGCTGCGGGCACGTCTGCTGCCGCGGATCGCGACGCTCGAAGCGGCAGGGCGCTGGCGGTTCGTCGGCCTGCTGCAGCCGCACCAGATGGCCGACTTCTACCGTCAGTTGTCGGTGCTCGTGGTGCCGAGCCTCAACTCGACGGAGAGCTTCGGGCTCGTGCAGATCGAAGCCATGCTGCAGGGCGTGCGCGTCGTCGCTTCCGATCTCCCCGGCGTCCGGCAGCCCGTGCGGCTGACCGGCATGGGTTGCATCGTGCCCGTGGGCGATGCGCCGGCGCTCGCCGCCGCGATCGTCGATCAGATCGAACGTCCCGCCGTGCCGATCATGAGCCGAACCGAGATCGCGAAGCGCTTCTCGCCTGACGAGAACGCCCGTGTCTTCGAGCGCCTGCTGGGGGCCCCCTGACATGGCGCGCGTGCTGGTGACCGGCGGCGCGGGGTTCATCGGATCGCGCTGCGTGCGCCGTGCCGTGCGTCGCGGCGACGAGGTCGTCGTGCTCGACGACCTGTCGCGCGGCGGCAGCCTGGAACGACTCGAGCACCTGCGCGCCGAGCTCGGCGCGTCGTCCTTCGCGCTGACCCGCGCGAGCGTCACCGACGCGGACGCCGTCGCAGCGGCGTGCCGGGCCGTCGACATCGTCGTGCATCTCGCAGGGCAGGTGGCCGTGACGGACGCGGTGCGCAATCCGCGGCACGACTTCGAGGCCAACGCCCTCGGCACGATCAACGTGCTCGAGGGACTGCGCAGGCAGGCGCCCGGCGCGGCGCTCATCTTCGCCAGCACCAACAAGGTGTACGGCTCGCTGGCACACCATCCGGCGGAGGAGCAGCTCACGCGATACATCGTGCCCTCGCGTCCGCTGGGCATCGACGAGGCCGAGCCGCTCGATCCCCACACGCCGTATGCGTGCTCCAACGCGGCGGCAGACCAGTACGTGCGCGACTACGCGCGCATGTACGGCCTCCGCGCCGTGGTCTTCAGACAGAGCTGCATCTACGGCCCCGGGCAGTTCGGCTCGGAAGATCAGGGCTGGGTCGCGTGGATGATGCGGGCGGCGCTTCGAGACGACGAGGTGACCATCTTCGGCGACGGCAAGCAGGTGCGCGACCTGCTGTTCGTGGAAGATCTCCTTGACGCATTCGACAGCGCCGTGCAGCGCATCGACACGTGCGCGGGACGCGCGTACAACGTGGGTGGTGGCCCCGACGCCTCGGTGAGCATCTGGCACGAATTCAGGCGCCATCTGGAGGATGCGGCAGGCGTGGAGCCCCGGGTGCGGCTGGCGCCGTGGCGTCCGGCGGACCAGCGCGTCTACATCTCCGACGTCCGCCGCGGCGGCGAGGACCTGGGCTGGCGTCCCGCGACAGCCTTGCACGACGGGCTGCGGGCGCTGCGAGAGTGGCTCGTCCTGCACGGGCGCGGAGCCGGGATCGATGCCTGAGCACCAGGCGCCTGGCGACGACCCGCTGCGCTGGCGCGCGGTGCTGCGCGATCACCTGCAGCAGGTGCCGGCGTTTCGCGCGCTGATCCGGACGATCGAATGCCGCCTCGTCGCGGAGGCCGGGCCGCTCGCGCCGCGCCTGCTCGACGTCGGGTGCGGCGACGGGCTGTTTGCCGCGTTCGCCTTCGACGGCCAGGTCACGGCCGGCATCGACACCGACGCATCCCGCCTCGCGGAGTCACGCAGCCGCGGCCGCCACGCGCTCTGCCTGCGTGCCCGTGCCGAGCACCTGCCGTTCGCGAACGGCTCGTTCGCGACTGTCGTCGCCAACTGCGTCCTCGAGCACGTCGAGGGCATCGACACCGCACTGGACGAAATCACGCGCGTCGTCAGCCCGGGCGGCCGGTTCGTGTTCGGCGTGCCGGGGCCGCTGTTCGGCCCGTTCCTCTTCGTGTCGTCGCTCCTGTCGCGCGTCGGCGCGACGCGGCTGGCCGATGCCTACGCCCGCTGGTTCCACGGCCATTCACGCCACTACCACGTGCACGCCGCAGAGGTGTGGGTGCGTCAGCTCGAGTCGCGAGGCTTCCGCGTCGAGCGTGTGCGGCCCTACATGAGCCGCCGTGCGCACGCGATCTTCGACCTCGTTCACTACGCGAGCGTTCCCCGGCTGATCCGATGGCGCCTCACCGGACGATGGGTCGGCAACCCTTCCGGGCCCGTCAACCGGTGGTGGGAGCGTCGCCTCGCGCCGCACGTCATGGACGACCCGGAAGAAGGCGCTTACCTCTTTTTCGAGGCGCGCAGGGCGCCTGACGTGCCCGCGCCGGTGGCCGCACGCGGCGCCGCTGCCTGGGGTTCCGTGACCTCGAGCGATCCGCCGGACGGCGGTACGACGGTCTGAAGGACACCGCTCGGCCAGTGCACGTCCACGCGTGCTGCCGTAGACGTCCCCAGGCCGAAATGGACGACGGGCTCGCTGGCCGACTGGTAGCTGGACGACGTGGAGCAGACTGCTCGCTGCCGCCGTCCTGCGGCGTCGGTCACCACGACCACGGTGCCGAGCCCGTCGCGGTTCGACTGCGTGCCACGCAGCCGGACGCGCAGCGATCCGCCTCCGCTGTGGTCGTTGCGCAGGACGACGGGCGCCGCGTCAAGGTTCGCGATCACGACGTCGAGATCGCCGTCCCCGTCGAGGTCCCCGACGGCGACGCCCCGGCCCGCGGCAGCCTTCAGGAACGCGGTGCCCATCTCGCCGGAAACGTCCGTGAACCGGCCTCCGTCGTTGCGCAGCAGGAGCGGTGGCTGCTCGTATGCGTATCCCTGGCGTTCCTCGCTCACCGTGTCGAGGACGTGGCCCTGCGCCACGACGATGTCGCGGTCGCCGTCGTCGTCATAGTCCATGAACCGCGTGCCCCAGCCTGAGGATCGCACCGTCGCGCGGCCGACGCCGCTCTCGTGCGTGGCGTAGGTGAAGCCTGCCGGTCCGTCGTTGCGGAACAGCGCGTATCGTTCCAGGCTCAGCGTGGTCACGATGATGTCGGGCCGGCCATCACCGTCGTAGTCGCCGAAGTCCGTGCCCATGCCGGCGAAGGCGCGACCGTCCTCGTCGAAGCCAACGCCGGCGGCCAGCGCACCCTCGCCGAACGTCCCGTTGCCCTGATTGCGGAAGAGGAACTGCCGGATCGAGTCGTTCGCGACGAAGACGTCGATGAGGCCGTCGCCGTCGTAGTCGTCGATGGCGACGCCGAGCGCCTTGCCCTCGATCGCGGCGATGCCGCTGCGTTCCGAGACGTCCGTGAAGGTGCCGTCTCGGTTGTTGCGGTACAGCAGGCTGGTCACCGGGGGGAACAGGCGCGGGTGGCAGTAGGCGCGGCCGGTGCCGTCGGCCGCAGGGCACGGCACGTTGGCTTCCCACGACCAGGCAAGATAGCGGCACACGAAGAGGTCGAGCCAGCCGTCGGCGTCGTAGTCGACGAACGCCGCACTCGTCGACCAGCCGCCCGCCGTCACTCCAGCCTGCGCCGAGACGTCGGTGAACGTGCCGTCGCCGTCGTTGCGGTAGAGGACATTGCCGCCGTAGCCGGTAACGTACAGGTCGGTGTCGCCGTCGTTGTCGACGTCGCCTGTCGCGACGCCGAAGTCGTAGCGATAGCCCGCCAGGCCGGCTTCCGCCGTGACGTCGACGAAGCGTCCCTCCTCCGTCTGGCGATAGAGGCGATTCCAGTACCGCGGATCGGCCTTGTCCGCCTGCCGTGCCGACGTCATCGCCTCGTCGATGGCCGCGCCGTTCGTGAAGAAGACGTCGAGCCGGCCGTCGCCGTCGGCGTCGAACACCGCCACGCCTCCGCCCATCGTCTCGGGCAGGAACTTGACGTCGGTCTTCGACGCGGCGTGCACGAACGTGACGCCGGACGCGTGGGTGATGTCAGTGAAGCCCGTCGCGGGCGTCTGGCCGTTGGGTGTCGCGCCCAGCAGCATCGCCGCGCCTGCCGCAGTCGCCGTCAACTGGACGCGTCGCGCCATGACGTGTGCGCCGTACGGCGGCGTCACCGTCGCACCCTGGGCGCACGTGCCGAGGCGTCCTGGAAGGCCGCCATGGCCGCCTCGGCCTCGGTGCTCCGGCCCATGCGCCGGTACGCGCGTGCCAGCAGGTAGTGCGGCTCCGGCAGTGTGGGGTCGAGCGCGACGGCCTGGGTCAGCCACTTGATACTGACCTCCTCGGCGTCGAGCCTGGCCAGGGCCTTGCCGGCCAGCAGGAAGTTGCGGGCGTCCTCGGGGTTGCGCTGGGCAGCCTCTGCCGCGGCGTCGAATGCCTTCCGGTACTCGCCCTCCCTGATCAGCAGGTCTGCGTAGTTGGCATAGACGACGCCGTAGGTCGGCGCGTCGGTGTGCGCGATGGCCATCGCCTTCGCGTAGTGCCGCGTGGCTTCCGCTGTGTCGCCGAGCGCCTCCCAGGTGAGGCCGAGGTTGTCCCACGCCTTGTACGCGCGCGGGTCGATGGCGATGGCGCGCGTGAACGCCTCGCGTGCTTCCTGATGCCGCTGCTGCTGGTAGTACATGCGTCCGAGGTCGTACGGGATCTCCGCATCGTCGGGCGCCATCGCGGCCGCGGCGACCAGCGTGCCCTCGGCCTCACGGTCGCGCGCCGTCAGGTAGAGGGCGCGTGCCCGCACCTTCATCGCCGGCACGTCGAGCGGCCCCATCGACTCGAGGCGCTGCAGCGTCGCGAGCGACGCCTCGGCGTCGCCCGAGAGGAGTTCGGCCTGGGCCAGCGCCAGCAGCAGGGCCGGCGTCATGCCGCACGGGGTGAGGGCGGCGGCAAACGCGGCACGTGCCCGCGCGTACGCGCGCTGCTCGTAGGCATCGCGCGCGATGGCGAGCTGCGCGGTGCACGCCCCGGCGTCGGCGGCAACGGCCTGGGCCGTCACCGCCAGGGCGAGCATGGAGCTCCACATGCCGTGTACGGCCTCCAGTCTCAGAACGTCATGCGCAGCGACAGCTGGATACGGCGGGGCGCCTGTGCCACGCCGAAGATGCGTCCGAAGTTGGCGCTGGCGACATCCAGGTCGGGCGTGCCAAGCCCGGACCTGTTGAGCACGTTGATGAAGTCTGCGCGGAACTCCAGGCTGCGCTCCGCGCCGGCACTGAAGCGCTTGAGCAGGCCGAAGTCCTCGGTGAACAGCGCCGGGCCGCGCACCGACAGCTGCGGCGGCGCCGAGCCGATGGTCAGCGGAATGCCCTGCGCCGTGATGTCCTGCAGCGCGAAGGCCTCGGGATTGAGGTAGGGAGTGCCGTCTACCGTGTCGGCCGAGCCGCCGTCGTAGATCACCTGGTCGACGCCCGACACGACGTTCGGACGGATGGCGAAGCCCGCGCCGTTGAGCCGGCTGTCGAAGACGGCCAACGTGCTGCCCGCCCGATAGTTGTGGATGCCCGTGAGCGTCCAGCCCCCGATCACCTGACCGAGCACGCCGCCGACGTCGATGGCACGTCCCGGCCCGATGGGCAGGTCGTAGATCCACGTCAGCTTGAGGAAGTGCGGCACGTGCCTGAACGGCGCCTTCGACCACTCCTCGCCGCGTCCGTCCTGGGTGCGGACCAGGTCGTCGGTGCGCGACCACGTGTAGGCCGCGAGGATGGCGAAGCCGCTGCTGTAGCGCCGCTCGACCGTCGCCTGCAGCGAGTCGTAGCGCGTCTTGCCCTCGAAGTCGTTCAGCAGCGTCAGGTCGAGGAACTGCGGATACGGACGCAGCGCCTGCTGCACCGTTCCGGCAAAGCCCGGATACGGCGTGGGAATGCCGAGCTGCGGCTGGCTCGCGAGGGGGGCGAACAACAGGTCGCCATACTGCGCGAGGGCCTCGTACGGTATGCGGTTGATGTTGCGGTCGACGCCCGGCATCGGCAGGTCCGTGCCGCGGGCGCCGATGTAGGCCAGCGTCGCCGACACGTTCGTACCGAGCTGCCGGCGCAGCGTCACGTTGAAGTTGTGGTACTTCTCGCGCTTCGCCTCGTTGCCGACGATGATCGTCATGCCCTGGTTGTTGCGCAGCGTGATGTCACGGTTCGGCAGGGTGCCCGTGAAGTCCGGGTACCTGTCGCTCAGGTACATGACCGGATCCTGCGGGTTGGGCGTGGGGAACGTCGCGCGGTTGACGACGATGGTGCCGTTGTAACCGGTGGAGTCGAGGCCGCCGAACTCGCCGTCCGTGTACGCGGTGCCCGGGCGGTTGCTCACGCTGTAGCCACCGCTCACGGCCATGGTGGGCGAGATGGCGTAGGCCAGGCCCAGCCGTGGCTGGAACTGCTTGCGGTAGGGGTCGATGAACGTCTTGCGGCCTTCTTCGTCGGCGAAGCGCAGCGCCCCGGGCAGGTTGCCCGCCGCGGGATTCGGCCGCGTCAGGTCGAGGTTGGTGACGTAGCCGTTCTCCTCGTAGACGCCCTGGATCATCTGCCAGCGCAGGCCGAGATTCAGCGTCAGGCGCGACGTGATCTTGTAGTCGTCCTGCACGTACAGCGAGTAGTCGCGTTCGCGCAGCTTCGTGTTCACCGCCTGCACCGCGCGATCGGAGCTGGCGACGGCGCCGAGCAGGAAGCTGGCGTACGTATGACCGGTCGACGTGTCGAAGCCCGGCAGCGCGGTCTGCGCCGGCAGGAAGCTGAAGTTGGCCGTCGCGTCGGCGAGGTCGTTGTCGACGTAGTAGAACCGTCCCTCGAACCCGGCCTTGACGTTGTGGCGTCCGCGGATGAACGTGATGTCGTCCTGGACGACCCAGCTGCCCTCGTCGCTGTTGCCGCGCGAGTTCGACCCGAAGTTCCCCATGTTGCCGAGGATCGGCGACCCTCCCATCGCGAGGCGGGGGAACGTCGTGTCGGGCATGTTCGTGAGCCCGATGCGTGACGGCCAGCCCTGGTTGAAGTACACGCTGCGGTTGTTGTTGCCGAATCGGTTGTACCCGATGGCGAACCGGTGCAGCAGGTTGTCGCTGATGACCCAGTTCTCGGAGGCGCGGATCAGCCAGCTGGGCGTCTTCTGCAGCTGGTACAGGTTGGTGGGGCTTCCCGGGGGCAGGCCGTACCGGCCGGCGACCGAGTTGTTGCGCGTGCGCCATTCACGATTCACGTAGAACGACGCCCGATGACGCGTGGAGATGACCTGGTCCACCTTCGCGGCGAACGTCTTCTGGTCGAAGACCGGACAGCAGCCCGACAACACGGGCTGGTTGTTCAGCAGGCGATCGAGCGCGGGTTCGTCCCAGAGGCCCTGGTCGATCGTGTTGCGAGCCACCGAGTCCCAGAACTCCCGCGGGATCCTGTTGCCGGGGAACGGATCGCGTACGACCGCGCCGTCGACCACGCGGGTCGAGCGCGGGTCGTAGATCTGGCCGAACTGCACCGGACGTCCGAGCGCGTCGACACCGATGACCGAGCCGGACCGCGCGTCGCCCGTGTACGACGGGTCGAGCAGCCTCGAGAAGTCGCCGCTCTGGAACTCGCGCGTCGGCAACGTGCGGAAGCCCGTGGACAGCTGGTTCTCCTCGTGGGTCTTCTCGAACGTCATGAAGAAGAAGCTGCGATCCTGCCCGCGATAGAGCCTGGGCAGCGTGATGGGGCCGCCGAGGGCGAGCGCCCAGTTCTGCAGCGTGCGATCCGGCTTCGGTCGGTTCAGCGCCTTGCTGACGAAGCTGTTCGCGTCGAGCGCCGCGTCCTGGTAGTAGAAGGCGCCCGCGCCGTGGAATTCGTTGGTGCCGCTCTTGACGACGAAGTTGGCGACGGCCGTCTGTCCGCCGCCGTACTCCGCGCCAATCGTCCCGGTCTGGAGCTTGAACTCCTGCACCGCCTCGGTCGGCGGCGACATCTCGTTGTTGCTGCCGCCCTGGAGATTGCGACCGAGCGGCATGCCCTCGACGAGGATCTCGTGCGAGTAGTTGCGGCCGCCGTTGATCGACCCCTCGAACGTGTTGCCCACGCTGCCGGGCAGGCTCGAGAAGATGAACTGCTGAATCTGGCGCTGGCCGTCGGAGACCGGCACCGGCCATGTCTGGTACTCCTTGTTCGACACGTACCGGCCGATCTCGGCGGTGCCCGTCTCGATCATCGGGGCCGCGACCGTGAGTTCCTCGGTGAGCGCGTCGACGCTCATCTGGAAGTCGATGGTCAGCGTCTGTGCGGCGCGCAGGACGACGTCATTGGCCGCGGCGGGGCGGAAGCCGTCGGCCGTCACCGTGATGCGGTAGGTGCCGCTCGGCAGGTAGGGAATGACGTAGACGCCAGCGTCTGTCGTCGTGGCGGTCGACGCCACGTTGGTCTGCACGTTGATGGCTACCACGGTCGCGCCGACGAGCACCCCGCCTTCCGTGTCGGTCACCGTGCCGTTGAACTGCGAGCGCGCCACCTGTGCGTGGGCTCCCGCGGCTGACAGCAGCAACGCGAGGGTCACGACACCAAGAGCATGTGACGAGTACGTTCTCATCTGCTCCTCCTGCGAGAGCGCGGAGACGCCAGGCAGCCGGCCCGCGCCGACGGATCGGCGGGGACCGCTGCATCGCAGCCCGCGTGTAGCATGTCAGTGCTGAAGGTGGCTCCTTATGGCACGCCGATCCGAGCGAAGTCAAGCGCTGACTCATACGGCTGAGATGGCGCTGCGCCACGCCATGGTGCCGTCGCCGGCGGCCGTCAGGCAGCTCGCCAGAACGGTCATGAACGTCTTACGCATGGCGTCCGGCATTCCGGCGTATCGGCCGGGCCTGGCGGGATCACTGCTCGTGCTGGCGACGGCCGTGGCCGTGGCCCAGGCGCCGCCCGTCTCGTTCGAGGACGTCACCGTCCGTGCGGGCCTGTCGGCGTTCCGGCACGTGGCCGGCTCGCCGGGAAAGGGCTACATCATCGAGGCACTCGGCTCCGGCGTCGCGATGCTGGACCTGAATGGCGACGGCTGGCTCGACATCTACCTGGTGAACGGAGGCACGCTCGACGTCGAGGGCGGGCGCCTTGCGTCGGATGTCCGTGCGGCGCTGTACCTGAACCGGGGTGACGGCACGTTTGCCCACGCCACGGAGGGCGACGACCTCGCGAATGAACGCTGGGGCCAGGGCGTCTGCGCGGGTGACTACGACAACGACGGCGACGTGGACCTGTTCGTCGCCAACATCGGCGTCAGCCGCCTGTTGATGGCGACCGCTCCCGGACGCTTCACCGATGTCGCCCCTGCGGCCGGAGTGGCCGTGCAGGGCGGCGCGAGCGGCTGCGCCTTCGGCGACTACGACAACGACGGCTGGCTCGACCTGTTCGTGTCCGGTTACGTGAGGTTCGACCCTCGATCGCTCCCACCCGCACCGGGACGGCCCGGCGCCGCGCGGGATCCCGCCGCCCCGGGCGCCCCGCGCCAGGCCGCGGCGGAGCAGGCCGGCATGCCGGCGGCCTACACCACCGGCGCCACCGTGTGCCGCTACCGCGGCGTCGAGGTGATGTGCGGGCCGCGAGGGCTTCCCGGAGAAGCCGACTACCTGTTTCGCAACAACGGCGACGGCACCTTCACCGACGTCACGGCCACCGCCGGAGTCGTGGACGCCGACAGGCGCTACGGCTTCGGCGTGGGCTGGATCGACCTCGACGACGACGGCTGGCTGGACCTCGTCGTGTCCAACGACTCGGGGCCCAACCACGTGTATCGGAACCGGCGCGACGGCACGTTCGAGGACGTGAGCTACCTCTCAGGCGCGGCCCTCGACGGCAGCGGCCGGGAGCAGGCGCACATGGGGCTGGCCGTCGGCGACTACGACAACGACGGGCGAACCGACCTGCACATCACGAACTTCGCCGACGACTTCAACGTGCTCTACCACAACCGCGGCGACTTCGACTTCGAGGACGTCAGTCATCGCATGGGCGTGGCGAGCCCGTCGCTGCCGTTCCTCGGCTGGGGCACCGACTTCCTCGACTACGACAACGACGGCTGGAAGGACCTGCTCGTCGTCAACGGCCACGTCTACCCGCAGGCCGACCGCGAGCCGTGGAACTCGTCGTACGCCCAGCGTGCCCTCCTGTTCCGCAACCTCCAGGGACGACGGTTCGAGGAGGTGGGCGCGGCGGCCGGCGCAGGTGTGACGACGCCGCGGGCTGGCCGCGGATCGGCGGTGGGCGACTACGACAACGACGGCGCGCTCGACGTGCTCATCGGCGTCCTCGACGGCGCGCCGGCACTCGTGCGCAACGTCGGCGGCGCAGACGCCGGGCACTGGCTGTCGATACGCCTCATCGGCGATCCGGCGCAGCGCTGCCCGCGCGATGCGATCGGCAGCGTGGTTGTCGCAACTGTCGGCGGCAGACGCCTGCGTGGAGAGGTGGCGAGCGGACGGGGACAGGTGTCGCAGTCGGACACGCGCGTGCACCTGGGCCTGGGCGATGCGACGACCCTTCAGTCGCTCGAGGTGCGGTGGGCGGGCGGCACCACGCGGACGTACGCCGTGGAGGGCGTCGACAGGTTCGTCACGATCGACCAGCGTACGGGCCGCGTGTCGTATCAGGTGCCCTGACTCAGCGGCACCCGCGGCGGGGCGCGCGTCAGCGGAGCTGGATGGCGGTCTCGTTCGTCCCGGCGCCGAAGACCTCGCCGCCGCCGTTCCAGTAGAGCGCGCGCTCCACGACGATGGGCACGCCGTTGGTGCTCTCGATGAGCACGCCGAAGCGTTCGCCGTCCTGAAGCTGGGCGAAGGCGTCCATGCACGCCCCCGGCTGCCCCCCGTAACACGTGTACCGCGAGCCGGCGCCGACAGTGATGGGCGCCGAGAGGATCGACGGCTTCCCGCCTTCCCGCAGCAGCCGCAGGCGGATGCTGGCCGGGCTCGTGGAGGGGTTCGCGAGCAGCACGAACGTCTCGTAGCTGAGCGTGCCGCCCTTCTCGCCCTCCGCGAGGCCCCACAGCGTGGACGTGCTCGTGACGCCCGCGCTGTTGTGCGCGTCGGTCCAGTTGGCGACCTCGCCGAACCAGTACATCGCGCGCTCCACGACGATGGGCTGGTTCGACACGATCTCGGCCGAGACGTCGATCTGCGTGGCGATGGCGTCGCGCCCCGACACGCGGGACAGCTCGCCGTCCACGAACAGGGTCTCGCGGCTGGTCGGCCGCAGCGTGTACGTGGCCGTATAGGGGCCTTCAGGCGTCAGGTACCGCACCGTGACCGTCGCGGGCGACGTGCCCGGGTTGGCGAGCAGCAGCCACGTGTCGAAGTTCGGCCCCGTCGCGCCTTCGGCCACGAACCAGCGCGTCGCCGCGTCCGGGATGCCCGCCGACGCATGCCCGCCCTCGTAGATGCGGCCCGCGCGGTTGAAGTACATCGCGCGCTCGACCGTGATCGGATGCGTGCTGGTGATGCGTGTCGAGAACGACTGGCCGACGAGTTGCGGATTCTGGTTCGTCCACAGCGTCAGGCGCGCCGGTGACGTCGGGAACTTGTGGACTTCGGTGACGATCGAGCCGCTCGGCAGCAGGAAGTCGACGGTGACCGTCGGCGGCGACGCCGACGTGCTGGTGATGAGCACGAACGTGCTGAAGAAGTCGGTCGCCGCACCTTCTGCCAGGTACCAGGTGTGCCGCGGCTCGGTGAGCGCCTTTCCGGTGTGCCCGCCCCACGCACCGTCGCCCCAGCTCATCGTCCGTTCCGCGATGACGGCGCCGCGGAGCGTCTCGACGATCACCGACACGGCACGGCCCTGGCCGGCATAGGTGGCATTGGGCAGGCCGTTGACGTTGACCGTGTGCCGTCCGTATGCGGCGATCGGGATGTCCTGCACGACGGGCATCGGCGGCGTCGCTTCTCCGAGCTGCGGCATCTGGCCGAACAGGACGGTAACCCTCGCGATGGCGGCGCGGTTCTCCGGGTTGGCGAGCGCGATGCGCTCGGTGAAGAATCCCGTCGAGCCCTCGGCGAGCTCCCATCGGTTGGGCACGAGCGGGCTGGTGCCACGGTCGAACTCCTGCTGATTCGTGACGCCGTCGCCGTCGGCGTCGCCGCTCATGCTGGTGATGCCGTAGAGGGTCTTCCACTCGGTGAGCGTGAGGGGCGGATCGTAGGTGCGCGTGACCTGGAGCGGACCGCTGGAGTACTTGCCCCACGTGTAGCCTCCGCGTGACATCTCCACATAGATCCAGTACGTGCCCGGCGCGACGCCGCCGGGCATGCGCGCGAGATCCCACACGTAGGCGCCGACTGACGCGTTCAGGCCGCTGGTGACCAGCGCCTTGCCGTTGTCGGGATTGCGATCCGTATCGAGGTAGATGGACACCTCGCCGACCGCTGTCGTGGGCACGGCCGTGTACGGCGCCGCGGCCGCCGCCCACTGGACGACGAACGTGCCCGACTCGTCCGGCTCGTCGTCGGCGGCGAGCTTGACGTCCGACAGCGTGAAAGGCACGTCCAGGCGCCCTTCGTTGATGTCGATCCGGAAGTTCGTGAGGTTCGACGCGAGCGCGCCCCACGCCTGGCCGGACGGCAGCGTCTGCAGGCCCTCCGTACCGCAGGCCGGATCGGCGCCGGCATACTGCGCCAGGTCGAGCGTGACCGTGATGGGCCCGCCGTTGCGGACGACGACGGCACACGTCTGCGAGAAGGCACCGCCGCGATCGGCCGCCGTCCGCCACAGGACACGCGCCATGCCGCCGACCCCGGGCCTGTTGCGCGACCAGTCGCTGAGGAACGGCTCCGGCGCGAGCGGATCGTAGCCGGCCGGCACGGGAATGTCGTAGTCGAGCGTGAACGTCAGCCGGTGGAAGCGCCGCGCCTGTTCCGGCGTCAGCGAGAACCGCGCGCCGAGGTCGTCGTCGAAGAAGCGGACCTGCGAGTCGCTGTGCGGCGCGCCGTACATACCGGAGTGAAACGCCGTGCCCCGGAGCCCCGTCGGCCCGAACACGGGGTTGCGCACGTCGTGCAGGGCGTTCTGCGGCGTCGAGTACCGCAGGACGTCCTCGGGGTTGTTGAGGTCCCAGGGATCGCCGATGAGGGTCGTCGCCATGTCCTGGCCGCCCGTCTCATCGGGGTTCAGCACGGTGAAGTGCGGCACGCTCTGGACCGTCAGCGTCGCGGTCCGCGTGGCGGAGGCGCCCTGCGCGCGGATCGTCCAGGTGCCGGGTGTGAGGTGGCCGTAGTCCCACGTGATGCCGGAGTTGTCGGGGAACGCGCCCGTGGACGCGCGCGGGCTCGACCCGTCGAGGTGCGGCCGCAGGTCTTCCGGAAAGACCTGGAGCGTCTGCGCGCCGTTGCTCGCGGTGACGACGACGTTGCCGCCGAGCGACGTCCAGGCCAGCCGCACCGTGCGCGAAGCGGTCAGCCGCACCCAGTCCATCTGAACCATCGAGCCGACCGGGCCATCGCCGAGCGTCAGGCCGAGGCCGTTCACCGTGCCCTGCCACGGCGTCCCGGCGAAGCGGTTCGCGGCGTAGTGCGACACGTCCGCGAGACGTATCCGGTAGACCTGCCACTCGTTGGCCGCGCCCTGTGCTGCCACGGGCGCCTGGTTGACCCACCGTGCCGTGTCGTTGTCGTAGCCTCTTGCGAGGAAGAGTGTGAGGCCTACCGGGGTGCCTGCGGCGCGCCGGCCCTTCTCCCACATCACCTTCATGGTCTCGGAGCCGCCCGCGGCCCACGAGCGGCGCATCCGGAACGACAGCCAGACATAGCGGCCGGCATCGACGGGATGCCGGACGCCTGTGCGCTGGACGGCGTTCATTGCGCCCGGAATGCCGCCGAACAGCATCTGGAGCGCCGGATAGCGCTCGCGCGTCGTCCCCGTGAAGACCCCGTTGGCGTGCGTGGGGTAGGGCTGCCAGGTGGTGTACTCGTTGCCGCGGTCTTCAGGCGTGTCTTCGCCGAGCGAGTACGTGTAGTCGTAGTCGCTGGCGGCGTCGAAGTCCCACGGGTCGCCGATCACCTCGGCCGCATAGTCTGGCGCCGCCTGTACCGTGCGTGATGCGGCGCCGTCGATGCTCAGCGTCTGGGCAGACGCCTGGGCACCGGCCGCGCCTGCGACCAGCCCAGCCGACACGATCAAGCGGAGTCCGTTGCGTACCATTTCTGTCGCGCGCGGTTGCAATTCGGTAATCGCGTGCCGACGCGATAGCCGGGCCGGGACACACCGGCACGTCACACGCGGGCGCCCTGCGATCGCATGAATCGGCAGCACGGGACTGGAACTGGAAGGCTCCACGTGGCCCGCAGCCGGCCGGGGCACGACGACGGAGGGGCTAGCGCCGGTGACGGCGGTTGTCGAGGAGTGAAGCAAGGACGATGCCGGCGAACGCGAGAAGGCTGATACCCATCGCGGGACGCAGCAGGGGGTGCTGGTAGGTGAGGACGACCTCGCGGGCGCCGGCCGGCACCTCGACGGCCATGACGACAGCGTCGGCCGGAGACCAGGCGGCGGGCTGCCCGTCGATGGCGACCGTCCAGCCTGCATCCGCGCGCTCGCTCACCAGGAGCACGCCGCCTTCCGCCGCCTCCACGGTGATGCGGCGCACGTCGCCGTCGAGCTCGATGCTGGTCACCCGTGCCGGACGGCCCACAGGAACGGCCGGCGTCGCAGAGAGCACCGCCGTCGTCGCCGGGTCGAACGTCGGTGTTCCCATTGTGGACAGATGGTTGGCGGGTGAGGAGGTAATTACACGGTCGACGAACCAGGCGAGCGGCCTCGCGTGAGGATTGCGATAGACGTTGAGGTCGCCGGCGTATGCCAGTTCGGCACCAGGCACGCGCTCGGGAGCAGCGGAGAAGGCCCGGAACCACAGAGACCGCTCCACCGGCTCGCCGTCGATCACCAGCACGCCGTCGACGCCGCCGGGGCCGGCCGTCGTCCAGACGGTGGGTGCCGTCTGCTCCGTCGTGCCGTCGGCAGAGATCTCGATCGTGAACGGTCGTCCGGCGGAAGGAAACGCCGGAGGGAACACCAGCGTGAGCCAGTCGTTGTCGCGCAGGTCTGTCGAGGCGACGTGGCGCTCGGCAAGCGCGATGCCCGACTCGTTGAGCACGCGTACGCTCAGCGTGCCCTCGTTGGCCCGGCCATACGTTGCCGTCAGGACATCAACGCGCCTGAGACCGTCGTAGCGTGCACGGAACGTGAACGCGAGCCTGCGGCCGGGCACCAGCGGGCCCGCGGAGGCGTAGCCGCCGCTTCGTGGCGTGACGTCCACCGGCGGCGTGACGATGAACCGCGTGCCAAGGACGCCGAGCAGACGCAGATCGAGCGAGGTCGTCGTCAGCCCGACGAAGCCCCAGCGCGTGCCTTCGCCGGAGTGCGCGTGCTGGGCCGCGTTGAGAAACGCCTGGTATGCCGGGTCGCCGTGGAAGTCGTACCCCGTGACGGTGTGAATGCCGTAGAGGCTCCAGACGTGACCCTCCACCAGTTCCGCGTGGGCGTCGACCGGTGCCACGCGCGCACCGGCGGCGTGTTCGGCGAGCCATGAGAGCCCGCGCGTCGCAGGGTAGTAGCTGTCGCGCGGCACGGTGGGATTGAAGCGGCGGTTCGCCTGCGCGAGATCGCCTGCCGCGATCACGACGAGCGCGATGGACGCGACCGCGACCACGTGCCGCCGCCGCGCCAGCGCGACGACTCCTGCGAGCGCTGCCGTCACGCCGCCGACGATGACGAAGCGCCACACCATCGCCATCTCGAACGGTTGCAGGTGGCGCGCGCGGATGTCGGGGAGGTGGACACCGAGTGCGGCAGCGGCGACCGCCGCGAGCAGGACGAGCGTCAGCGCGGCGCCGCCGGCGACGCTCCAGTCGGCGTTCGCCGTGCCGTCGTCTGTCGCGGGCATCGTCGCGGGCGCACGTCGCGATGTGGACAGGGCATGCAGGCCGATGGCGGCGAGGACCGCCAGCGCGCACGCGGTGACCGCGTACCAGCGGAACGGGTTGGATGGCAGCTGGCCCGGGAGCAGGACCAGCCAGCGACCGGGCGGCACGCCATAGGCACGCGTCACGCTCAGGACGACGAGAATCACGGCCGCCCAGCCGAGGGCCATTCGCTGGCGCGCGACGGCTACGACGCCTGCGCCCGCCAGCACGGCGACGGTGATGCCGAAGTAGGCGACGTGCTCCGGGTAGTTGGCGTCCGGGTCGGGATGCCACCAGTTGCCGTACAGCGGCGATCCCCAGAAGTCTGGCAGCGTCCAGGTTGCGAGATTCGCCCATCCGGCGCCGTCCGCATCGACGACCCGGGCCGCTGCGGGCGAGGTGAGCAGGTTGGCCAGCGTCGGCCCCAGCGCGACGGCGCCGAGGCACATCCCCGCGACGACGCCGCCGAGGAGCCAGGGCA
>JBIQIB010000242.1:0-2229 GCA_044508265.1 Acidobacteriota bacterium
TCGACGTCACGACAGTCTTCGACGAGGCGTTCTCCGGACTTGGGGGCCGCAAGGCCATCACGTCGATGCGGGTGTTCCAGGGCCTGGCGTTCATGGCGCCCGGAAAGACGTTCGAGCAGTTCGTCGACCTGCTGCACGACTATGCCCGGCGGAAGGAGCCGCTGACGATCTCGGCGACGGTCACCTACCGGGACCGCGCCGGCAACACCTACAAGGAGAAGATCTCGCACGACCTGCGCGTGTACCTGGAACTGGGCCAGGCGCGGGTGGTGCGCTGAGGAGCCTGCAGCAATGGCGAAGCGCAACGATCCCTACCGCAACTTCAACTTCCGCATCGTGATCGAGGGCGTGGCCGCCGCCGGGTTCAGTGAGTGCCACGGCGTGACGGCCGAGATCCCCGTCATCGAGTACCGCGAGGGCAGCGACAAGGGTGGCATCCGCAAGCTTCCGGGCCTCCCGCGCTACGGCAACGTCACCCTCAAGCGCGGGCTGACCGCCAACCGCGATCTGTGGGACTGGTTCCGCGCCGTCGCCGGCGGCGCCGCCGACAGGCGCGCCGTCAGCATCGCGCTCCTCGATGACGCTGGCGAACCGCTGGTGACCTTCAACCTCGTGGACGCGTGGCCGGTGAAATACGAGGGCGCGGCACTCGACGCGCTCGGCAACGACGTCGCCATCGAGACGCTCGAGATCGCACACGAAGGCTTCTCGATCGAGTAGGGTGGCTGCCACCGCTCGCGTCGCGGGTCAGCGAAGGAACGCCGAGTACACGTTGTTGACGAAGTGCACGCCGATGGCCGCCCAGGTGGAGTCGGCGCGGTGCTTCGCGTAGCCGGCGACCAGGCCGATGAACACGATGCTTACGCCCGTCACGACCTGGAACGGCTGGAGGACACCCATGAAGTACCACCCCGGCAGGTGCAACCCGAGGAACATCACCGCGGCAACCAGGTTCGCCGTCCAGAAGCCGTAGCCGTCCTCCTCGACGGCACGCAGTGCGAAGCCCCTGAACATGACCTCCTCCAACAGCGGCGCGATCACGAGGGCGTTGACCTGTCCCCAGCCTGCTGACGGCCAGCCATAGCTGCGCGTGAAGACGTCGAGCATCGCCGCCAGCGCGACGAACACTGCGCCGACGGCGAGACCGACACGCACGCCGCGCGCGAGCCGCACCAGCCCGAGGTACTGAATGACCGGCCGGCGAACGGCGAACGTAACGATCGCCACGATCGGCGCGATCCAGATGAGGAGCTTCGCGGCTGTCCAGTAGGAGAAGCGCATCGCCGCGGACAGCGCGCCGATGTCTGCTGCGTGGAACAGCCACCACGCGCCGACCCAGGCGGCGATGAGGATCACGAAGTACGCGACGACGTACCTCATCGAGGTGATCGGTTACCAGTCGACCACCGAGCCGTCGTCCGGGTCGTAGCGGGTCTCGTAGAGGCGCGGCTCGCCCACCTGCGCCATCAGCTTGTCCTCGTCGATCGTGATGCCCAGCCCCGGCTCGCTCAGCAGGGGACGGTGGCCGTTCCGCACCGGCGGCAGCGGTTTGGCCAGCAGGTCGGCATGCTCGTTGTCGCCGCGTTCCTGGATCAGGAAGTTGGGGATCGCCGCGGCAAGCTGCAGGCTCGCGGCCAGCGAGCAGGGGCCCTGCGGGTTGTGCGTCGCGATCGGCGTGTAGTAGGCCTCGGCCATGCCGGCGATGATCTTCAGCTCGGTGATGCCGCCGGCGTAGCAGACATCCGGCTGCAGGATGGTCGCGGCGCGCTTCTCGAGCACCTCCTTGAAGCCCCACTTGGTGAAGATGCGCTCGCCTGTCGCGATGGGGATGTGCGTCTTGCGCGCGAGCTCCGCCATGATGTCCACGTTGAGGGCCTGCACGATCTCCTCGTAGAACCAGGGGTTGTACGGCTCGAGCGCCTTCATCAGGAGCAGGGCCGTCGGCGGCTGCACGGCGCCGTGGAAGTCGATGCCGATGTCCACGCCGTCGCCGTACTTCTCGCGCAGGGCGCGGAAGCGCTCGACGACCTCGTCGACGAACTTCTTCCCTTCGACGTACTTGATGGCCTGCCGCTCCTCGCCGTTCGGCCCCACCTTCATCGCGTTGACGCCGGTCTCCTCGCTGACCGTGCCGTACACGCGCACGCGGTCGCGCGTCGGGCCGCCGAGCAGCTCGTAGATCGGCACGCCGAAGGCCTTGCCCTTGATGTCCCACAGCGCCTGGTCGAT
>JBIQIB010000243.1:0-2229 GCA_044508265.1 Acidobacteriota bacterium
GTGTAGCCGAGTTCGTCGAGCAACCCGATGCGCGACGTGTAGTAGCCGTCAGCGGTGAGGTTCTTCATCAGGCGGAAGAAGCGTACCGGCAGTTGCGGGTCGTCGATCGTCACCGGTCCGGGGCCCGCGATGGGCCTGTCGGCCTGGCGCTGTGGCGCCGACCGGTCCGTCGTCGGGACGAAGTACACGAGACGTCCGGTGTCGTCGGCACGGAACCGTGCACGTCGTGCCTCGGCGTCCGCGCGATCGAGGGCATCGCTGGCCGGCTGGAGGAGGGCGATTGCCGCAGCTTCGTCGAGCGCCCTGAAGTTGGCCGCACCGGCTGCACGCGCTTCGCGATCGAGCCATGCGAGGCCTGTGCGCGTCAGCGGCTGGTGCTCGGGGTTCGCGGCCACGACACGGTCGATGTATGCATGGACGCCGGCGTCCATGCCGCCGGGCGTATCGGTGCGCGGGATGATGACGTCCACCAGCCGCGCCGTCGTGAGGTACTCGTCCGAGGTGAAGAACTTCGGCGTGTAGGGCGCCGACGGCTGCGCCGGTGCGGGCCCAGGCGCCGGCGAAGCCGAATGCTGTCCGTACAACTCGTCGCCGGGGAACGGAAACGCGCACGTCGCGCTGATGGCGCCCAGCATCTTGAGCGCGGTGCGTCTGGTTTCTGTCACAGATCACCTCGGCGAAGGCGTCCCACGATGTCGTCGGCCGTCCGCGCGGCCAGCGCCATGATCGTGTGTGTCGGGTTCTTCTCGGACGCCGACGGAAACACGCTGCCGTCGACGACATACAGGTTGGGCACGTCGTGGGTGCGGCACTGCGCGTCAACCACCGACGTGCGCGGATCGGTGCCCATGCGGCAGCCGCCAAGTTCGTGGTTCGTGGCGGGGCTGGCAGGCACGCTCAGGATCTCCGCGCCCGCCGCTTCGAGGATTGCCAGGCTCCACCGCACCATGTCGTTGAACAGGGCCTCGTCGTTGGCGCCCCACGTCACGTGTCGACGCGCAAGCGGCAGGCCGTACTCGTCGCGGGCGTCGCGGTCGAGGTCGATGTACGAGCCGGCGTTCGGCAGCATCTCGCCGTACGGTGTGAACTGGACGTACGCGGGGTAGGCGGCCTTCACCGACGCCTTGTAGGCGCGCCCGAATCCCGGCAGCGTCTTCGCCCACCCGGCAAGACGCCGGTTCTGGTAGTTCAGCTGCGCGCCGAAGCTCCGCGCATACGGGCGCTTCCGCTCGTGCATGAACGACGGCATGTACGCGTGGTCGAGGAAGCCCTCGTCGTTGACGGGCGACTGCCCGCGCATGTCGTCGAGCACGCACTCGATGCCGCCGGTGAAATGCGGGATGAAATGGCGTCCGAGCTGCCCGCTCGAGTTCGCCAGCCCGGTGGGATATCGCGACGACGTGGACATCAGCAGCAGCGCCACGCTCTGGACGCACGCCGCTGCCACCACCACGCTCCGCCCGTGCACCTCGCCTTCCTGCCCATGCACCCGGTGGAGGTAGCGGACGCCCGTGACGCGGTTCTCGTCCGACACGACCACCTCGCGGACGATGCAGTCGGGAAAGACGGTGACATGCCCGTCCTTTTCCGCCGGCACGATATGTACGTCAGCCGAGTTGTACTTCGCGACGACGTCGCAACCGGCCATGCAGTTGCCGCAGAAGTGGCAGGCCAGCCGCGTGCTCGTGGGCGTCGTGCGTGTCGCCTTGCGTACGTGGATCAGGTCGGCGCCGAGCGACCTCGCGGCCTTCTGGATGATGAGGTCGCTGCACTTCAGCGGCACCGGTGGCAGGAAGTGCCCGTCCGGCAGATCGTCGAGTCCGTCCGCGTTGCCGCAGACGCCGACCTCCTTCTCGATCACGTCGTAGTAGGGCGCCAGGTCTGCGTACTCGATGGGCCAGTCCTCGCCGGCGCCCTCGAGCGTCTTCCCCTTGAAGTCGCGCGGCCCGAACCGCAGCGCCACGGCGTTCCACAGCAGCGTCTTGCCGCCGACGCCGCGGCTGCGCTCGTCGGTAAACCCCTCCTTCCCGGGCTTCATCGTCGGGATGTGCCGGTTGGGGAAGTCGAACGGCATCGCGTGCGTGTTGAAGTCGGTGCGCGTATCGATGCGCGGGCCGCCCTCCACCACCGCGACGCGCACGCCCTGCCGCGCCAGGTGCGAGGCCAGCGTGCCGCCCGCCGCACCGGAGCCGACGATGACGACGTCGTAGATCTGCTGTTGCATCAGGC
>JBIQIB010000244.1:0-2223 GCA_044508265.1 Acidobacteriota bacterium
CGCTGCGCGACGCGTCGCAGCACGTGGCGCAGCCGGTCGAGCAGCACCGCGTCCAGCGGATGCGCGGATCCGGCGCGTTCGACCCAGACGACCGTCTCGTCCGGCTGCGGCGACTCGGGGGCGCCGTCGTCGGCCGCGTCGAGGCGTCCGGACGCGTCGTAGCGGATGACGGTGCCGCCCGGCCAGCGGGCGCCGACGGGGCCTTCGGCCATCAGTGCCGCCGTGCGAACCACGGCGTCGGCGTTGGCCTCCTGCTCCTCGAGTGCGTCGAAGTGCGCGACGAGTCGCAGCACCGAAGCGGGGTCGGAGCCCAGATTCGAGAGCCGAACCGGGTCGGTGGTCATGCGGGAAAGAGTAGGCCGACGGCTGGGACGCACAGCACACAACGCGGAGGCGAAGTGACGCGTCACACCCCACCTCTCTTAGACGCGTCTTAGGGTTACCGATAGCATCGTGACCCATGACGAGCGTTACCGAGCCGCCAGAAGCGCGAGCCGATCATCAGGTGGACATCCACACCACGGCAGGCAAGCTGGCCGACCTGAAGAGGCGCACCGAGGAAACGCTGCATCCGGTCGGTGAAGCCGCCGTCGAGAAGGTGCACGCCAAGGGCAAGCTGACCGCGCGCGAGCGCATCTACGCCCTGCTCGACGAGGGTTCGTTCGTCGAACTGGACGCGCTGGCCAAGCACCGCAGCACCAACTTCGGGCTCGATCAGAACCGCCCGCTCGGCGACGGCGTGGTCACGGGTTACGGCACCATCGACGGCCGCGACGTGTGCATCTTCAGCCAGGACGCGACCGTGTTCGGTGGCAGCCTCGGCGAGGTGTACGGCGAGAAGATCGTCAAGGTGCAGGAGCTGGCCATCAAGACCGGCCGGCCGCTGATCGGCATCAACGACGGCGCGGGCGCCCGGATCCAGGAGGGCGTCGTCTCCCTGGGTCTGTACAGCCAGATCTTCCGCAACAACATCCTGGCCTCGGGTGTCATCCCGCAGATCTCGCTGATCATGGGTGCCGCGGCCGGTGGCCACGTGTACTCCCCCGCGCTGACCGACTTCATCGTCATGGTCGACCAGACCAGCCAGATGTTCATCACCGGGCCCGACGTCATCAAGACCGTCACCGGCGAGGACGTCACCATGGAGGAGCTGGGCGGCGCGCACACCCACGAGTCCAAGTCCGGCACCGCGCACTACGTCGCGTCGGGCGAGCAGGACGCTTTCGACTACGTCCGCGACCTGCTGAGCTACCTGCCGCCGAACAACTACGCCGAGCCGCCGCACTACCCGGCACCGGCCCCCGAGGGCGCCATCGAGGACAACCTCACCGAGGAAGACCTCGAGCTCGACACCCTGATCCCGGATTCGCCGAACCAGCCGTACGACATGCACGAGGTCATTTCGCGGATCCTCGATGACGACGAGTTCCTCGAGGTCCAGGCCGGCTACGCGCAGAACATCATCATCGGGTTCGGCCGCGTCGAGGGCCGCCCGGTCGGCATCGTCGCCAACCAGCCCACCCAGTTCGCGGGCTGCCTGGACATCAACGCCTCCGAGAAGGCCGCGCGGTTCGTCCGCACGTGCGACTGCTTCAACATCCCGATCGTGATGCTGGTCGACGTTCCGGGCTTCCTGCCCGGCACCGACCAGGAGTACAACGGCATCATCCGCCGCGGCGCCAAGCTGCTCTACGCCTACGGCGAGGCCACGGTCGCCAAGATCACCGTCATCACCCGCAAGGCTTACGGCGGCGCGTACTGCGTCATGGGGTCCAAGGACATGGGCTGTGACGTCAACGTGGCGTGGCCCACGGCGCAGATCGCGGTCATGGGCGCCTCGGGTGCGGTCGGCTTCGTGTACCGCTCCGATCTGAAGAAGGCGGCCCAGGAAGGCCAGGATGTCGACGCCCTGCGCCTCGAACTGCAGCAGACCTACGAGGACACCCTGGTGAACCCGTACATCGCCGCCGAGCGCGGTTACGTCGACGCGGTCATCCCGCCGTCGCACACGCGCGGCTACATCGGTACCGCGCTGCGGCTGCTGGAGCGCAAGATCGTGCAGACGCCGCCGAAGAAGCATGGGAACATTCCACTGTGAGCGGGGCGAACGATTCAGCTGCTGTGAGCGGGGCGAACGATTCAGCTGCTGTGAGCGCGAACGAGGCGGTCGCGGAAGCCCAGGCTGACCACGAGGCCCACATCAAGGTGCTGAGCGGTAACCCG
>JBIQIB010000245.1:0-2145 GCA_044508265.1 Acidobacteriota bacterium
TCGGGTTCCGCGAGGCGAACGCGACGCACATGGTCGCGAACCCGGGGAAGACGCCCATGCGCGTGATCGAAGTCGAGATCAAGAGGTAGAGACGCTTGCAGGGGCGATCGGCAGGGGCGGCCTTCCGAGGCGGCCGTCGGAAGGGAACGCCATCGCATGGATGAGGACTGGCGCTCACAGGCGATAGCGCGGCTCTCCCTATTGTTGACCCATCGGGACCTCACCTCTCTGCTCGGTCCATTGCTCAACTCCGCTCGCGCCACCATGCGTCAGCGGAAGGGCCACGACACCAGCGGCAGCAAGGAGGAGCTCGCACGCGCGCTGCTTCTCATTCACCATGAGGATCTCCTCGCCAACCAGGCGATACGTGAGCTTGTTGCTCGACGAGCCGGGGTTCGAGTGCCTGGACGATGGCACCCCGGCAAGGCCGGGGCTTTGGAGTTCGTGCGAGCGTGTGAGCTGCCTCTCATGCTGGCCGGGATACCTGCGCGGGAGCGTCAACGCGACATCGAGCTGATTGAGGCGCCCCTCCGGCTACCTCCCCTTGCGAGCTTCCAGGAGGAGGTGTCCACCGAGCTGCTGGCGGAGATTGGCCGGCCACGTGGTCGCGCGATCGTGTCGCTTCCGACTGGTGCCGGCAAGACCCGCACCGCCGTCGAATCGATCCATCGCCTGCTGGCGCGCCCGGGACTCGATAGCCGGCCGCGTCCTTATCCAATCGTATGGCTCGCTCATACCGAGGAACTGTGCGAGCAGGCACATGCCAGCTTCCGGCAGGTGTGGGCCGGTCTCGGAGGTGGACCGCCGCTCGCCATCGTTCGCTTCTGGGGCGCGTACACCCGCAGCGAGGAGTTGTTGCGTGAAGCGCTGGGCCATGCCTCTCGTGAGTTCTCGGTGCTGGTCACGACACCTCAGCGTCTGGTCAACGTGCTGGATGCCGTCGATGGACAGCACCACGAGTGGCGCGGCATGCTTCTCGAGCGTGCGGGACTGGTCGTGATCGACGAGGCCCACCGCGCGGCGGCTCCCACGTATCGGCAGATCATCGCGTCCTTCGAGCAGGGAACTCACACGGCGATCGTGGGCTTGACCGCGACGCCGTTCCGGCGCGAGTACATGGACCGGCATGCGGGTACCCGGGAACTGCGCTCGCTCTTCCGCCGCCTGATCGAGGCATACAGAACGCTGGGCGACAGTCCACTGGCAGCCTTACAGGAACGTGGCGTCCTCGCCCAGCCGGTTCTCAAGGAGATCGTGACGCGGCAGCGCGTGCAGTTGCAGCCTTCGCTGTTCGGAGACACCGAATCGCCGTCCGACGAGCAACTCGACGTCGAGATCAACCAACGGGTCGACACGCATGCGAGGCGGCGAGAGATCCTCAAGGCACTCCTGTCGGAAAGCATGCTTCGCCCCGACATGCGCATGGTGTACTTTGCCCCGTCCGTCCACGACGCCGAGTGTATGGCGTACCTGCTGCAGGACGCCGGCGTGAGCGCAGCTGTCGTCAGCGGCGACACCAGGCTCGTCACGCGACGGCGTGTCATTGACGACTTTCGCGGGGGCAGCGTGCAGGTCCTGTGCAACTGCGAGGTGCTCACGACCGGCTTCGATGACCCGAGGGTGACGCACGTCGTGATGAGCCGCGCTACTGTCAGCCAGGTCCTGTACGAGCAGATGGTCGGGCGAGGCCTGCGTGGACCTCGGTTCGGGGGCACTTCCGAGTGCATTGTCATGGACTGTATCGACGAATACGACGCCGGTCCCCGCCTGACCCTTGGCTATCGGGGGTTCCGTGAGGTGTGGCGCCCTCGCCGTGTGGCAGCGGGAGTTCAACGAGCAGCGGGGCGACAGGCATGCGCTGGATGACCGCTCTTCTCATCGTCGGCGCGGCCGGCCTGGCCGGCATACAGGCCCATCAACCCGCGGGCGACGCGCCGAACGTCATCGTCATCCTGGCGGACGACCTCGGGTACGGTGACCTTTCCAGCTACGGGCATCCCACCATACGCACGCCGCATCTCGACGCCATGGCGCGCGAGGGCTTCCGCGCGACGTCGGCGTATGCGCCGTCGCCCTCGTGCTCGCCCACGCGCGCGTCGCTCATGACGGGCAAGTACGCGCATCGCGTCGGCATCCTCTCGCCGT
>JBIQIB010000008.1:0-3957 GCA_044508265.1 Acidobacteriota bacterium
CCAGGCGTCAAGCTTCTTCGCGAGGTCCAGGGCTGCGTCCCGCCACATGCCGCCCACCGCGCTGATCCGCTGACGCGTGTCGCCCGCGAGTAACTCGGCGTACACGTAGAACAACTCGTCGGGCAGGTCGCGGTACTCACGGCCGATGACCACGACGGTGACCACCGGACGCTCGTCGTCGCGGGCGGGCCGGATGTGGACGCGGCGGTTGCTGCTTAGATGACGTCGGATGTCCTCAGCGGAGTCCAGCTTTCCGCGCAGTTCCGCGGAGGGGAAGGCGGTCAGCCCGCCGGCAATGGCAGCGGCCTCCTCGTCGGTCGTGACCGTGACGGCTATTCGGTTTGGGCTAGTCCGAGCCTGCGCAGAGGCGTCTGCGGCCATCAGCGTGGCGCAGGCCACCACGAAGACGAGCGCACGTCGCAGCATGTCGAATTCGTCCCGTTCCCCCGCGTCTGTCGTCGCTTGGTAAAGATGGGTGACACGCGTCGCCCGTTCGAGCTTCCCCAGTCCGACGCGCGCGAGCAGCGCAGATGGCTCGGACGCGACGACGAGCTGAGAAGAAAGGTGGAGCGGGCTACGGGAATCGAACCCGTCTGACTGGCTTGGGAAGCCAGGACATTACCACTATGCTAAGCCCGCTCTCGTAGGCAGCCGACGCGAATTTTAGCATGTCCGGGGCGGCTTGGTAGGGACCGCTCTCCGAGCGGTCCTTGCAGAAAGAAAGGACGGCCCGGGGGAGCGAGAGGACGGCCCGGAGGGCCGTCCCTACCGTATCAGCCGCGGATGATCGCGAGCACCTCGTCGCGGCGCCGCTCCATGACCTCGGGCGTCTCGCCCTCGAGGTTCAGGCGCAGCAGCGGCTCGGTGTTCGACTTGCGCACGTTGAAGTGCCAGTCGGGGAACTCCACCGAGACGCCGTCGAGGTGGTACACGTTCCCGTCCTTGTACGCCTCGGCGAGCTGCTCGATCTTCGCGTCGGCCTCGTCCATGCTCGCCAGCCGCGTGTTGATCTCGCCCGAGATGAAGTAGCGCTCGCGCAGTGGCTTCAGGAGCTCCGCCAGCGTCTGGCCCTTGCGCGACATCAGCTCGAGGATGAGCAGCGCCGGGATGAACCCGTTGTCGGCGAAGAAGTTGTCGCGGAAGTAGTAGTGGCCCGTGACCTCGCCGCCGAACACGGCGTTCTCCGCGCGCATCCGCTGCTTGATGAACGAGTGTCCGACGCGGCTCATGAGCGCCTCGCCGCCGTACTTCGCGACGATGTCCTTCACCGCGTAGCTGGCGCGCACGTCGTAGATGATCTTCTGCCCGGGCTGCTTGATGAGGAACGCCTCGGCGAGCAGCGCCGTGATGAAGTCGCCGGCGACGAAGTCGCCCGTGCCGTCCACGAAGAAGCAGCGGTCGGCGTCGCCGTCCCACGCGATGCCGACGTCGGCCTTCTCGTCGATCACCCGCTGCGTCAGCGTGCGGCGGTTCTCCTCGATGAGGGGGTTCGCCTCGTGGAACGGGAACGTGCCGTCGGGCTCGAACGCCACGGTCGACACCTTGCACGGCAGCCGCTCGAACATCGGCGGCCCGACCACGCCCGCCATCCCGCTGCCCGCGTCGAGCACGCACGAGAACGGCTTGATGATCGACCTGTCGATGAACGTGAAGATGTGTTCGAGGTAGTCGTCGAGGACCTCGGCGCGCTCGTAGCCGCCGAGCGCCGACTTCTTCGGCGGCACGTTCCGGCCGACGACCATCTCGCGGATTTCCTTGATGCCCTCGTCGCCGCTCAGCGGCACGGCGTCCTTCCGCACCAGCTTCACGCCGTTGTATTCCTTCGGGTTGTGCGAGGCCGTGATCTGCGCGCCGCCGTCGAGGCCGTCGCGGCAGACGGCGTAGTACATGACGTCGGTCGGCATCATGCCGTAGTCGACGACGTCGCACCCCTGCTGCCGCGCGCCCTCGATGAACGCGTCGGCCAGCCCCGGCGACGACGTGCGCATGTCGCGCGTGACGCCGATGCGCTTCGCGTCCAGGTAGGTGACAAACGCGCCGCCGATGCCGTGCAGCGCCGTCTCGTTCACCTCCGACGGGTACAGGCCGCGCACGTCGTACGCCTTGAAGATCTGCGGTTGGACCACGTTGACGTCTGCGTCTGCCATGCGAACTCCACTCGGGCAGGGCGGATCGGCCCTGCGGGATGGGCCATCCGGCGGCCCGCGCCATTGCCTCTGCGCCGCGTGTGCGGCGCGGCTCACACCTGACTGAAGTCGGTCACCACGCTCCGGTCGCCGAGGATGGCGCCGGGGCCGATGCGCGTGTGCCGGCCCACCTGCGTGTTGCGGCCCAGCAGCGCGCCCTCGATCGAGGCGTTCGCGCCCACGACCGTGCTCGCCCAGGCGATCGTGTCACGTACCTGCGACTGCTCGTCAATCTGGCTCTGGCGCCCGAGCACGGTGTACGGTCCGACCTGCGCGCCGGCCTTCAGCACGACGCCCTCGTCGAGGAAGCAGGGGCCCTGGATGTGCACGTCGCCGTCGACCTTCGCCCCCAGGTCGACGATGCCGCCCGGACGCTCGACGAAGGGCTCGGCGCGATAACGGCCGTCCATGATGTCGCGGTGCACCTGGCGGTACTTCTCGGGCGTGCCGATGTCGATCCAGTAGCCGTCGTTCACGTGGCCGATGAACGTCTCGCCGCGCTCGATGAGCGAGGGGAAGAAGCTGCGTTCGATCGAGTAGGGCTCGCCGTCGGGAATGCGCTCGAGCGTCTCGGGCTCGATGATGTACACCCCCGCGTTGATCGTGTTGCAGGTGATCTCGTTCGGGCCGGGCTTCTCGAGGAAGCGCAGCACGTTGCCCTCGGCGTCGGTCTCGACGAGCCCGTAGGCCGACGGGTTCTCGACGGGCGTGAGCACGATCGAGGCCCTGGCCTTCCGCTCGCGGTGCCTGTCGATTACGGCCTGCAGGTCGAGCTGCTGGAGGACGTCGCCGTTGAAGACGATCACCGAATCCTGCACGTGCTCGGCGGCGAACTTGATGGCGCCGCCGGTGCCGAGCGGCGTCGGCTCCACGGCGTAGCTGATCTTGATGCCCAGGGCCTCGCCGTCGCCGAACGTCTCCTCGATGCGCCGCGGCTGGTAGTTCAGGCTGAGGATGACCTCGGTGATCTCGGGGATCGCCCGCAGCTGATCGAGCTGGTACAGCAGGAACGGCCGGTTGAAGATGGGGACGATGGGCTTCGGCGTGTGCAGCGTCAGCGGACGCAGGCGGGTGCCTTTGCCACCTGCGAGGAGGATGGCTTTCATGTCAGGCCGTGATCATAGCGCAAGGGCGGACGCCCGGCGACCGGGCTACAATGACGCGCCAGCAGGCCGTGCCCGGCTGCGGCGGACGCCCAAACGGGCACACCGGTGATGCTGAACCTCCCCAACGCCCTTTCCCTCACGCGCATCGTCCTCGTACCGCTGCTGGTGGTCGTGCTGCTCACGCCGCCGCGCAGCTGGGCGTGGACCGGCGTTGGCGAGGCGTGGCTGGGCGCCGCCATCTTCGCGCTCGCGTCGCTCACGGATTTCGCCGACGGCTGGCTCGCCCGACGCCGCCAGCAGGTCACGGTGATCGGGCAGTGGCTCGACCCGCTCGCCGACAAGCTGCTCATCATCGGCGCGCTCGTCTCGCTCGTGCAGCTCGACCGCGTCCCGGCGTGGATAGCCGCGGTCATCATCGGGCGCGAGCTCGCGATCACCGCGCTGCGCGGCGTCGCGCAGAGCCGCGGCGTGTCGATGCCGGCCTCGCAGATGGGGAAGCTGAAGATGGGCATGCAGGTGACGGCCATCCTCGGGCTGATCCTCACCGAGCGTGTGCCGTTCCCGCTGAACTGGGTGGGGACGATCGCCCTCTGGGGCGTCCTGGCGCTGGCGCTCTGGTCGGCGGTGGACTACTACCGCCGCTTCAACTACGTCCTGCGGTGACG
>JBIQIB010000008.1:4057-8424 GCA_044508265.1 Acidobacteriota bacterium
CGCTCTGGTCGGCGGTGGACTACTACCGCCGCTTCAACTACGTCCTGCGGTGACGCGCCGGTAGGGACGGCTCTCTGAGCCGTCCTTGGGCGCTTGATCTCTTTTGTTTCCGTCGTCGAACCGCCAGCACGTAGGACGCGACGCGTAGGACGGCTCGGAGAGCCGTCCCTACCAGCCGTCCCTACCAGCCGTCCCTACCGAGCTATGGTGTCGTCGATGACGCCACGCGGTCGGCGAGGGTCGCCTTGATGCGCGCCGTCAGCTTGCTCGCGTTCTCGAGATGCTCGCTCTCGACGAACTCGGCCGCGAGCCGTTCGAGATAGGGCAGCGCCTCGGCGTCGCGTCCCACGGCCACGAGCGCCTCGCCGAGGTGGAAGTACACGGCGTCACGGTACGTGTACTGCGGGTCGGTGTCGAGCACTTCCTTGAAGCGGGCGATGGCGCCGGGATACCACTTGGCGCGGTGGTAGTAGAGCCCCACCTTGTAGATGGACTCGCTCAGCCGATCGCGCGCCTCGCGTTCGCGCTCCAGCACCTCTGGCATCAGGTCGCTGTTCGGATAGCGCTCCTTGAAGACGGCAAACTGCTCCAGCGCCGCCTTGGTGGCCGTCTGATCGCGCTCGGCTTTCGGCATCTGGTCGTAGTGCGTCATGGCCAGGCGGTACTGGGCGTAGTCGGCCCGCGGGTGCGTCGGGAAGTAGGCGAGGAACTCCTGGAACTCGCGCTCGGCGCGCAGCTTGCCCTCGATGGTGCCGTCGCCGAGATACGCGTCACCCAGGCCGAGCTTGGCCTCGGCGCGATGGGGGCTCTGCGGGTAACCGTCAACGAGCTGCTGGAAGTACTCGCGGGCCGTGTACCACTTGCGGTCGGTGAGCGCCTGCGAGCCCTGCTCCCAGAGGTACTTGTCGGGTTGGGTGACCCCCACGGGGATCTCGCCGCGCCGGGTCGAGCACGCCTGCACTGCCCCGACGAGCAGCAGCAGGACGAGCGCCCGCGTGAGCGGCGAGCGGCGGGAGGCGGTCAGGAACGCGTGGACAATAGCCATCGATACTCTGCGTGAAGGCCGTCGGCGAGCGTCACCGACGGCTGGAACCCGAGCGCCTGCTGCGCGCGGGAGGTGTCGGCGTAGGTGTCGCGCATGTCGCCGGGCTGCGCGGGCAGCACCTCGACGGCCAGCGGGCGGCCGGTCACCTGCTCGATCATCGCGAACACCTCGTTGACCGAGACCCGTGATCCGCCACCGACGTTGTAGATCTCACCGACGACGCCCTGCAGCCCGGCGCGATACGTGGCGTCGACGATGTCGGACACGAACGTGAAGTCGCGCGTCTGCTCGCCGTCGCCGAACCGCGGCACCGGCCGTCCGTCGAGCGCGGCCGAGAGAAACCGGTGGAACCCCATGTCGGGGCGCTGCCGCGGCCCGTACACCGTGAAGTAGCGCATCGCGACGACGGGGACGCCGGAGCTGACCTGGTACAGGAAGCCGAGGTGCTCGGCCGCCAGCTTCGTCACCCCGTACGGCGAGATCGGCTGCGGCCGGGCGTCCTCCCGCATGGGGATGGCGGCGGCGTCGCCGTATACCGACGAGGTCGAGGCATAGACGAACCGCTCGAGCGTTCGGCCTGCGCAGCGTTCGAGCAGCCGCTGGGTCGCCGCGACGTTGTTCACCAGATAGACGTCGAAGTCACGCCCCCAGCTCTTGCGCACGCCGGGCTGGCCGGCCAGGTGGAAGACGTGCGTGACGCCGTCGAGCAGCGCGTCGAGGTCGGTGTCCTGCAGCGACCCCTCGACGAACGAGAACTTCGCGTGCTGCCGCGCGGCCGTCAGGTTGGCCTCCTTGCGCTCGCGGGCGTAGTAGTCGGTGAAGCTGTCGAGCCCCACCACGTCGGCGCCTTCGGCAAGCAGCCGCTCGACGAGCGTAGACCCGATGAACCCCGCGGCTCCGGTGACCAGTGCTTTCATGTCGTCAACGCCTCTCTGAGCGGGCCGGGCAGACGGCACGGACGCCCGGCGCGGTTGAGCGGCACGTGCTCGGTCCTCGCCGTTGCCAGCACGTCTCCGTCAACCAGCCGGACGAGCTCGTAGGTGAACGCCACGCGCACGGGCGAGATCAGCAGCCCGGTCGTGCGTACCTCCAACTCGTCATCGTACCGCGCCGGGCGCCGATACTGACACTCTGCCCGGATGACGGGCAGCTGCCATCCGCTGTCCTCCAGCGCACGATAGGGGTGGCCGAGCGCGCGCAGCAGCTCGACACGTCCCATCTCGAACCAGACGAAGTAGTTGGCGTGGTACACCACGCCCATCTGGTCGGTTTCCGCATAGCGCACCCGCAGCCTCGTGGCGCCCTGCACGACGGGCGTGGTCACGTGTGTGCCCGCTCTCGACGGGAGTGTCCGTCAGCGGCTTCGGCCAGCAGCGCGCGTACGGCGGCCGCCGGATCCGCCTCGCCGAAGATCGACGAGCCGGCGACGAGCACGTCCGCGCCGGCCTCGACCGCCTCGGCGGCGTTGTCGAGGCCGATGCCGCCATCCACCTCGATGAGCGCGTCGCTGCCGGTCTGCGCCAGCAGGTCGCGCACGCGCCGGATCTTGGCGGTGGATCCGGGCAGGTACGCCTGGCCGCCGAAGCCCGGGTTTACCGACATGACGAGCACCAGCCCGAGTTCGGGCGCGATGTCCTCGAGGAGCGAGACCGGCGTGGCGGGGTTGATCGCGACGCCAGGCCGCAGGCCGAGCTCGCGGATGCGCGCCACGCATCGCTGCAGGTGCGGCGTGGCCTCGGCGTGCACGGTGAGGGCGCTGGCGCCGGCCTCGGCAAACGCGTCCAGATAGCGCTCGGGCTCGACGATCATCAGGTGCACGTCGAGCGGCACCGTCGCCACCTTCTTGAGCGACGCGACGACGGGAACGCCGATGGAGATGTTCGGCACGAAGCGGCCGTCCATGACGTCCACGTGGACCCATGCCGCGCCGGCCCGCTCGACGCGGCGGACGGCGTCGCCGAGCGCGGCGAAGTCGGCACTGAGAATCGACGGAGCGACGATGACGCTCATCGGCTGACCTCCAGCGAGATGGCGTCCCCGGGGGTGATCTGGAAGCCGCCGAGTGGCGCCTGGCGGAGCACGAAGCCGGGGGGAACGCCGGGGTAGGGCTGTTCGGCCGTCAGCGCGACGCGGAAGCCGCGCTCGCGGAGCAGGGCGGCGGCCTGGCCCGCGTTGACGCCGATGAGGTCGGGCATGACGTACGTCCGTCCGCGTTCGCCCTGGTTCACCAGGATGGCCACGGCATCCGCGGTCTCGCCGGGCGGCGGCGTCTGGGCGACGACGGTGCCGGCGGGAAAGCTGGACGATCGGACGACGGCGCGCTCGCCGATGGCGATGCCGTCGCTCTGGAGTCGCAAGGTCGCGGTGCGTTCGGTGAGGCCGACGACGGCCGGCACGCGGCTCGCGGTGGCGCCGCTGCTCAGCCACACGCGGACGCTGCGCGGGCGGCGTGCGGTGCTGCCGGCGGCCGGCTCCTGCGCCAGGATCAGCCCGGCGGGAACGCTCGGGTCCGGGCGGGCGGCGTCCTCGACCTTCAAGGGCAGGCCGAGCTCAGTGAGCGCCAGGCTGGCCTGGTTGACGGTGCGACCCTGGAGGTCGGGCACACGGACGTCGCGCGTGCGGAGGGCGAGCCGCATGGCCATGCCGAACGAGACGACGTAGGTTAGCCCCAGCAGGACCAGCAGGGCCACGAACTTGCCTGCCGTCCAGACACGACGTGTGACGGTGGGGGGAGCGGTGGCCACGGGACGATTCTACCCGTCCTGCCGAGAAGGGACTGTGGCAGTTTCTGCACGCGTCGAGAGGCGAGACCTGACCCCGGACGCGTTCATTTCGAGACCTGACCCCAGGATCGCGACGAAGAACGCGTCGAGGTGGTGGCGGTGCGGGAGGGTGCGCACCCAGCCGTCAGGGGCGACGAGCTCGGCCACGCGTCCCGGCAGCGGGAGCGTCGAGGCGGGCAGCACGCGCCAGCCCGTGGCCTCGGCGACGTCGGTGACGAGCGCCTCGTTCTCCTCGGGTTCACTGCTGCACGTCGCATACGCCACGAGTCCGCCGGGGCCGACGGCGCGCATCGCCTCGAGCAGCATCGCGTGCTGACGAGCAGCAAACTGGACCAGGTCCCCGGGACCGCGGCGCCAGCGGACGTCGGGGTCACGCCGCAGCGTGCCCAGGCCCGAGCACGGCGCGTCGAGCAGCACGGCGCCGAGCGAGCCGGCAAACGGCAGGGCCTCGGCGTCGGCCCGCAGCACGGGGACAGCGCGTCTGCCGTACCGCTCGAGCATCCCGCGCAGCGTCTGCACACGAGCGTCTCGTACGTCCG
>JBIQIB010000008.1:8524-30598 GCA_044508265.1 Acidobacteriota bacterium
CCGTACCGCTCGAGCATCCCGCGCAGCGTCTGCACACGAGCGTCTCGTACGTCCGCCGCGAGCAGCCTGGTCGCCGGGGGCAGCGAGCCGTCGAGCGCCAGCGTCTTGCCGCCGGGCGCGGCACAGGCGTCGAGCACTGGCGACGTCGCGGCGGACGCGAACGCCGCGGCCGTCACGGCACCCACTACGGCGGAGGCTTCGTCCTGTGCGAACGCGATCCCGTCGCGCCGCAGCGCCATGCCGTCGGCTGCCGCGTCGAGGACTCGTCCTCCAGGCACCCACGTGGTCTCGCTATGCGGAGGCCACGGCGCTGACGTGTCCGAGCCCGCGTCGGGCGAACCGGCGCGTGCGGGCGCCGGCCACAGCGTCATCGACGGCGTGGTGTTGTTGTAGCTCACCCACGCGAGCGCGGCGTCCCAGCCGTAACGGTCGAGCCAGCGTTCGACGAGCCACGCCGGATGCGAATGCGTGATGCTGAGGAACTCGATGGCCTGGCTGCGCCACTCGGGCGAGGCCGGGTCGGCCGATGGTGGCCGCGGCAGGTCGGCCGGGGCCGTGGACACCCTCCGGAGGACGGCGTTCACCAGCCCTGCGGCGCTGCGCTTGCGGACTTCCTTCGTCAGCGCGACGGCGTCGTTGACGACGGCGGAGGGCGGCACGCGCGTGAGGTGCCGGAGCTGGTACGCCGACATTCGCAGGATGGCCAGCACTTCGGGATCGAGGCGCGTCAGACGGCGTCCGCTCGCGGCAGCCAGGAGGTAGTCGAGCTGCCCGCGCCAGCGCTGCGTGCCGGTGGCGATGTCGGTGGCCAGCGCTTTGTCGCGCGCGCTCTCGAGCACGTCGCGCAGGTCGGCGAGCGCACGCGCCAGATCGCTCCTGCCGGTGTCCACGCGCAGCGTCACCTCATAGGCGGCGCGGCGCGGCGCGCTGATCATGGCGGCCCGGCGTCGAAGGCGGCGCCGGCGTCGACGGGGCGGCCCGCGAGGAACTCGCGCGCCGTCATCACGCGCCGCCCCTCGGGTTGCAGGGCGACGATGTCGAGGATGCGGCCGTCGCCGCAGAGCACCCCGAGCGTGTCGCGGTCCTCGACCACGAGCGTTCCCGGGCTGCCGGCGTCAGTCGTGGGAGGTGTTGGCGGCGGGGGCGGGGTGTGTGAATGGCCGACGTGCTCGGCAACGCCATCGCGAACGGCGTCCCGCAGGCGCGTCTGCCTAAGCGCGATGCGCTGGCCCCGAAGATACGTCCACGCGCCGGGCCACGGCTGGAGCCCGCGCACCAGGTTGTGGATCTCGGCTGCAGGCCGCGACCAGTCCACGAGGCCGATCCGCTTTTCGAGACGCGGCGCAAAGGTCGCTGCCGCATCGTCCTGGGGCTCTTCGTCCACGGGCCCGTCCGCCAGCCGATCCACGACCGAGACGAGCAGCTCCGCGCCGAGCCGCGCCAGCCTGGCTTCGACGTCGCCGGTGGTCTCGTCGATGCCGATGGGGGTCTGGACCCGCGCGAGCATGGGGCCGGCGTCGAGCTCCGACACCACGCGCATGATCGTCACGCCGGTTTCCGTGTCGCCGGCGATCACTGCCTGGTGGATGGGCGACGCGCCGCGGTACCGCGGCAGCAGCGACGCGTGGACGTTGATCATCCCCAGCCGCGGGATGGCCAGCAGGGCGTCGGGCAGCAGGCGGCCGTACGCGGCCACGACGCCGAGGTCCAGGTCGAACGCACGCAACTCGTCGAGCCACTGCTCGTCGCGCAGGCGGGTGGGCTGGTGCACGGGCACGCCATACGCCTCGGCCAGGGCCTTCACCGGCGAGGCGGTCACGCGCTGGCCGCGTCCGCGCGGTCGGTCCGGCTGCGTCACCACCACGACGACGTCGTGACGGCTCGCGAGCAGCGCGGCGAGCGATTGCGCGGCAAAGTCCGGCGTGCCGAAGAACGCGATGCGCATCACCAGCGGCCCGATCGGCGCAGGCGCGCGATCCTGTGGGCGATCGCCTTGCGGTAGACGGGGCGGAGCCGGTCCACGAAGAGCCGTCCGTCGAGGTGATCGAGCTCGTGCTGCAGCGCCCGCGCCATGAGGCCCTCGCCGGCCACCCGGCGCAGCTGTCCCTCGCGGTCCATCGCCTCGACGACGAGCCGCGCGGGCCGGACGACCGACGCTTCGATCCCCGGGACGCTGAGGCAGCCTTCCTCGTACAGTTGCATGCCCTCCAGTTCGACGACCACGGGGTTGACCAGCACCAGCAGGTCGGACGGACGCTTGCCCACCGAGAGATCGATCACGCACACGCGCAGCGGCTCGCCCACCTGCGGCGCCGCCAGCCCGATGCCGGGTGCGGCATGCATCGTCTCGATCATGTCGTCGATCAGCTGGTCCACCTCCGGCGTGATTCCGGCGACGGGACCGGCAGGTGTGTGCAGTACGGGCTCGCCGTAGCGCAGGATCGGACGACGCATGGCCCAGCCTCGCGGGGCCTCAGGTCCTTGCGGCGGCCGGAGCGAACCGGCCTCGGACCCGCCCGCGTACGTGCTCGACGTGGGCCTTGATGTCACTCAGGGCGTCGGCGCCGAAGCGCTCGAGGAACGCGTCGGCCAGCACCAGCGCCACCATCGCCTCGGCCACCACCGCTGCCGCCGGGACGGCGCACACGTCGCTGCGCTCGATGGCGGCGGCCGATTCCTCCATCGACGTCAGGTCTACGGAACGCAGCGGGCGCATGAGCGTCGAGATCGGCTTCATGTAGCCGCTGATGCGGAGGTCTTCGCCGTTGGTCACGCCGCCTTCGAGCCCTCCGGCATTGTTGGTGGGCCGCGCGACACCGACGTCGCGCGGCGCCGTCCCGGCATCCGGCAGGACGATCTCGTCGTGCACCTGCGATCCGGGCACGCTGGCGACGCCGGGCCCCTTGCCGATGCCCACGGCCTTGATGGCCGGAATCGACATCAGCGCCTGGCCGAGGCGGCCATCGAGCTTGCGATCCCACTGCACGTACGAGCCCAGGCCGGCGGGCAGGCCGCGGACGACCACCTCGAATGCGCCGCCAAGCGTGTCGCCGGCGGTGCGCGCCTCGTCGATGGCCGCGATCATTGCCTGCTGTGCCTCGTCGTCTGCGCAGTGCAGCGGCGCATCGTCCGGAATGGCGGCGATCCGTTCGAACGGGACGGTGAGCGGGTCGCCGAGCGTCACCGACCCCAGCGTGAAGACGTGGCTGACGATGGCGACGTCGAACTGCGCGAGCAGCTGCCGCGCCAGGTTGCCGGCGGCGACACGGGCGGCCGTCTCGCGCGCGCTGGCGCGTTCGAGCACGTCGCGGATGTCGTCGCGGTCGTACTTCACGATGCCGGCCAGATCGGCGTGTCCGGGCCGCGGCCGCGTAACGGGCGCACGGCGTGCACCCGTGGCGCCCTCCGGCGTCGTCGCCTCCACGTGCATCGTCTGCTGCCAGTTCTTCCAGTCGCGATTGCGGATCATCATCGCGACGGGGCCGCCGATCGTCTGGCCCTTGCGCACGCCGCTGAGGATCTCGGCCGTGTCCGACTCGATGGTCATGCGGCGTCCGCGGCCGTAGCCAAGCTGACGCCGCCGCAGGTCGCGCGCGAGCGACGCCTCGTCGATGGGCAGGCCGGCCGGGAGGCCTTCGACGAGCGAGATCAGGGCCTGCCCGTGTGACTCGCCGGCGGTGAGGAATCGCAGCATGACCTCGAAATTCTACACGGCCCAGACGGTACGTGCCGCCGCCCTGATCGGAGGAACTGCACCCGAAGTCAGCGCGAGGCGTGCAGAAAGATGCGTCCGCGATGACGCGCGCGTGCGCACGGGCGCTGATTGCAGGCATCCGCGGCGCGCCCGGTCGATGAAGACGACGGCCGTCATCTTGCACGTGGACGGCACGTGCGAGTGGCGCTCGACGATGAGCCGTGGTGCGACGAGCTGCTGGGCGGCCGCGCGTTCCGTCATGACGGCTGCTGGGTGGACGCTGCGCTGGGATGTCCCGTACGCCTGCGTGCCTGGCTCGTGGACGATGACACCGCCGCGCGCTGGGACGACAGTCATCGCGACGCGCTCGACGCCTGGGTCGTGAGGAGCGCTGCCGGGTGGACGGCCCTCCGGATGGACGTGCCGCGGTCGACGCCGGCGGCGGCGCTGTTGATGCCCACGCCAGTGCCTGCAGCCTTCTCGCCAACCGGCGGTGCTTTGTGCCTGCCGTGGCGAACGGCGGCGCGGATGCTCCGCCGCGCAGGCGTCACGCCATGCGCGCCGGCCATGACGGCATTCCTTCGGCGCAGGCCGCCGTCGTGGTGGGGGCCGGTGGCGCTGCGGGCGCGGCGCGCGGATCTCGGGCCCGCGGCGCTGCGGGCGGTTCACACGTTCGAGCAGCAGGCCGGCCGCCTGGTGATGCTGCTCGACCAGGCGTCCGGGAACAGGGCGTCGTCTGCAGGGGAGAGCCGACCGATGCGAGACACCGATGTCCTGGACGTG
This sequence comes from Acidobacteriota bacterium, assembly GCA_044508265.1. GTDB lineage: Bacteria > Acidobacteriota > Vicinamibacteria > Vicinamibacterales > Vicinamibacteraceae > JAEZDP01. The sequence goes on from JBIQIB010000008.1 coordinate 13,002, forward strand.
CTGGAGCGGATGGACCTCGAGCCCGACCCTGTCCGCGCGCTCGACGTGCTCTGCGCCGAGGTGCGGCAGCGCGTGCGCAGCGTGGGGAGCGGCGCGTCCCGGTGTGACGGCACCGCTGTCGTACGCGTCGGATCGGCGGAAGCGCCGCCTGCGCGCTGGCTCGAGAGCGTGGCGAGCGGCGTCGGCGCGCCGCGTCTGATGGTGGACGGGTGGATCGTGGCCGCCGCGACTGCCACCGACGTCGGCGGCACGAGGGGCACGCTGTGGGCGGTCTGGCCCGCCGCCACGCCTGTGCCCGCCGACGCGACAGACCTCCTCGCGACGTGCGCCCGGCTCGGCGCCGCGCGGCTCGCGCTCTGCGCGCCGTCGGCGCTGGCCGCCGCGGCGGCAACGGCCGGGGCACCGGCGATGGTGGGCGAGAGCGTGGCGATGGCTGCCGTGCGCCGCCAGCTGGAACGCGCCGCGCGATCCCCGTTCTCGGTGCTGCTGCTCGGCGAGAGCGGCGTGGGGAAGGAGCTTGCCGCGCGCGGCGTCCATGCGGCCGGGCCTCGCCGGCACCGGCGGTTCGTGACGGTCAACGCCGCCGCGCTGCCGGACGACCTCCTCGAGGCGGAGCTGTTCGGGCACGTGCGCGGAGCGTTCACCGGGGCCGTGGGCGATCGCGCCGGCGTCTTCGAGGAGGCGGATGGCGGCACGCTCTTCCTCGACGAGGTCGGCGACCTCAGCGCGCGCGCACAGGCCAAGCTGCTGCGCGTCCTGCAGGACGGCGAGGTGCGCCGGCTGGGCGAGGTGGGCAGCCGGCGCGTGGACGTCCGGGTGATTGCCGCGACGAACGTGGACCTCGAGGAGGCGGTCTCCGCCGGGCGCTTTCGCCGTGACCTGTACTACCGGCTCGCCGTGCTGTGCGTGCGGATTCCGCCGCTGCGCGAGCGGCGCGACGACATCCCCTCGCTCGTGACCCATCTCTGGAGCGACTGCGCACGGCGGGTGGGTACCGGCGCACGGCTGCACCCGGCCGTCGTCGAGCGTCTGCAGGCGCACAGCTGGCCGGGGAACGTGCGCGAGCTGCAGAACGTGCTGGCAGGTCTCGCCGTGGAGGCGCCGCGGCGCGGCGTCGTGCCGGTGTCGGCGCTCGACGGGTGGGCGCACGCGCTGGGTGAGACGGCCCGGTCGCGGGCCGCCAGAGGCATCGCAGCCGGCGACGCCGACTCGTCCGCCACGGCCTCGAGCGGTCTGTTGCCGCTCGACGATGCCCGGCGGGTGTTCGAAACGGCGCTCGTGCGAGACGCGCTGACGCGGGCGGGCGGGCGGCGGACCGTCGCGGCGCGGCAGCTTGGCGTCTCGCGGCAGGGGCTGTCGAAGCTCGTACGTCGCCTGGGGCTGGAGCAGGGCGACGCCCGGCCCTCGTGACGGCGTTCGGGAACAACTCGGCGCTTGTGGTGTCCAAACAGGTATCGGTACTCTACAGAGGTGATTGCCTGGTGGCCGAGGATCTCGTCATGAAGCCCGTCACGCTCGACTGGGCCAGCGCGTCAGACCACGAAGCGGCACTGGTGGCCCGATGTCTCGAGGGCGACGAGGAGGCGTGTACGGCGCTCGTCGAGGAGCACCAGCGCATGGTGGTGCAGCTGGCCTGGAACCTGCTGGGCGATCGCGACGAGGCGCTCGACCTCTCGCAGGAGGTGTTCCTGAACGTCTTCAGGACGCTCGATCGGTTCCGGGGACAGTCGACGCTCCGCACCTGGATCTACAGGATCGTCTGCAATCAGGCGTCGAACCGTCAGCGATGGTGGCGGCGGCGGCACCGGGCGTCGCAGGTCTCGCTCGAGGCTCACGTCAGCACCCATGGCGACCTGGCGTCGCCGCTCGACGCGTACGCGCCGGAGCGGCTGCTGCGCCAGAAGGAACAGGCCGACCGGGTCTGGGACGCCCTGCGGCGTCTGCCGTTCGATCAGCGCACGGCTCTCGTCCTCCGCGAGATCGAGGGGCTCAGCTACGAGGAGATCGGCTACTCGCTGGGAGTGGCCGTGGGCACCGTGAAGTCGCGGCTCGCCCGGGCGCGCCAATTGCTGCGCCAGGAGCTTCTCGCGTCATGACTCCGCACTGCGCGACGGTCCGGGAGCAGTTGTCGGCCTACCTGGACGGCGAGCTCGATGCTCAGGTCGACGTGGCAGTGCGCCAGCACGTGAGCGAATGCGGCGCGTGCGCGGACGAACTGGCGGCGCTCGAGGATCTCGGGGCGCTGCTGCGTGAACGGGTGCCGGCCCGTGCCGTCGAAGTGGCCGGGCTTGCCGACGCGGTGGTGAGCCGCGTCACGGCCGAGGAGCGCGAGTCGTGGCCCGCGCGTCTGAGCCGGGCGTTCGACGACATGCACCTGGTCTACGCCGGGCTGTGCGCGACAGGGGCGGTGATCGTGTGCGCGTCGCTCGCCGCGGCGCTCGTGCTGCTTGCGCCGCGTGCCGAGCGCGCCGACTCGCTGCGCGGCATCGTGTCGGCCATGGCGGTGTCCGGCACGGAACTCGACCCGATGGTGCTGCGGCCCGGCCTCGAGGTGCCGCGCGTCAGCCCCGAGGGCATCACCTCCGTGATGCTCGCCTCCGCGCTGCCGAGCGGCCTCGACACCGACTCGGACGTGGCCGTGGCCGCCGTCGTCACGCGCGACGGCCGCATCGCCGAGGCGCGCGTGCTCGGCGACGAGACCTACGCCGGGTTCGTCGAGAGCCTCGAAGAGTCGGCGCGGTTCTGGCCGGCGAGCCGGCGGGGTGTTCCCGTGGCGGTGAGCCTGGTCTGGGTCGTGAGCCACACGACGGTGCGGCCGATTACGCCAGTCGACGTGATGAAGCCGCAGTCGCAGCGGCAGCTGCCGGTCGCCGACGTCCACGGCTAGACGCGCCGCAGACGGACGCTCCTGTCAGCGTCCCGTGGCCGGCGCGGCCAGGGGCACGGCCAGCGTCGCGATGTTGGCCAGCGCGTCGGCGGCACGTACGACGGCGTTGGCCTCGAGCGACGCGCGCTCGATCTCGAACTCCTCCACGTGGCCGTCGAGCAGGCCGTCCACCGGGAACAGCGGCATCCAGCTGCCATCGGCCTCGAGGACGTCCACCCGCGACAGCGGCGAGTGCGCGTCCCGCACCCTCAGGCGAATCGTCGGAGACTCCGCCGACGTCTCACGGAGCACCTCGATCGTGGGCGGCGTGTTGTCGATGGTGAGCGGCCCCTGCTCCCGCTCGCCCTCGAGTGCCTGTGCCGACGGGTTCGCGCGGACGTCCGTGGCGACGACGCGTACGAAGTAGCGGCCGTCGGCCTGCCGCGTCGTGTCCCACGTGTAGACGGTCTCCACGATATCGCGCGCGAGCTCCTGCCACGCTTCCCCCCCGACGGGGCGGAGGAACACCCGATACCGCAGGTCGTCGTTGTCGGGATCCTGCGCGTCCCACTGCAGCGTCTGGAAGCCCTTCTGGTACAGGCGGCGTCCCACCGACGCGCTGCTCGAGCCGCTCGAGGCGGCCGCAAGTGCGCGGTCGCGCGCGGGCGCCGGCGTCGTCGACTGATAGCCGGCCAGCTCCGGCGGCTCCTGCGTGCCGAACGGCTGCTGGAAGACGAGGCCCGGCGGGTGCACGGTGACGCTCGAGACCCGCGGCCGTCTGTTGACGCCGAGGTACGTCACGGTGACCGCGTCGACCACGGGTGCCGTCGCCCGTCTGCCGGCGGTGAGCGTGACGCGCCACTGCAGGTAGCGGGCTGCCGGGCTGGCGACGCGGAGGACGCCTGCCTCGTCTCGCAGAGCGCTCCACTCGGCCCACGTCTCGTCAGGCGTGCCCGTGTTGCCGCTGCGCGTCTCGAAGGTGACGCGCGCTGGTGCGTCCGCCGATCCTTCCCACTGGAGCAGCCCCCAGGTCGCGCCGGTCGTCGCGTCGCGCACGGTGGAGGTGTACGTGCCCGACTGCGCCGATTCACCGCTCATCGTGTAGAGCTTCGCGGGATTCGCTCCGGCGATCACCACGCCGTCGCCGCGGCGGGCGAGGCTCGTGACCTGCTGCGAGGCGGTCTGACCGAGCCGGCTCGCCCGCACCGGGTCGCCGTCGAGCCGATAGATCGCGCCGTCCTCTCCCGCGAGCAGGAGACCGCCGTCCGCGGCCAGGGCAATGTCGAAGGGCAGTTCGCCCGGGACGTCCCAGTACGTCTCCATCAGGCCGTCGGCGCCAAGCCTGTACACCGCGCCTCTGCCGCGCGCGCCACGCGTGGACGCGGACGAGGCGCTGCCCGATGACGACCCCGCGCTGCTCGATCCACCGGCGTCGCCCACGGCCACGACGGTCACCTCGGTCGTGACGACGGGCGTCGGGGGTGACGAGGACGAGGGTGGGGGAGTCGCGGTCGGGGACGAGGACGCCGTGGGGCTCACGGCCAGCACGAACGCGCCGCCGCCCGGCGCCGGACGGATCGCCTGCACCTGCGTATGCGGACCGTCCATCAGCGCGAACGCCCGGCCGCCCTCGAGCGGGACACGATAGAGCCGCCCGGGGTTGTCGGTGCCCACGAGCAGGTGGTCGTCCATCACCGCCACGGCGGTGATGTTGGCGGCGGACGATTCGAAGACGACCCGCGGGTTCGTCCCGTCCGCCTCCACCCTGTACACGCGTGCCTTGTTGCCCGTCGCGACGTACACGTCGTCGCCCGGGCCGGCGGCAAGCGCCCAGATGTAGCCGTCCTCCGGATCGAAGAACGTGCTCGCGCTGCCGTCCGCCGTCACGCGATACACGCGGCCGTCAGGTGACGAGCCGGCAAGCAGCGCCCCGTCATGCCACGCGAGCGCGTGGATCTGCAGTTCGTCGCTGTCAAACAGCGTGCGGCTGCGCGCGCCCTCGAACACCACCACGCGGCCGTCGTTGCCGGTGCCCGCATAGGCGCGGCCCTCCGGATCGACGACGACCTCCCAGAGCGACGGCGCATCGTCTTCGTGGACGACGGTCAACGTGGGGCCGAGGGTGATGCGGCCTTCGCGGTCGACGGCCACCTGCTCGCCGCGTCCCTCCAGCCAGTCGGAGGATGAAGACACCTCCCAGCGAGCGGGCGACGCCGCGGTGAGTGGGAGGACGAAGGCGAGGGCGGCAGCCGCCCCGACGCACAGCCGGGCAGAACGAGTCATGTGAAGGTTACGCAACGGGAGGCGTGAAGGTCAGGGTTCGCTGACCGATGGCGACGGCCTCCGCGGGCAGTTCCCATTCGCCGAGGACGTCCACGTCGAGCGAGGGACCCGAGGGCGCGCCGTCGAGCACCGTCAGCACCGTGCCGGGCAGCGCCGGCATGTCGCGGCCCCCGACGACGGTGCCGCGGGCCGTGCGCACCAGGCGGACGTACCAGCGGTCGCCGCGGCGCGATCCGTTGAGCAGGCCGACGAGTTCCTCGATCGAGCGCGCCTGCTCGATCGTGCGCCGACGGCCTTCCTGCTGCGCCAGCGTGCCGCCGTCGATGACCTGCAGCTGCAGCGGCGTCCCTGCCGCGTGCGACGGCACCGGCACGGTCAGCGTGCGCGTCGTCGGGCCGCCGTCGTAGGTGCGCGACTCGACGTGCAGCGTCACGGACGAACCCGCGCGCGGGCGCGGATCGCTCAGCCAGACGTGTCCGAGGCGGCTCGTGCGCGCCTGTTCGCGTGTGGTGAAGGTGACGTCGATGCCGTCGATCGTCGCGGGCCCGAGATCGCTGCGGAGCACCGCGCTGAGCGGCGCGGCCAGCGACGAGGCCGCGTTGATGAGCGCGTTGTCGCCCGTGTACACGTCGTCGAACGCGAGCGTGGCGCTGTTGATGCGCGCCGCGCCGTCCACGCGGATGGTCGCGGCGCCCAGGCCTCGCTGATACGACTGCAGCACGTTCGCGGCCGACACGTAGACCAGCAGCGGCGTAAAGAGCTGGTCTTCGGCCACCGACAGCGAGAACGTCCGCGCGGGCTGGCCGGCGGTGGCGAGCGTGATGCGCAGCGGCACCGTGCGCGGCGCGGGTCCCAGCGTGCCGCCGATCGCCGTCGCGCGGTCCTGTTCCACGGTGCCGATGACCGGTCCCATCGCGGCGAGCTTGATCGAGTTGAGCAGGCTCGGCACCACCGTCACGACCGAGGCGTGCGTCATGGGCAGTCGCGTGGGACCGAGGCTGAAGAACGGATGGCCGAAGGCGACGACACGCGAACCGTCCACGTAGGTCACCGTTCCCGTGGCGCCGAGCGACAGGTCGCCGCCCACGAGGCTCACCCCGACGGCATCGCCCGGTGCGAGGGGCGCCGGCGCGTCGTCAGGTGCCGTCGAGTCCGCCACGGCGAGAGACCGCGCCGCGCCGGTAACGGGCACGAAGCCGGCAGGTCCGAGCAGGTCGCCGACGAGCGCCGTCGTCGCGCGCGTGAAGCCCCCCAGCGTCAGCGGCGTCGCAATCGGCACGAGGCTGAGGGTGTGTCCCGCCGCCTGATCGAGGCCGTCGAGCGCCGTGCGCGGCCGGGCGTGCAGTACCTGTGACGTCGCCAGCGTGCGGCGCCAGTCCGCGACCAGGGACTCGGCGTCGAGGCCCAGGTCGAACGGCGGCGCCGCCACGGCGCGGGCCTGCGGCGCGGCTTCTGCGGCGGTGGCGTCGAGCATCTCGCCGATGGGCGTGATGCCCGCGATGGGCTCCTTGGAGAACTGGCCCATGCTGTAGGCGACGGCGCCGAGCAGGCGTCCGTCCACGTACACGGGGCTGCCACTCATGCCGGCGATGACGCCGGTGTACTCGAGATTCGCTCCTTCGAGGCGTGCCAGCACGACCTGCCGTCTGGGACCGATTACGTTGTCGAGGACACCGAGCACGTGCGCCTTGAAGCTGACGCGTGTGCCGCCCTCGAGCCGCGTCACGCCTTCGCCGACCATCCCGGGACGCACCTCCGAGACGGGCATGTGTGCCGTCCGGCCGGCGATCGGGAGCGTGAGGGCCCCGCCCAGCAGCACGGCGAGACTCAGGCGAGCGAGCAGGGGCAGTGAGCGGGCATCGAGCACGGTGTATCCCAGCGTTATGTCATGCGGGCTGCAGGGGGTCAAGCCGCGTACGCACCGGCGCGCGCGTCGGCCGCCCAGCCCGTCACGACGATTGACGGTCCGTGGTGACTCTGGTAGCCTTTTCGGGCCATGCGCTCGAGCGCTGTCGTTCCTGCCGGTGCCACCGTTCACGCCAGCCGTCCCGCCGTCGCGGGTGCGTACTGGTGGTGGTTTACCCGCATCGCAGGGGCTGACGCGCCGCGTTGAGCGGACCGCCGCGCAGACGGATCGCACGAGTAGCCGATGCCCCTTCGACCTCCGGTCGCAGGGGCTTTTCTTTTGTCCGGGTGTGTTCTCCGGGAGCATCGATGTCCTCGCCTTCACCACGCATGCCGCAGCTCGTCGAGAGCCTGGCGGACGTTGCCGCCGCTGACGTGGCGCCGCGTCTGGCAGCGGCCCTCGGACGCGCCGACCTCGTCGAGTTGCGCCTCGACAGGCTTCCGGCCGGCGTGCTGCGCGAGGTGCCGCAGGAGGTGCGGCCGCGGGTGCTCGCCACCTGCCGCGCGGCATGGGAAGGCGGCGCGTGGACGGGGAGCGAGGACGCCCGGCGCGCAGCGCTGCTCGAGGCGCTCGACGTTGGCGTCGGGTACGTGGACGTCGAGTTCCGGTCGCCGTTCCTCACCGACATCCTGTCGCGCGATCGCGCAAGGACCGTGCTGTCGATGCACGACTTCGCCACGACGCCCGGCGACCTGGCGGCGACCATGCAGGCCATGGCCGACGCGCGACCTGCCGTCGTCAAGGTCGCCGTCACGGCGACGCGCCTTGCCGACGTCCTCGCACTGCGCCAGGCGGGGCGGAGCATCGAGACGCAGCCGCGCGTGCTCATCGCGATGGGGGAGGTCGGCGTCGCAACGCGGCTGATGCCCGGGCACTTCGGATCCTGCTGGACGTACGCCGGACAGGGCGTGGCCCCGGGGCAGGTGCCCGCCGACCGCCTGCGCGACGTCTACCGGCTCGGTGCCCTGTCGTCCGGCGCGCGTGTGTACGGCGTCGCGGGTCGCCCGATCGGCCACTCGCTGTCGCCGGTGCTGCACAACGCCGCGCTCGCGGCGCGCGGGCTCGACGCGATCTACGTGCCTTTCGAGGCTGCCGACATCGACGACCTGCTGCAGGCGGCCGAGGCGCTCGACGTGCAGGGGCTCAGCGTGACGGCGCCGTTCAAGCACGACGCGCTCGCGCGTGCGAAGGACGCGGACGCAGCCACCGTGCAGATTGGCGCCGCCAACACGCTCACGCGCGTGGCGGACGGCTGGCTGGCCACCAACACGGACGTGGAGGGATTCCTGGCGCCGCTGCGCGCCCGGCGCGACATCCGCAACGCCCGCGTCGCGGTGCTCGGCGCCGGCGGTGCGGCGCGCGCCGTCGTCACCGGGCTGTCGGCGCACGGCGCGGAGGTGACGGTCCATGCGCGGCGGCCCGCGCAGGCGGCCGGGCTGACGCCGCTCGGCGCGCGTGCGGGCGCCTGGCCCCCGCCGGCAGGCAGCTGGGACGTCCTCGTCAACACGACGCCCGTCGGCACGGCGCCTGAGGTCGACCGCTCGCCGCTGGCGCCGTCGGATCTCGGAGAGTCGCTCGACGGGGTGCTCGTCTACGACCTCGTGTACAACCCCGCGCAGACACGGCTGCTCGCCGATGCTGCCGCGCGCGGCGCCGGGACGCTCGGCGGCCTGGAGATGCTCGTCGCACAGGCGGCCAGGCAGTTCGAGATCTGGCACGGCGGTCCGCCGCCCATCGACATCATGCGTGCCGCCGTCGCGCGGCACGCCGCTCATCTCGTGCCCCACGCGGAGGCGGCATGCCAGGATTGACCCAGACCACCTACGACGAGTTCACCGAGCTGGCGCGGCGCGGCACCTTCGTGCCCGTGTGCCGCGAGCTGCTGGCCGACCTGCTGACGCCCGTGTCCGCCTTCCTGCGCGTTGCGGAACACTCCGACTACGCGTTCCTCTTCGAGAGCGTCGAGGGCGGGGAGCGCGTCGCCCGCTATTCGTTCCTCGGCAAGGATCCGTTCCTCGTGCTGCGCGCGCGCGGCAACCGCTCGCTGCTCGAGCGGGCCGGCCGCGTCGAGGAACTCGACGAGCCCTTCGTGCCAGTGCTGCGACGGCTCATGGCCGAGTACCGGTCGCCGTTCGTGCCGGGCCTGCCGCGCTTCACCGGCGGCGCCGTCGGCTTCGTCGGCTACGACGCCGCGCCCATCTTCGAGCCGAAGCTCGAGGAGGTGTGGAAGCGCTATCCCGACGCGACCGACGACGTCGACGACGCGGCGTTCATGCTGTTTGACACGATCCTGGCGTTCGATCACGTCAAGCACCGCATCCTGCTGATCGCGAACGCGCGCATCACGCCGGACGAGGATCTCGAGACGCTGTACCAGTTCGCGGTGAACCGGCTCGACTTCCTCCAGCGTGAACTGGAACGGCCGGTGGCGCCCGCCGTAGCGACGCCGTCCACCGCGGGCGAGGCGCTCGAGGTCCGCCCGCAGACGAGCAGGGAAGACTTCGAGGCGGCGGTGCGCACGGCGCAGGAGCACATCGCGCGCGGTGACATCTACCAGGTGGTCCTCTCGCAACGCTTCGACGTCACCGTCTCGGCCGATCCGTTCACCGTCTATCGCGCGCTGCGGCACGTGAACCCGTCGCCGTACATGTACTTCACGCGCGTAGGCCGGCTGGCCATCGTGGGCTCGTCGCCCGAGATGCTCGTGCGCGTGGAGGGCCGGCACGCCGAGACGCACCCCATTGCCGGCACGCGCGGCCGTGGCCGGACGCACGACGAGGACCTGCGACTCGGCGAGGAGCTCAAGCGCGACGAGAAGGAGCGCGCCGAGCACGTGATGCTCGTGGACCTCGGCCGCAACGACCTCGGTCGCGTCTGCGCATACGGGACGGTCAAGGTGCCGCAGTTCATGACGCTCGAGCGCTACTCGCACGTCATGCACCTCGTCTCGCGCGTGGTTGGCGACCTGGATGACGAGGCCGACAGGCTCGACGCGCTGGTGTCGTGCTTTCCGGCCGGCACGGTCTCGGGCGCCCCGAAGATCCGGGCCATGGAGATCATCGCGGAGCTGGAAGGGCAGCGGCGCGGCGTCTACGCGGGCGCCGTCGGCTATCTCGACTTCGCCGGCAATCTGGATTGCTGCATCGCGATCCGCACCGTCGCGATGCGCGACGGCGTGGCGTACGTGCAGGCCGGCGCCGGCATCGTCGCCGACTCGAATCCCGCGTCCGAGTACGAGGAAACCCGCGACAAGGCGAGGGCGGTGCTGGGCGCGCTGCAGCTGGCCGAGCGCCTGAACAGGTAAGGACACGTCGACAGATGCTGCTGCTCCTCGACAACTACGATTCGTTTACCTACAACCTCGCGCAGTACTTCGGCGAGCTCGGCGCCGAGGTCCGCGTCCACCGCAACGACCGCATCAGCGTGGACGAGATCGCGGCCCTGCGGCCGACGCACATCGTGATCTCGCCGGGGCCGGGACGGCCGGAGGATGCCGGGATCTCGGTCGAGGTCATCCGCCGCTTCGGCGCGGAGATCCCGATGCTCGGCGTCTGCCTCGGGCATCAGGCCATGGGACACGCCTTCGGCGGGCGCGTCGTCTCGGCGCCCCAGCTGATGCACGGCAAGACGTCCTCGGTCACGCACGACGGCACCGGCGTCTTCGCGGGCCTCGAGCAGGGCTTTGCCGCCGGGCGATACCACAGCCTGGTGGTGGCGCCGGATCCGTGGCCGGACGACCTCGTCATCACGGCGCGCACCGAGCGCGATGGCGTGGTGATGGGGCTGCGCCACCGGACGTTCCCCATGCACGGCGTGCAGTTCCACCCGGAGTCGGTGCTGACGGGCCCGGGGCACGCGCTGCTGCGCAACTTCCTGGAGCTTTGACGTGTTCCCGGCACTGCTCGAACAACTGCAACGTCACGAAGCGTTGACCGTGGACCAGGCCGCCGAGGCCATGGCGACGATCATGCGCGGCGAGGCCGCGCCCGTTCACGTCGCGGGGTTCCTCATGGCCCTGCGAGCCAAGGGCGAGCGCCCGGAGGAGCTGGTCGGCCTGGCGCGGGCCATGCGGGCGGCGTCGGTGCCGCTGCCCGTGGACGACGACGTGCCGGTGTTCGACACGTGTGGCACCGGCGGCGATGGCGCCGGCACGGTGAACGTGTCGTCGATGGCCGCTGTCGTCGTCGCGGCGTGCGGTGTGCGCGTGGCCAAGCACGGCAATCGCTCGGTGTCGAGCCGGTGCGGCAGCGCGGACGTCTTCGAGGCGCTCGGCGTGAACGTCGCGGCGCCGCCTCCGGTCGCAGCCGACTGCCTGCGAGACCCCGGGCTGGCGTTCCTCTTCGCGCCGACGTTCCATCCGTCGATGCGGCACGCCGCGCCGATCAGGCGCGAGCTCGGCGTCCGCACGGCGTTCAACCTCCTCGGCCCGCTCACCAACCCGGCAGGCGCCCGCCGGCAACTCGTTGGCGTGCCACGGCCGGAACTGACCGAGCTCGTCGCGCGCGCGCTCGGCCTGCTCGGGTCGACACGTGTGTGGGTGGTCCACGCCGCCGACGGGCTGGACGAGCTTTCGACGACCGGCTACACGAAGGTGTCCGAATGCCGCGACGGCGTGTTGCGCACCTTCTTCGTGCACCCTTCAGACTTCGGGCTGGCGAAGGCCTCCGTGCGCGACCTCGAAGGCGAGGATGCCGCCCACAACGCGGAGGTGACGCGTGCCGTGCTCGGCGGCGAGACAGGGCCCGTGCGTGACATCGTCGCGCTCAATGCAGGCGCGGCGCTCTACATCGCCGGCGCGGCGTCGAGCGTGGACGACGGTATCCGGCTCGCGACGGCGGCCATCGACGCTGGACGCGCCAGAGGGGTGCTCGACAGGCTGGTCGAGCGGTCGCACCAGACGGTGGGCGAGGAGGCAGGCGCATGACGCCGGCGGATCCGACATCGGTGCTCGGGACGATCGTCGCCGCCACGCGCCGGCGCGTTGACGTCGCCCGCGACGAGACGCCGCTCCAGGTCCTCGAGACGAGGATTGCGGAAGCCGGCCCTGCCGGCGGGCGGCTGCGCGCCATGGAGGCGCTGCGCGCCGCGGGCGTCCGCGTGATCGCGGAATGCAAGCGGCGGTCGCCGTCGCGCGGGGTGCTCCGCGCCGACTACGACCCGGCCGCCGTCGCCGCGGCGTACGAGGCTGCCGGTGCGGCCGCCATCTCGGTGCTTACCGAGCCCGCGTTCTTCGACGGTGACCTCGAGCACCTTCGCGCGGTGCGCGCGCGCGTGGCGCTTCCGGTGCTGCGCAAGGACTTCACGGTCGACCGCTACCAGATCGCCGAGGCGCGGCTCGCCGGCGCCGACATGGTGCTGCTCATCGTCGCGGCCCTCGACGACGCGATGCTGCGCGACCTGTTGACGTACGCCCGCGAGCTCGATCTCGCCGCACTGGTCGAGGTGCACGACGACGAGGAAGCGGGACGAGCCGTCGACGCAGGTGCCGGCATCATCGGCGTCAACAACCGGAACCTCAAGACGCTGGCCGTGTCGATCGAGACCTCGTACCGTATCGTGGACCGGCTGCCGCGGGAATGCATCCGCGTCGCGGAGAGCGGGCTGCGATCCGGCGACGACATCGCGTCGCTGCGCGCGGCCGGGTTCGACGCGTTCCTGATTGGTGAGCGCTTCATGACCGATGCCGATCCCGGCGCGGCGCTCGCGCGCGTGCTGAGCGGCGCGTCCGGCCGTCCGGATACCGGTACGGCGGAGGCGAGGGCGTGACGCGCGTGAAGGTGTGCGGCATCACCAGGCCGGAGGACGCCATCGTGGCGGCCGAGGCGGGTGCCGCGGCGATCGGCATGATTCTGTGGCCGGGGAGCGCGCGCGCCGTCACGACGGCGCAGGCCCGGGCGATCGTCAGTGCGCTGCCGCCGTTCGTGCAGGCCGTTGGCGTCTTCGTCAACGCCTCGCCCGCGGACGTCGCACGTGACGCCGGTGCCATCGGACTCGACCTCGTCCAGCTGCACGGCGACGAGCGTGCCGCCGAGTGGCGCGACTTCGACTGGCCGATCGTCAAGGCGACGTCGCTCGAGGCCGCCGGCCTCGACGACTGGACCGGCATCGCCCGTGCGTGGCTGCTCGACGCGCACGATCCCGAGCGGCGCGGCGGCACCGGGCGCATCATCGACTGGGACGCTGCCGCCGGTGTCGCGCGGGGCCGCCCGGTGATTCTCGCCGGCGGGCTCACGGCCGACAACGTGGCGGAGGCCGTCGTGCGCGTGCGTCCGGCGGCCGTCGACGTGTCGTCGGGCGTGGAGCGCTCGCCCGGAATCAAGGACGCCGCCCGAATCCGGGCCTTCTTCGCTGCGGTGCGGCAGACCGACGCCCCTCAGGGCGCATCGCTGCCGTCCCGCGAGGACCCATCATGACGACCATCGCATCCGACCTCGACATCCTGCCGGTCTTCGGACGGCGCGATCCCGATGCCCGGGGCTACTTCGGCGAGTTCGGCGGACGCTTCGTGCCCGAGACGCTGGTGGCCCCCATCGAGGAGCTCACCGACGCGTATCTGGCTGCGCGCCGCGACCCGGCATTCGTCGCCGAACTGGGCACGCTGCTGCGCCACTACGTGGGACGGCCCACGCCGCTCTACGAGGCCGCCCGGCTGAGCGAGGCGGCCGGCACCCGCGTGCTGCTGAAGCGCGAAGACCTCGCCCATACGGGTGCCCACAAGATCAACAACGCGCTCGGGCAGGCGCTGCTCGCGCGGCGGATGGGCAAGCGGCGGATCCTGGCCGAGACGGGCGCCGGGCAGCACGGCGTCGCGACGGCCACCGTCTGCGCGCTGCTCGGCCTCGAGTGCGTGGTCTACATGGGCGTGGACGACATGGCGCGCCAGGCGCTCAACGTCTTCCGGATGCGGATGCTCGGCGCCGAGGTGCGCGGCGTGGACGCCGGCGCACGCACGCTGAAGGACGCGATCAACGAGGCGATGCGCGACTGGGTGACCAACGTGCGCGACTCGTACTACCTGCTCGGCTCCGCGCTCGGGCCGCACCCGTACCCGCTGATGGTGCGCGAGTTCCAGTCGGTGATCGGCGAGGAGGCACGGCGGCAGTGCCTCGACCGGTTCGACCGGCTGCCGGACGCCGTCGTGGCCTGTGTGGGCGGCGGCAGCAACGCCATGGGCATCTTCGACGCCTTCGTCGCCGATTCGACGGTGCGCCTCGTCGGCGTCGAGGCCGGCGGCGAGGGCATCGTCAGCGGACGCCATGCGGCGCGCTTCGCCGGCGGCGCGCCGGGCGTGCTGCAGGGCACGCGCACCTTCGTCCTGCAGGACGCGGCCGGCAACATCGAGGGCACGCACTCCGTGTCGGCCGGCCTCGACTACGCGGCCGTGGGCCCGGAGCATGCCGATCTCCTTGCGCGCGGACGCGCGGAGTATCTCTACGCGACAGACGATGAGGCGCTCGAGGCATTCGGACAGCTGGCACATCTCGAAGGCATCGTGCCGGCGCTCGAGTCGGCGCACGCCGTCGCCGCGGTTGCCAGACTCGCCGAGCAGCTCGGCCCGGACGGCCTGCTGCTGGTGAATCTCTCGGGACGGGGCGACAAGGACGTACAGTCGATTCAGGCGCTCGTGGAGCGCGGCGGAGCAGGGGCATGACACACGACCGCATTGCACAGGCGTTCGCCCGGGCGCGCGAGGAGGGCCGACCGGCGCTGGTGACATACGTGACGGCGGGCGATCCCGACCTCGCGCGGTCGGCCGAGGTCATCCGCGCCGTCGCGGACGGTGGCGCCGACATCATCGAACTCGGGGTGCCGTTCTCCGACCCGCTGGCCGACGGGCCGGAGATACAGCGGGCCTCGGAACGGGCCCTCGCCGCGGGCACGACGCTCGAGGGCGTGCTCCAGCTCGCGGCCGGCCTGCGCCAGACGGTTGACACGGCGTTCGTCCTGTTCACGTACGCCAACCCCGTGGTGCGCATGGGCCTCGAGACGTTCGCGCGGCGTGCGGCCGAGTCGGGCATCGACGGCGTGCTGCTGCTCGACATCCCGCTCGAGGAATCCGACGACGCGCAGGCGGTGCTGCGCGCGCACGGGCTCGCGCCCATCTTCCTCGTGAGCCCGACGACGAGCGACGAGCGGATGCGCCGGACGTGCGAAGCGGGGCGGGGCTTCATCTACGCGATCTCCCGGCTGGGCGTCACAGGTGTGCAGACCAGCGTGGCCGCCGACGCGCGGGCGCTCGCGGCGCGGGTGCGCCAGGCCGGTTCACTGCCCGTCGCCATCGGCTTCGGACTGTCGAGCCCGGAACACGTCGCGGAAGTCGGGCAGTTTGCCGACGGCGCGGTGGTCGGCAGCGCGCTGATGGCTCAGGTGTCACGGCACGGCGCAAGCCCCGACCTGGGCACGCACGTGCGCGAGTTCGTGCGCTGGCTGCGCGACGGTGTGCCGGCATGAGCGAGCCTGCGCGCATCGCCGCGCTGCGCGATGCGATCGACGCGCTCGACGAGCAGCTCGTGCGGCTGCTCAACGAGCGCGCGCAGTGCGCGCTGGAGATCGGCGAGATCAAGCGCATGATGGACATGGAGATCTATCAGCCCGACCGCGAGCGCGCGGTGCTCCAGCACGTGCGCGCCATCAACCCGGGGCCCCTCGATGGCGACGCCATCACGCGGCTCTTCGAGCGGATCATCGACGAGGCGCGCCGCCTGGAACGCGTGGTGCAACAGGCGCAGGACGAGCGCCGGCAACGCAGCCTGGACGGCGACTGAGAAAGCGAGAAAGCGACATGGTGGTGGTGATGGAAGAGCGGGCGAGCGAGGAGCAGATCCAGGGCGTCGTCGCGCAGCTCGTGTCGATGGGCTTCGACGTGCATCGGTCGACGGGCGCCCTGCGCACCGTCGTCGGCGCGGTCGGCGGCCCGGCCGAGCGTGACCCGCGGCTGCTCGAGATGCTCGACGGCGTACACGAGGTGGTGCGCATCACCGAGCCGTACAAGCTGGCCAGCCGGACCTTCAAGGGCGACGACTCCGTGCTCAACGTCGGGCCCGTGCGCATCGGCGGTGACGAGGTCGTCGTCATGGCGGGCCCGTGTTCGGCGGAAAGCCCGGAGCAGGTGATGACGACGGCGGCCGCCGTGAAGCGTGCCGGCGCGAAGGTGCTGCGGGGCGGCGCCTTCAAGCCGCGCAGCTCGCCCTACAGCTTCCAGGGCCACGGGGAAGGCGGCCTGCGCATGCTCCGCGACGCCGCCGACACGCACGCGCTGCAGCTCGTGTCGGAGGTGATGGACGCGAGCCAGATCGAGCTGATGGACCGCTATGTGGACATCTTCCAGGTGGGCGCGCGCAACATGCAGAACTTCACGCTGCTGCGCGAGCTCGGGCGCCTGCGCAAGCCCGTCCTCCTGAAGCGCGGCATCGCCGCGACCGTCGAGGAATGGCTGCTGTCGGCGGAGTACGTCCTCGCCGGCGGCAACATGGACGTCATCCTGTGCGAGCGGGGGATCCGCACCTTCGAGAACGCGACCCGCAACACGCTCGACATCTCCGCGATCCCGGTCGTGAAGCAGCTGAGCCACCTCCCCGTGTTCGTCGATCCCAGCCACGGCACCGGACGGCGCGACAAGGTCGCGCCGATGGCGCGTGCCGCGGTGGCCGCCGGCGCCGACGGCCTGCTGATCGAGGTGCACTGCGACCCCGACCGCGCGTTGAGCGACGGCGCGCAGTCGCTGTTCCCCGGGCAGTTCGAGCGCCTGATGGCGGAGCTGCGGATCATCGCGCCGGCGATCGGCCGCAGCATCTGTCTCGAGCCCGTGGCACGGCGCGGATGGGGACAGTAGGCGATCCGCCGCCGTTCGAGCGCCTGCTCGTCGTCGGCTGCGGGCTCGTCGGAGGGTCGCTGGCGCTTGCCGTGCGCGCCCTCTGGCCGGAGGTCGAGATTCGCGTGCTCGACCCGGCGGCGCCCGTGTCGCTGCGCGAGCGCTTCACGCTGGCCGCATCGCCCGCCGACGCCGGCTGGGCCGACCTCGTCGTGCTGGGGGCGCCCGTCGGACAGAACGTGGCGCTGCTTGGCGCCATCACCCGTCACGTCGCACCCCACGCCGTCGTCACCGACGTCGGCAGCACGAAGCGTGACATCGTCGCGGCCGCGCGTCGCGCGCCGCTCGCCGGTGTGTTCATCGGCGGCCACCCGATGGCCGGCAGCGCGCAGAGCGGCTTCACGCATGCGCGGGCCGACCTGTTTGCCGGGCGTCCGTGGATCCTCACGCCCGACAGCGAGGATGCCTCGCACGCCGTCCGCGTCGGCACCGCGCTCGCGCGGCTGACGCAGCTCGTCTGCGCCATCGGCGGCCTTCCCTCGCTGATGGGGCCCGACGAGCACGATCGGCTGATGGCGTACGTGAGCCACATGCCGCAGCTCGTGAGCAGCGCCGTCATGACCGCGGTGGGCCGCCTGGCCAGGCGGGACGGCCTGCGCTTTTCGGGACCGGGCCTCGCCGACGTGACGCGGCTCGCAGGCAGCAGTCCGGCGCTCTGGCAGGACATCCTC
>JBIQIB010000008.1:30698-60040 GCA_044508265.1 Acidobacteriota bacterium
TGGCTGGAACGGCGCGACTGGTCGGACGCGCGCATCCGCGACCACCTCGCGACCGCCGGTGTGGAGATCTGGCTGTTGTCACTCGACGGCGTCCCGGCCGGGTTCTTCGAGCTGCGTCGCACGTCGCAGGAGACCGAGATCGCCTACTTCGGGCTGCTGCCGGAGTTCACGGGACGCGGATTGGGTAAGGCCCTTCTGACGCGTGCGGTGGACGAGGCCTGGCGCTCCGCGCCGCAGCGCGTGTGGCTGCACACCTGTTCACTCGATCACCCGGCGGCCCTGCACAACTACCGCGCGCGCGGCTTCGTCGTGTACCGCGAAGAGGCGTTCGACGCGCGCATCCCCCTGGACCAGCCGTAAGAGCGGCGCGGGACGCGGCTGCGAGCCCGCGGATGCCCGTCAGTCGTAGGGACCGAGGTCGCGGATGCCGGGGCGCACCTGTACGGTCGTTCGGCCGGCGCCGACGACCTTGTCGTTCTTCTTCATCCGGAAGCGGACGTCGTAGTTGCCGGCGACGTTGTAGGTATGCGTGCCGGAGTAGTAGCGGCGGATCTCGCTCTTGCCGGCCTCGTAGGGGTCGCAATCGACGCTCGCCTCGGACGTGGTGCCGTCGCCCCATATCCATTCGATCGTGGTGCAGTAGTACTCCTCGAAGTCGTCGGCGCCGCCCCTGAGCTCGGCGCGCAGCGAGACCTTCGCGGGTGAAAAGGCGAGGTTGGGCGATGCGCGGAGCAGAATGTCGGGACGGTCCTCCTTGGCCGACGCCCGCGACGCCCCGCCGTCCTGGGCGGCAGCGGTAGCGGCCGTCACGATCAGCATCACTCCCATTGCGAGCACGCGCATCTTCCTGCTCCTTGCATTCCGGTCCCGGGCCTCCATCCTATCGTGCCGCACCGCCCGGCGCCATGCGGGCAGCGGTATACAATCCCTCCGCATGCCGTCGCCTTCCTTCTTCAGCACGCCGGACGTCACGCTGCAGGTCGCGCGCCTCGCCGACGTCGACGCGGAGGTTCTCGTCCTGCCCGTGGCCATGGACGCCGGCCGGGCGGCGCTGGACGGGCTGCCGGAGGCCCTGCGCCCTGACACCGAGGTGCTCGAACGCCTCGCAGGCAGCGCCGGGCGCCCGTTCGAGATGGTCTGGACGCGGCTCGCCGGCGCACGCGCCGCGCACGTGCTGCTGATCAGCGCCGGGTCGCCTGCCGACAGTGGACCCGAACGCGCACGGCGGCTGGCCACGGCGGGGGCCCTCGCGGCACGGGCACGAGGCTGGAGCCGCGTCGCCTTCGTGCTGAGGGCGCCCTTCGAGCCCGACGCGACAGCCGAGGCCGTCGCCGACGGGCTCGTCGTCGCCGCGTTCCACGTCGACGCGTACAAGACGGGCGAGCGGCGGCTCGCGCCGCTGACCAGCGCCGGCATCGTCGTCGAGGGCGGGCACGCCGACACGCTGGCCGCGGCCGTCGAGCGCGGACGCGCCGTCGGCGAGGCCGTGAACGTCACGCGCGCGCTGGCGCACGAGCCCCCCAACGTCCTGACGCCTGCCGTGCTGGCCGAGCGTGCGTCGGCGCTGTTCGACGGCAGTTCCGTCGCGGTGGACGTCCTCGACGAGACGGCGCTGCGCGATCGCGGAATGGGCCTGCTGCTCGGCGTGGCGCAGGGCAGCCGGCAGCCGCCGCGCCTCATTCACCTCACGGGCCAGGCGCCGGAGGCTGGGTCGGGGCCGGTGCTCGCCCTCGTGGGCAAGGCGGTCACGTTCGACACCGGCGGGATCTCCATCAAGCCGTCCGAGAGCATGGACCGCATGAAGTACGACATGTGCGGCGGGGCGGCGGTGATCGGCGCGATGCATGCGCTCGCGAGGATCGGCGCGCCGGTGCGCGTCATCGGTATCGTGCCGTCCGTCGAGAACATGCCCGGCGGCAACGCCTTCCGGCCCGGCGACGTGCTCACCGGCGCCGGCGGCACGACCGTCGAGATCACCAACACCGACGCCGAGGGACGTCTCGTGCTCGCCGATGCCCTGTGGTACGCGAAGCAGGCCGGCGCGACCCACATCGTCGACGTCGCCACGCTCACCGGTGCCATCGCCGTCGCACTGGGGCGGATCACGACCGGCCTGTTCGCCGCCCCGGACGCCTGGCTCGAGGCCGTGGCCGACGCGGGCCGATCCGGCGGCGACGCGCTGTGGCCCATGCCCGTGGACGAAGACTACCGCGAGCTCCTCAAGAGCGACATCGCCGACATGGTGAATGCGGCGGGCACGCGCTACGGCGGCGCCATCAGCGCCGCGCTGTTCCTCAAGGCCTTCACGGGCGACACGCCCTGGGCGCACCTCGACATCGCCGGCACCGCGTGGGCCGACGAGGCGAAGCCGTGGCAGCCGAAGGGGCCGACAGGCGTCGCGGTGCGCACGCTCGTCGCGCTCGCCCTGTCGGCGAGCCGCTGGATGTGATGACTGGTCAGGACCAGACGCCCGCGCCGCCACCCACGCAGGCGCCTTCTCCGCCGCCGCGCGACGACGCCGCGGGGCGACAGGACATCGTCGGCCCGCTGCCGAAGGACGTACCGCTCAGTTCCATTGCCGTCGAGCAGGTAGGGCCGGTGACGCCGGAAACGAGCGTCGCCGACGTGCTGCTGGGGTCGATAGCGCTCGTCGCCGCGCTGATCGTCGCGTCGCTCCTGGTCGGCGGGCTCGTCGGGGCGGTGCGGGTGTACGTCAAGCACCGCCTGGGCTTCGGCGGCCCCGAGTCCGACAGCGAGGAGCACGTCGGCCTGCAGATCGGCAGGGACTGATCCCTACTCCTGCGACTGCGTGACGACGGACTTCAGCGAGCGCTGATACCGCAGCACCGCATCGCGCAGCGCCTCGGCAATCTCGTCGCGGTACTTGGACGTCTTCAACCGCTGACCTTCCGCCGGCGTCGAGACGAAGCCGATCTCGGCGAGCACGCTCGGCATCGATGCCCCGATCAGCACGACGAACGGCGCCTGCTTCACGCCGCGGTCCGGCAGCTCCTTGTAGCTGCGCCGCAGCCGCTCCACGACGTGGCGCTGCACCGTCTCGGCGAGATCACGCGACTCGTCGATCTTGTTGTTGAGCGTGATGGCCTTCACGATGTCCGGCAGCTCGCGCATCGTGCCGCGCGACGCGGAGTTCTCGCGGGCCGCCACTTCCTCGGCGTCGCTCGTCGTCGCGAAGTTCAGGAAGTAGGTCTCGACGCCCTGGGCGGTCTTCCGGCGGCTCGAGTTCGCGTGGATCGACAGGAACAGGTCCGCGTTGTGCCGGTTGGCAATCCGCGTCCGCTCTTCGAGGTCCACGAACGCGTCGGTGCGCCGGGTCAGGACGACGTCGATGTTGTTCTCGGCCTTCAGCAGCTTCTCGAGCCGCAGGGCGACGTCGAGCACGAGCTCCGACTCGCGGATGCCGGCGCCCAGTGATCCGGGGTCGTGCCCGCCGTGGCCCGGGTCGATGACGATCCGTGACACGCCGAGGCCGAGCTGTCTCGCGAGCGAGTAGTCGCCGCGGCTGTTCGACTCGGCCGGCGCGGGCAGCGTCACTGTATTCGGGCCGGAGGGCAGCTTCGGCAGCGTCGCGTCGGGCGTCTCCGTCTCGGCGGGTGTCGCCACAGGTTCGGGAGCGCGCGCCCTGGCATCCGGCGGCAGGGCCGTCGTGGGCGCCGCGTCGGGCGGAGCCGTGGCGGCGCCGGTGGGCGCCCCGGGATTCGCGCGGGCGACGCTCGTCACCGCGGTTGCCGCAGGCGTCCCGCGCTGCGTCAGCCGGCGCGTCGTCTCGGCATCCCGATACAGGTCGACGACCAGCCGGTACGGGTTGTAGAGCGTGAACAGGCTGTGGCGCGCGACGCCCTCGGTCTCGAGCACGACCCGCGTCGCGCCCTCCGGACGGGCCCCGAGGCGGATCTCGGGCACGAGGTCGCCGTCGTCGAACTGCAGCGTGCGGTCCGTCAGCCCGTTGGCCGGCGCGGTATCCGCGAGATCGAAGAACAGGCGCCTGGGCCCGGTGAGCTGCTCCTCGATGTACGCCACCTCGGTGTCGAGCTCGAGCGTCACACGCACGACTTCCGGCAGTACCGTCCGCTGGATGTTGACCAGCTGCGCATGCGCGGAGGCTGCGGTCGCTGACGCGCCGGAGGCTGCCGCCTCGTCGTCCTCGCGGGCGACCGGGATGTTGGCGTTGGCGAGTTCGTCGGCGGCGGGCGGCCGCGCTGGCGGCGCCTCCGGTCTGGACGGCGCGGGCGGCGTCGCCGCAGCGACCTTCTTCGGCGCCTCCTTGACCAGCGCGGGCGCCGAGGCCCCGATGCGGCGGAGCCGCGCGTGCGCGTCCTTCGTCAGCGAGCTCGACGGGTACTCGCGCACGAGCCACTGCAGCAGCCGGGCGGCCGTCTCCAGGTCTTCGCGGGCGCCGAACCGGATGTGCGCGTCGTACGCGATGTTGGCCGCGTTCCACAGCGCGTTGTCGGCGTACCCGCTCCGCGGAAAGCGGCGCGGCACGGCTTCGTAGTCACTGATCAGGGCGCGCAGCTGCGACAACGGCGCGCGCTTTGCGCGATTGGCACCGCGCAGCTGACGCTCCCGCGCCAGGGCCCGCTCGTACGTGCTGCGTGCGCTGCTCGACTGGCGCGACCGCTGCGCCGCCTCGAGCGGCACGGTGGCGGCGGCCGGCAGGAGCACCAGCAACAGTCCAAGCCAAATCGTCACACGTCGCATGAGTGTGCCTCCGGCTGCCCTTGATGCCGGGCAGGCCGATCAGCGCAATTGCGCATCGACCTCATCGAAGTAGTCCTTGGGGACGAGCACCTCGCGAGCCTTGCCACCCTGACCGCTCGAGACGAGGCCTTCGCCTTCCATCATGTCGACCAGGCGCGCCGCGCGGCTGAATCCGATCCGCAGGCGGCGCTGGAGATAGCTGATCGACGCCTGGCCGCTCTGCACCACGATGCGTGCGGCTTCGTCGTACAGGTCGTCCTTCTCGAAGCCGCCAATCTGTTCGGCAGGCTTCTCTTCGTCGGTCACCGTTGCGTCGTAGGTCGGCGTGCCCTGCTTGCGGAGGAAGCTCGCCAGGCGGGCGCTCTCCTGTTCAGAAATGTAAGCACCATGCAGGCGCATCACGCGCGACGACGCCGGCGGCAGGAACAGCATGTCGCCCTTGCCGAGCAGCGCCTCGGCGCCGTTGGCGTCGAGAATCGTGCGCGAGTCGACCTTCGACGACACGCGGAAGGAAATGCGCGAGGGCATGTTCGCCTTGATGAGGCCGGTGATGACGTCCACCGACGGCCGCTGCGTGGCCAGGATCAGGTGGATGCCCACCGCGCGCGCCATCTGCGCGAGGCGGCAGATCGACTGCTCCACCTCATTGGACGCGACCATCATCAGGTCGGCCAGCTCGTCGATCACGACGACGATGAACGGCAGCGGCTTCATCGGCTCACCGGTCTTCGGGTCGGTGCGCGCCTCGCCGTTGTCGATGGCCAGCTTCAGGTTGCGGTTGTACTGCTCGATGTTCCTGACGCCGAAGGCGGCGAGCGTCTTGTAGCGCTCTTCCATCTCGCGCACGGCCCAGCGAAGCGCGTTGGCGGCGAGCTTGGGCTCGACGACGACGGGCGTGAGCAGGTGCGGGATCTGCTCGTACATGCCGAGCTCGAGCCGCTTCGGGTCGATCATGATGAACCGCACGGCATCAGGCGTCGCGCGGTACAGGATGCTCGTCAGCATCGCGTTGAGGCCCACCGACTTGCCCGTGCCCGTCGAGCCCGCGATCAGCAGGTGCGGCATCGTCGCGAGATCGCTGACGTACGGCTCGCCGTGGATGGTCTTGCCGAGCGCGATGGTCAGCTTCGACGTCGAACGGCGATAGGGCTCCGACTCGAGCAGCTCGCGGAGCGAGATCTGCTCGCGGTTCGGGTTCGGAATCTGGATGCCGACCGTCGACTTGCCGGGGATGCGGTCGATGAGCACCGACTCGGCACGCATCGCCAGGGAGAGGTCCTCCGAGAGGCCGGTGATCTTGCTGTACTTCACGCCCGCATCGGGCTTGAACTCGTAGGTGGTGACGACGGGTCCCGGCAGGATCTGGACGACGCTGCCCTCGACCGAGAACTCGCGGCACTTGTCCTCGAGATGGCGCGCCGAGTCCATGAGCTCGCGCTCGTCGATCTTGCGCTCGCCGAGCGGCGGATCGAGGAGGGCGAGCGGAGGCAGCGTGTACTCGCCGTGCTTGCGCTCCGCAGGCGCGCGCAGTTCGGGCTCGCTGTCTGTCAGCGGCAGGCTCTCGGGAGTGGCCACCCGCGCCACGGGCTTGCGGGTGACGGGAGGCGCCGGCGTCGGGGTCGGCCCCGCGGCCCGGGGCGCGGGCCGCTCGCGCCGGCGAGAGGGCGGATCCTCTGTCCGGGGCTCGGCGCTGCGTGCGGGTGCCTCCACGGCCGCCGCGGCGGCGCCGCGCCCGCGACGCGGCACGTCTGCGGCGCGCACCTGCGCGGTCACGCGCTGCACTTCCTCCTCCGACAGACCCTTGTCGAGGTGCTTCTGGATGACCTCGCGTCGCTGCGCATCGCGCCGCCGGGCCTCGCGGCGCTCCTCGATGCGCGCCGCATGCGCGCGGACACGCTGGCGCACGTGTTCGGCCGCCGACGCGAACAGCTCGCCGAGCGACACCTGGGTCGTCAGCAGGAAGCCCAGGATGCCCACGGCGAAGATCGTGATGGCGCTGCCCGTGCGACTGAGGTAGCTGATGGCGGCGTCGGCCAGCAGCGCGCCGACGTGGCCGCCTGCGAGGATCGCGCGGCCGTCGCGCAGCGTCTCGCCCAGCGCGAGCGCGAGCAGCGCCGCGCCGCACAGCAGCAGCATGGCGGCGCCGACGGCCTTGGTGGCGCCCGCCGAGAGCGTGCGGCACCAGAAGTAATGCCAGCCGGCCACGAGCAGGACCACGGGCACGAGGAACGAGGCATACCCGAGCAGCTGGAACGCGCACTCCGCCACGAACGCGCCGACGGGACCGGCGAAGTTCTCGACCTCGCGCGGCGGGCCCGCATAGAAGAACCAGGCAGGGTCGGCCGGCGAGTACGAGGCCAGCGCCACGAACCACAGCAGCGCCGCCGCAAAGAGGGCCACGCCCAGCACTTCGCTCAGCCGACGGGACATCACCGAGGCAGACACGTCACATCTCCATCACGACGGGCACGACCAGGGGGCGCCGTCCACCAGCCTTTCGGCGCAGCACGCGCTGCAGCTCCAGGCGAATTCGTTCTCGCAGCAGGCCCACGTCCGTCCGTTCTTCGAGGGGCGCCTCGCTCAGCGCCGCGCGCAGCAGGGCCCCGGCATCCTTCAGGAGCTCGCCGGTGGTCTCGTCCTGCACGAAGCCGCGGGTGATCACGTCGGGCACGCCGACCATCTCGCCCGTCGTCACGTTGACCGACACCACCGGCACGACCAGTCCGTCGCCTGCGAGGTGGCGGCGATCGCGCAGCACCTCGTCGGCCACCTCGCCGGTGCGCGTGCCGTCGATGAGCACGCGGCCGACTTCGGCCTTCGCGGCGATCCCCCCGGTCTGGCCGTCGAAGCGGACGACGTCGCCATCGTCGGCGAGGATGACCTCGGGCCGCGGCCGCGTGACGTCGAGCGCGATCCGCGCGTGCCGGGCCAGCTGGCGGTACTCGCCGTGGATGGGCATGAAGTAGCGGGGCCTGACGAGCGAGAGCATCAGCTTCAGTTCTTCGGCCGAGCCGTGTCCCGACACGTGGACGTGCTTCAACCCTTCGTAGACGACGTCGGCGCCGCGCAGCGTCACGTGGTTCATCACGCGCCCGATCGCGCGTTCGTTCCCCGGGATCGCCCTCGCCGAGAACACCACCACGTCGTCGTCACCCAGCTTGACGTGACGATGGTCGTCGATGGCGATACGCGACAGCGCGGCCATCGGTTCGCCCTGTGACCCCGTGGTGATGCACACGACGTCGCTCGACGGGAAGTTGCGCACGTCGCTGTCGCGAATCTGCACGCCCGCCGGCACGCGCAGGTAGCCGAGGCGCTGGGCGATCTCCGAGTTCTCGACCACGCCGCGGCCGACGAAGGCGACGCGCCTGTCGAACTGCGCGGCCAGGTCCACGAGAATCTGCATGCGGTGGATGCTCGACGCGAACATCGCCACCACGATCCTGCCCTGCGTCCGCGTGAAGATCTCCTCGAAGCCGTCGGTGACGTCACGCTCCGATCCGGCAAACCCCGGGCGGTCGACATTGGTGCTGTCGCCGAAGAGCGCGAGGACACCGGCCTGCCCGAGCTCCGCCAGCCGGTGCAGGTCCGTCGCCTCGCCGTCGAGCGGCGTCTGGTCGATCTTGAAGTCGCCCGTGTGGACGATGACGCCCGCCGGCGTGTGGATGGCCAGCGCGACGCAGTCGGGCATGCTGTGCGTCACGCGCAGCAGCTCCACGGTGAAGGGCCCCACCTCCACACGTTCGCGGGGCTTGACCACGCGCAGGCGATCCCTGACGTCGATCTGGTGCCGCTCGAGACGCTGTTCGGCCATCGCGAGGGTCATCGCGGTGCCGTGCACCTGTCCGGCCACGTGCGGCATCAGGTAGGGCAGGCCGCCGATGTGGTCCTCGTGGCCATGGGTCAGGAACACCGCGGCGACCTTGTGGCCGAGCGACTCGAGATACCCGAGGTCGGGGACGATGAGATCCACGCCAGGCAGGTTCGAGTCGGGGAACATCACGCCGGCGTCCACCACGATCGTCGTCTCGCCGCACGTGATCGCCATGGTGTTCATGCCGAACTCGCGCAGCCCGCCGAGCGGCACGACATCGACGGGATACGGGAGCGGCGGCGCCTCGGGTGTGCTCATGACGAGATGCGTTCTACGGATCGATCGAAATCGGACACAGAGCCAGCCGCGTGTGCGTGCGGCGACACGTCTACTGCCGTCTGACGTGCACCCGGAGGGTCAGCCTGGGAGGCGTGACATCCAGGGTACCGATGCGGCGATGGGGCGGGGAGCCGCACGTCGCATCGATGGCTCAGGCGCTGGGGAACCTGAACAGGAGACTCCTGTATAACCGAGGAGGAGAATAGCACAGCTCATTGCGGGTCCGGACGCGTGCGGGCGAGCCGCGCAAGGGTCGCAAGGTCGAGCATTTCCGCGCGAACCTCGGCGCTGAGACCCGCCGCGACGAGCCACGCCGAGACGACGGCGGCGCGCGGTTCGACCGTGTCGCGCAGCGCGCGGCCCAGCGTCTTGCGGCGCACGGTGAACAGCCGCCGCACGAGCGTGTCGAAGGCCACCCTGTCGCCGACGTCCACGTCGGTCGGGCGGAAGACGAACCGGACCACGGCGGAATGGACGGCCGGCGGCGGACGGAAGGCGCCCGGCGGCAGCGTGAAGAGCCGCTCGGCGGCGGCGTCGAGGGCGACGGCGATGGCCAGCGGTCCGTAGGCGCGGGTGCCCGCCGTCGCCACCGTCCGGTCCACCACCTCCCGTTGCAGCATCAGGGTGGCATCGCGCAGGATGCCCCGCCGCCCGAGGTCCAGCAGGCGCAGCAGGATCGGCGTCGAGAGGTTGTACGGCAGGTTCGCGGCGACGCGGTACTGTCGCCCGCCGTCCCACCACGTGCCGTCGGGCATCTCGAGGAAGTCGCCGACGTGCACATGCAGGCGCGGGTGCGGGGACGTCGTCAGGCCGGCCGCCAGGTCGCGGTCGATCTCCACGGCGTGGACGGTCGCGCCGCGGTCGAGCAGGGCCTGCGTGAGCGCGCCGCGCCCAGGACCGATCTCGAGGAAGGTCTCGTCGGGCTGCGGGTCGATGGCCTCGACGAGCCGTTCGACCCAGGGCCGTTCGAGGAAGTGCTGTCCGAAGCGCTTGCGCGCCTTCACTCGTCGCCCGCTCCGGCGTCGGCCCAGAACTCGTCCTCGACGACCTGGATCTCTTCTTCGCTCATGCCGAAGTAGTGGCCGACCTCGTGAATCAGCGTCTCGGCGACCATGGCCACGAGGTCGTCCTCGTTGATCGCGTCTTCCTCGTGCGGTCCCTGGTAGATGACGATCTGGTCGGGCTCGCGATTGCCGTCCGCCCAGGGCCGCTCGGTGAGCGGCGTCCCGAGATAGAGGCCGTAGAGCGTGTCGGGCGGCTCGATCTCCATCTCGGCGAGGAGCTCGTCGGGCGGATGGTCTTCGACGACGAGCGCGATGTTGCGCATGGCGGTGCGGAAGCGCTCGGGGATGAGCTCGATCGCTTCCTCGATCAACTCGGCGAACTCCTGACGCGTCATCGTGACCTCTTTGACGTGGCGGCGCGATTCCTGGTGGCCGCGGTTCGGCGCGGCGCCGCCTGCCGGACGGCTGGCGCCTTGACTGTCGTGCGCGTCGTCGCCGACCGGGAGGTCTTCGCGCGGCGGGGTGCGCCGGCGGGCGGCGCGTCGAGATCGAGCGGCGCGGTGCCGGTGGTCTTGAACGGATAGCGGCACAACGGCGCCACGCGGCACGACGCACACAGCGGCTTCGGCCGGCAGATCCGGCGCCCGTGCAGGATCAGCGCGTCCGACAGCGTCGTCCAGCGCGCGGGCTCGATGGCCGCGCACAGGTCACGCTCGACGGCCTCGGGCGTGGTCTCGCGGGTGAGGCCGATGCGCTCCGCCACACGGAGCACGTGCCGGTCCACGGGCAGTCCGGGGACGCCCAACGCGTGGCCGAGCACGACGTTGGCCGTCTTGCGGCCGACGCCGGGCAGCGCGGTGAGCGCGTCCATGTCGGCGGGCACCTCGCCGCCGTGGTCGCGGACGAGGCGTTGCGCGAGGCCCACGATGGCCTTGCTCTTGGCGCGGAAGAAGCCGGTGGCGTGGATGATCGGCTCGATCTCGGCGGGGTCGGCGGCTGCCAGGGCGCGCGCGTCCGGGTACTGCGCAAACAGCACGGGCGTCACCTGGTTCACCCGCTGGTCGGTCGACTGGGCCGAGAGCACCGTGGCGACCAGCAACTCGAACGCGTTCCGGTACGCGAGTTCGGTATCGGGCTCGGGATGATGGAGGAGCAGCGCGTCGAGGACCGCGCTGGCGTCGGGGGGCTCGTCGCTCGAGCGGCGCGCGCGTGGCACCTGGCGATCGTACACGAAGGAGGCCGATGCGGTCCGCGTGCCGGCGAGACGTGCAGGCCCGCCCCGCCACGCGAGGGTTCGCGTGCGGAGCGGGCCTGCGGAGGCGCAGTCAGGGAACGGCCGCCGCTCAGAAGTCGAAGCGGATGCCGAACTGGAACTGCCTCGGCGGATGCGCCGAGCTGATCGTGCCGAACGCGACGTTGTTCGCGTCGGTGTTCGGGTTGCCGAAGTTGGTGGTGTTGAAGACGTTGAACACGTCGAAGATCGGCGTCAGGCTGTACCGCTGGCCGAACCGGAAGTTCTTGCGCAGCGAGATGTCCATCTGCTTGAAGGACGGACCCTCGATCTGGCCAACCTTCGCCGAGCCGCGCCGATCCTCGGGCGGGTTGGCGAACGCGGCGGTGTTGAACCACTGACTCTCGTCGCCGTCGATCTTCACCTCGCCGCCGAGGTACTCGGCCCGGCGCCCGCCGACGGAGGAGTTGCCCGTCGGGGTCAGGTACTGACCCGACTGGAAGCGGAACTTGCTGCTGGCCTCCCAGCCGCCGGCGACGGCCTCGAGCAGGTCGCCGCGGTCGCGCAGCCACGGCACGCGGTAGGTGAGCGTCGTGACGAAGGCGTGCCGCCTATCGAAGCTGGCCGGGCCCCAGAAGAAGTCGAGGTCACCGGCGCCGTCGACCGTGTCGTTGTCGCCGTTGCCGCTGGCATTGGTCAGCGTGCGTCCGAGCGTGTACGAGACGGTGAACTGCAGGTCGCCGCTCCGCTTGGTCGCATACAGCTGCATCGAGTGGTACTGCGACTTCGCGTCGCTGAGACGCATGCGGATTTCCGAGTAGCCCTTGTACGGCCGCAGCGAGTTGACCGAGACGCGCTCGGCAGAGGGCAGCGCCGCGTTGGCGCGGAGCGCCTCGAAGCTGGCGCGGTTGATGTCGGGCTGGCGCAGCAGGTTGCGGCCCGTGTTGCCGACGTACGACGCCTCGACGAAGTAGCCGCCGCCGAGTTCGCGCTGCACGCCGATGCTGTAGTTGGTCTGCATCGGCAGCTTGAGGTTCGGGTCGATGGCGCTGATGCCCGCCACCGCGCCGACCGCCCCGGCCGCGCCGCTCGTCGGTGCCGCCAGGTTGAAGTTCTCGTACGTGTCGTTGGCGAGCACCGGCGGGATGTTCAGCTGCGAGAAGATGAGGTTCCCTTCGGGCTTGTCGTAGAAGAGGCCGGCGCCGCCGCGGATGACCGTGTTGGGGTCGAGCGAGTACGAGAAGCTGAAACGCGGCATGAACAGGTGCTGCGCGTCGTACAGCCCGCGCGGCGCGCCGAAGGGAATCGACGCGTAGTCGCCCGCGGTGAGCAACTCGACGCGGCCCTGCTGGTCGTCGGGGATGCCGTCACCGGCGAGCACGAGGCCGTTGAACCGGTTGCCGATGCCGGGCTCGAGCAGCCCGTTCGGCCGCACGACCACGGCCTGGTTCGGGTCGTAGCGGGACGGGTCGAAGTTCACGAGGTTGTTGCCCTGCGCGTACGTGGGCGTGGAGTACTCATAGCGCAGGCCCACCTCGACGCTGAGGTTCGGCTTCACCCGCCAGGTGTCGGAGACGAAGCCCTGGTACGTGGTGAACCGGAAGAACCCCACCGGATCGGCGGAGGCCTCCTCGTACGTCCGGAAGTTGCCGAGCAGCATGTCGCCGACGGAGTTGCCGGTGCTGTTCGGGTTGCCGGACGGGTTGAAGACGACGCGGCCGAAGTAGTTGGCCCGTCCGTTCTGATCCTTCCGGTTGCGCGAGATGGCCACGCCGCTGCGCAGCGAGTGACGGCCCTTCACCCACGTCAGCGTGTTCTGGAAGGTGATGTCGGTGGTGGGCGAGAGCAGCGCGAACGAGGGGCCCTGCAGACGCGCGAATCCGGCGACCTCGATGTTGGGCGTGCCGCCCGCGACGAAGCCCGGCGTGTCGTAGATCTCCGGGAAGGCAAACCCGAACGTGTCGCGGCGCCAGTAGTCGCCCTGCGGCTTGATGCGCTGGCCGTTCCACGAGGCGCCGACCTTGGCCTCGTTGATCAGGTTCGTCGAGACGACGTAGGTGTGGCCGACCTGGTAACTGGTGCCCGGCCGCGACCTGTCGGTGGGCACCGTCGGCAGCGGCGCGCCCGAGAACGTGCCGTACGGCTCGATCAGGTTGTACTCGTCGTGGATGTACCGCCCGTAGATTCGCTGCTTCTCGGTGGCCTGCCAGTCGATCCGGACGATGTCCTGCCGCTGTTCGAAGGGGTTCGGCTCGACGTAGGTGGCGTTGTTGGCGCCGGCCGCATCGGTGTAGAGCGCCGCCCGTCCCTGCATCGCGCGATACATGTCGGCAATCGCGCGGCCATCGGTGGTGATGCGATCCTGCGGAATCACGTTGCCCGCGAACTGCTCGCCCGTGAGCGGGTCACGCAGCACGCCATCGTCGTCGGTCCCCACGATGCCGTCGTTGCCGCGCAGCCGGTACGAGAAGTCGCCGTTCAGTTCGGCCGTCGTCGGCAGCGTCTGCCGCGACGGGTTGGTGAACCTGTTGATCGTGCGGTACTGCTGGCCGCCGAAGAAGAACAGCTTGTTGCGGATGATGGGGCCGCCGAGCGCACCCTCGAAGTTGCGGAACTCGAGCGGCGGCTTGGTGCGGTTGCCGTCGGCGTCGAGCGGCGCGAAGGCGTTCGCGGCGTCGAACTTCTCGTCGCGGATGTCGTAGCGCGCCGTCCCGCGGAACCTGTTGGTGCCGCTGCGCGTGACGACGTTGACCGCGGCGCCGCTGTTGCGTCCCAGCTCCGCCGAGAAGTTCGATGTCTGGATCTTGACCTGCTCGATGAAGCTGAGGCTGACGTTGTTGACCTGGCTGCCGTTGGAGCCGGAGTCGAGGTTCGACGTGCCGTCGATCGTCAGGTTGTTGGTGTTGCCGCGGCTGCCGTTGATGGACTGGCCGGTGACGCTGAGGGAGGTGGCCAGCGCGAGCGGGTCGAAGTCGGTGGCGACGGCGCCGGGGATGAGCGAGGCCAGCTCGAGGTAGTTACGGCCGTTGAAGGCGAGGTCCTTGATCTGTTGCGCGTCGATGGTGCGCGCGACCTCGCCGCTCGTGCGGTTGACCGTCTCGCCGACCACCGCCTGCACTTCGATCGACTCGGTCAGGTCGCCGACGCCGAGCGCGAAGTCGGCGCTGATGCGCCCGTCGGCCGTCAGCGAGAACCCGGTGCGTTGCGCCTTCCGAAAGCCTTGCAGCTCGGCGCTGACGGAATAGGTGCCGACGGGCAGGTTCGTCGCGACGTACTGCCCGTTCTCGTCGGTCACCCGTACCACCGACAGGCCTGTGTTCTCGTTGACGATGGTCACCGTGACCCCCGGCAGCACGCCCTCGGACGTGTCGGTGACACGGCCCGAGATACTCCCGGTGATGGTCTGCGCCGACCCCGTCGCAGCCAGCATCAGACAGGCTACAGCGCAGGTCAGGCTCCGCAGCCGGACGGACGTCCGGCGGAGAAACGCTCGCGACACGTGATACATCACGGCCTCCTGGAGGCGGATAGGTCTGACAAATTGTCCGGCCAGTGTAACCACGCGCCGCGCGGTGTCAATACAAAAGGCCGCCGCTGAACATGCCACCGGGCGGGCGTCCTGCGGAACCGCCGATTGACAGGCCCCCGGTGCGCGCGTCGGCACGGATGGGGAGCTCATCCGTTTTGAGGAGTTATCGAACGGCTACGGGCGGACCACCGGGTAGCCGAGCTGGACCCAGAGCCCGAAGCCGCCCTTCAGGGCGAAGACGTTGGTAAGGCCGGCCTGCAGCAGCGTGAGCGCCGCACGGGCGCTCGTGTTCTCGGCCGGTCACGTGCAGTACGTGACGATTGGCTTGGCCACTCCGCGCAGCTCGTCGGCGCGGGCTTCGACTTCATAGAGCGGGATGCTGCGCGCCCCGGGGATGTGGCCGAGACGGTAGTCGGCGACGCTTCGGACGTCCACGACGACGACGTCGCCGCTGTCCACGCGGGCCTTGAAGTCGGCCATCGACATCCGGAGGACGCCGTCAGGGGAGTCGGGCACCGCGTACTGTGCGGTACGGCCGTCAGCCGGCCGGGACAGCGACAGCGTGCCCGCGGCAAGGCCGGCGAGCTGCCACAGGTGGGTGCGGCGGGACGTGGGCTGGTCAGGCATCGTGACTCCTGCGCTACAGGTTGCCCTGCTTCATCTGCTCGAGCATGTAGTCGGTGGCACGCACCGTCAAGGCCATGATCGTGAGCGTGGGGTTCTGGCACCCTCCGGACGGGAAGCCGGAGGCATCCGTCACGAAGAGGTTACCGATGTCGTGCGTGTGCTGGAACCGCGTGAGCACCGACGTCTTCGGGTCGTTGCCCATGCGCGCGATGCCCATCTCGTGGATGCCGTAGCCGGGCACGCGGTCGAGGTGGAAGAATGGGCGGATGTTGCGTCCGCCGGCGGCCTCGAGCATCTCTGCTGCCGTCACCGCCATGTCGGGGATCATCTTCAACTCGTTTTCCTGCCACGCCATCGAGATGCGCAGTACGGGGATGCCCCACGCGTCCACGACGTCGGGGTCGATGGCCACGTGGTTCTCCTCGTACGGCAGCACCTCGCCGAACCCGGAGAAGCTGACCGTCGTCCGGCCGTCCTGCGAAGTCACCGCGCGCTTGTACGCCGCCCCGAACCCCGGCAGGTTGACGTCGATCGACGTGGAGCCGCCGCCCTGGAAACCGTAGCCGCGCAGGAAGTCCTTGTGCGCGGGCTCGCCCGGACGGTTGCGGAACCGGATCACGTAGAGGCCGTTGGGTCGGCTCGGCGCGTTGATCGGCCGCGGCCCCGGATGGTCGGGGAACTCGGCTGATGCGCCGCCGGCCACCCACGTGTGGTCCATGAGGTACTTGCCCAGCACGCCGCTCGAGTTGCCGAGGCCGCCTTCGTGCTGCGGCGTCCGGCTGTTGAAGAGGATGCGCACCGACTCGAGCGCCTGCGCCGCCAGCACGACGATGCGGCCGTGCACTTCCTTCACCTGGCGCGTCTGCCTGTCGATGTACGACACGCCGCGCGCACGGTTGGTGTCGGGGTGCATCAGCACCTGGTGCACCATCGCGTTCGGCACCAGCGTGCAGTTGCCGGTGGCCAGCGCGTCGGCCACGGTCGTGAACGCCGCGTTGAAGTACGAGTGCGTCACGCAGCCGCGTTCGCAGGGCCCACAGTAGTGACAGGGCTGCCGTCCGTTGATCGGCCGGGTGATGTTGGCCGCGCGCCCCTGCGTGAGCGTCCGGTTGAAGGCCTTCTTGATCACGCCGCGCACGTGCGCCTCGGCGCAGGTCAGCCCCATCGGCGGGTGATAGCGGCTGTCGGGGAGCATCGGGTCGTGCTCCGTCATCCCGGTGATGCCGACGTAGTCTTCGACGATGTCGTAGTAGGGCGCGATCTCGTCGTAGGTGATGGGCCAGTCCACGCCGAAGCCGTCCAGGCTCGCCGCCTGGAAGTCGTACGGTCCGAAGCGGTAACTCTGACGCCCCCACACGTTGGTCCGTCCGCCGACGACGCGCGTGCGCCCCTGCCAGGAGAAGGGCTTGCCCTCAGGGGTGGTGTACGGCTCCTCGAGGTCGTTGGCGAACCAGTCGTAGTTCCATTCCGTGCAGGCGTAGCAGTCCTTCTGGCGCGGCCGCGTGTTCCGGATCAGCTCCATCGCGCGGTTGCGGTAGGGCAGGGCGTGCGCCGGGACGTGCTCGCGGTAGTCGGCGTCGGTCAGGGCACGGCCCGCGTCGAGCAGGGCCACGGAGACGCCCGCCTCCGCCAGGCGCTTGGCCGCCCAGCCGCCCGAGGCGCCCGAACCCACCACGACGACATCGAAGCGTTGTCCTGCCGGATCCTGCTGGCGTCCTGTCACGTGTCGCACCTCTCCGTCGCCGCGTGGTTCGCCGGCGAAGCCGCTGCCCGCCCGGAACGGTCGGGGCGACGGTGCACGCCGCTGCTGCCGTCGCAGGGGGCGTGACCAGGCTGCGCTGCCGCGGGGACGGGGCGAGAATAGCCGGACGCTTCAGGGAGCGTCAAACGCCGCATTCGGTGTAAGCTCCAGGCAGTCTTCCAGACCGACGGAGGAGTGACTGCATGAAGGAGCCTCGCCTGCTGCCGATCGTCCCTGCCACGCCCGCGCGTCCTGATGCGACGGCCGCATCCGACGAGGGCGCGCGCTCGCGCGTCTCGCGGCGCGCCGCGCTGCAGTCGCTGGCCGCAGGCATCGGCGCAGGAGTGGCCGTGCCCGCCCTGCTCGAGGCGCACCCCGTGCAGGCGCACATGGCCCACGTCGCCGCTGCGCAGGCCGCAGCCCCGACGGGGCCGTTCACGCCGGAGTTCCTCGACGCGCACCAGTACGCCACCGTCCGCGTGCTGTCGGCCCTCATCGTCCCCGGGGCCGAGGCGAGCGGCACGCCCGAGTTCCTGGACAAGCTGCTGGCGGTGGAGTCGCCGGAGACGCGCCGGCGCTTCGTGAGCGCGCTGGGGGCCATGGACGCCGCGTCCCGGCAGGCGCATGGCGGCCCGTTCAAGGACCTCACCGGCGAGCAGCAGCAGGCCGTGCTGACGGCGGCCTCCACCGAGGCGCCCAGCCGCACGCCCGTCTACTGGACGAAGGGCGATCCGATTCCGCTGCCTGAGCCGGTGCCCGCGCCGCTGAACCTGCGCGACCACTTCGACCACCTGAAGGGCTGGATCGCCGGCATCCATTTCGCCTCGGAACCGGGGCTCAAGGAACTCGGCTGGACGGGCGTGATGTTCTTCGAGAAGTTCGACGGCTGCGTGCCCGACGCCTGACGCTCGAACGCCGCGAGCCCCCTGCGTCGCGGCGCACACGGACGCCGCGCATCAGCCCGCGCGCCGCGGACGGCGCGCCAGCGCCCTGAAGCTGTGCAGCGTGCGCAGGTTGGCGCGAGCGTCGCGCCCATTCTGCGCGGGACCGAACAACGTCAGCTGCGGCCCTTCGGCCGTCAGCGCCGAGGCGACGACGCTCACCCGACGCGGCACGTTCCCGTAGCGCCAGAGCGCGGCGGCAAGCGTGCGCGCCACGGGACCGATCGCATCGCGCGTCTGAGCGGACTGGGGCAGCGACAGCGTGCGGCTGCGGAAGCGCTCGTCGTCGCCCACGACGCGTACCGTCAACGTCCGGGCCGACAGCCCGAGCGCCATCAGCCGGTCGGCCACCTGCTCGGCCGCGGCCTCGACCGCCACGCGCAGGTCGTCGAGCGAGACGATGCCGGGCGTCGCGATGGCCCTCGTGAGACTGCGGGGCACGCGGGTGGCCCGCGTCGCGGCCATCTGGATGCCGGCCGCCGCCAGTTGCCACTCCGCCGCACGCGGGCCGAGAAGGTCGAGCGCCACGCCGGCGTCGAGCGCGGCAAGACCGCCGAGCGTATCGACGTTCCGCGCGGCCAGCCGCTGCCGGGCAGCCGCAGGTACCTCCGACAGCCACTCGACAGGCAAGGGGGCAATGACGCGTGCGTCGTAGCCCGGGAGCACCTGCAGCAGGCCCGACGGCGACACGAGGCGGGCGGCCAGGCGTGCGGCGATCTCGCCGTCGGCGATGCCGGCGGCCACCGACAGCGACAGCCGCGCCTGCAGCCGCGTGCGCAGCGCCTCGGCCACGGCCGCGAGCGGGCCGCTGCCGTCCGGGAGGTCGGCTTCGGTAATCACCGCTTCGTCGATGGCCCGCCAGGCCACCGCGTCCGTGCTGCGCCGCACCTCCTCGTCGAGCATCGACGCCGCTTCGGCGTACCTGTCGAGCACGCCCGGCACGAAGCGAGCGTCCGGGCAGCACGCGGACGCCTCGGTGAGCCGCTGGCCGACGTACACGCCGCGCGCTCGGGCGAGCGGGCAGGCCGCCGCGACGACGCCCGGACCGTCGGGCGCCCCGCCGACCACGAGCGGCTGGTCAGCCGGGAGGCCGAGCCACGCGCGCTCGACGTCAGCGACGAACGAGGGGAATGTAAGGACGAGGACACGCACGACAGACCCTCCCTGCTGGAGACGACGCAGCGGCCTCCGGAGGTCTGACGACAGGCCGCCCTAATGCACCGGGTCGCCGGTCCATCCCGGCGCACCCTTCTGCTGCGACTCGGCAAACGCCCGCATGTGCTCCTGCAGCGCGGCGGCCAGCGTCGGGATGAACGCGACAGGGACGACGAGCTTCGCCTTCACCGGCGCCTTCACGACGTGCTCGCGCTCGGCGGCGCGCACGTCCTGTTCCGACAGCGGCTGCACCTCGCAGAAGGTGAGCGTGAAGTCGAACGGCGTGTTCGCGATGGCGCAGTAGTTGGCGTAGACGCGCGGCACCCCGGTCGACTCGTCGGGGACGATGGTGAAGTTGATCTGGCGGGCTTCGCTCATGAGCGCATTGTCTCAGTACCGGCGCATGACCCCAATCACCACGCCCTGCACGGTGACGTCCTCGGCCGGCACGAGAATCGGCGTCATCTCCGGATTGGCCGGCTGCAGCCGCACCTTGTCGTGCTCGCGGTAGAACTTCTTCAGCGTGACGTCGGAGCCGCCGAGCAGCGCGATGACCATCTCGCCGTTGTTGGCCAGGCGGCGATCCTCCACGATCACGAAGTCGCCGTCGCGAATCTGCTCGTCGATCATCGAGTCGCCCTTCACGCGCAGCACGTACGTGTCGCGCTTGCCCGTGAGCGCCTCGGGCACGGTGATCGTCTCGGTGCCCGCGATGGCCTCGATCGGCCGACCCGCGGCGACGTAGCCGAGCAGCGGCAGCTCGAGCGATCGCCCGCCGATCCGTGCCGGGATCAGCTCCATCGACCGGCTGCGGTTCCACGACCGCTTGATGAAGCCTTTCTCCTGCAGGTTCGTCAAATGCTTGTGGACCGTCGCCAGCGACGACAGGCCGAAGCGACGGCCAATCTCCTCGAGGCTGGGCGCATAGCCGTGCTGCTGGATGAAGTCGTTGAGGTAGTCGAGTATCTCTCGCTGGCGCTTCGTCAGTGGCTGCACGGCACGTTCCTCCCGGGACGCCGAGCGACCGCCGCCATCGCGGCGGGATCAAGGCCTTGCGTCACAGCGACTCTACGCAAATAAAAGGCGAAGGTCAAGCGGGATAGACTCGAATGAGGACGACTGTGACTGCAGGCCCTTCGACACGGATTGCCAACGCCACGCGACAAAGCCGCCGCCGACCGCGCGTTGCCTGGCGCCGGGCCCTTTTCGCGGGTGGCTGCCTCGTGGCCGTGGCTTTCGCGGCCAGCCCCGGCACACGTGCGCAGACGCCAGTCGCGCAGCCGGCGCCTCATGCGCCCGCGGAGCATCCCGCCGCCGCCAGCACGGCCGCCGCCTGGCCCGCCAGCGTCCAGCGTGACGCCGCCGATCGCCTCCAGGGCAAGCTCGAGGACATCGTCCGCTTCGGCGCCATTCCGCGGCTCGAGACACTCCGGACGCCGCTGTTCGAGCACGAGGTCAACGCGTACATCTGGACGTACCTGATGGGCGACCTTCCCCCGGGCGTGACCGACCCGCGCGTGGAGATCGTCGGCGACTCGGTGCTGCGCGGCTCGGTGGTGCTCGACATGGACGCCTACCGTGCCGCGCGTCAGCCCAGCGAGGGACTCGACCCGCTGGCCATGCTGACGGGCCGTCTGACCGCGCGCGTCCAGGGACGCCTCCTGACGGCCGATGGCGTCGGGCGCTTCGAGCTCGACTCGGCCGAGCTCGGCGGCATTCCGCTGCCGACCCAACTCGCGCAGCGGCTGCTGACCTACTACTCACGCACGCCCGCCGAGCCCGACGGCATCCGCATCGACCAGCCCTTCGAGCTGCCCGTGTCCATCCGCGAGATCCGCGTCGAGCCTCGCAGCGCCATCGTCGTCCAGTGAGCGACGGGCCGTTGCAGCGTCCGGTGACCACGCTGCCAGGCGTGGGTCCGCAGCGGCTCGCGGCGTTGACCGGTGCCGGCATCCACACCATCGAGGACCTGCTGCTGCGCCTGCCGATGCGCTATGAGGACCGCGGACGGCAGACGCCGCTGGCTGGTCTTCGTCCGGGCCCGGCGACGGTCCGTGCGCGCATCGACGCCGTCGAGCGCAAGCCCACGCGGCGCCCGCGGTTCTCCGTCCTCGAAGCCCGCATCAGCGACGACAGCGGGAGCGCGCGTGCCGTGTGGTTCAACCAGCCCTTCCTGCAGCGCGTGCTGGTGGCGGGCCGCTGGGTCGTGCTGCACGGACGCGTCGAGTGGACCGGCCAGGGGCCGCAGCTCGTGTCGCCCGACTACGAGCTCACCGAGTCCGCGGATCCGGCAGACGCCGGCGAGGACGCGGCATCGCCGCGCATCGTGCCGGTGTACGAGAAGCTCGGGCCGCTGACCTCGAAGGTCCAGCGAAGCCTGATGCTGAGGGCCCTCGAGACCGTCCCGCCGACGCTCGACGGGCTGCTGCCCGCGGCGTACGTGGCAGACCGCGGATTGCCGTCGCTCGCGGCGTCGCTGCACGGCGTGCACGCGCCGGCCGACGACGCCGACCCGGGCGCACTGGCTTCGTGCCGGACGCCTGCGCACGTGCGGCTCATCCTCGAGGAGCTCGTGTCGTATCAGCTGGCCGTGGCCGAGCGCCGCAGGGTGCGTGTCCGGCGGACGAAGCCGCACCGCATCGTGGTCACCGACGCCATCCGCGACCTGGTCCGATCGGTGCTGCCGTTCCCGCTCACGGCAGGGCAGAAGGAGGCGCTCGCCGAGATCGTCGCCGACCTGCAGCGGGCCGAGCCGATGCATCGTCTGCTCCAGGGCGACGTGGGAGCTGGCAAGACGTTTGTCGCGCTGGTGTCGGCGCTCGTCGCGATGGCCAATGGCGTGCGCGTGGCGTTGATGGTGCCCACCGAGATCCTCGCCGCGCAGCATGCCGCCACGCTCACGGCACGCCTGGCCGCGACGCGGTACCGGCTCGCGCTGGTGAGCGGCGCGCAGCGGCCGCGCGAGCGCCGCGACGTCCTGGCACGCGTCGCCGCAGGCGAGGTCCACATGATCGTCGGCACACACGCGCTGCTCGAGGATCCGATTGCCATCCCGGACCTGGGCCTCGTCATCGTGGACGAGCAGCACCGGTTCGGCGTGGCCCAGCGCGCCACCTTGCGCTCGAAAGGCTGCGACCCGGACGTGCTCGTCATGACGGCGACGCCGATTCCTCGGACGCTCGCGCTGACGTCGTTCGGCGACCTCGACATCTCGACGCTGCGCGACCTGCCGCCGGGGCGCACGCCCGTGAAGACCACCGTGCGGCCCTCGTCTCGCGCCGACGAGGCGTACGGGTTCGTGCGGGCGCAGGTGGACGCCGGACGTCAGGCGTACGTGGTGCTGCCGCTCGTCGACGCGAGCGACAAGGTGGACGCGCGTACCGTCGTAGAGACGGCCGCGGCGCTGCGCGACGGGCCCCTCGCGGGGCTGCGCGTGGCGGAGGTCCACGGGCGTCTTCCGTCGGGAGACAAGGCTGCGGTCATGGACGCGTTCGTGCGCGGCGAGGTGGACGTCCTCGTCGCGACGACGGTGATCGAGGTCGGCGTGGACGTGCCGAACGCCACGGTGATCGTCGTGGAGCACGCCGAGCGCTTCGGACTGGCGCAGCTGCACCAGCTGCGTGGCCGCGTCGGCCGCGGCGCCCACGCGGCCTACTGCGTGCTGCTCTACGAGAGCCCGCTCAGCGAGGTGGCCCGCGAGCGCCTCGAAGCGCTCGCCTCGACGACCGACGGCTTCGCCATCGCCGAGCGCGACCTCGCGCTGCGTGGCCCGGGCGACGTGTTCGGGACGCGGCAGTCGGGGCTGCCGACCCTGAGAGTCGGCGACCTGGCGCGCGACCACGCGCTGATGGAGGAGGCACGCGGCATCGCCGAGCAGCTCCTGGACGCGCTGCCCGCTGGCGACGTCAGGCGCGAAGCGGCGCACGCGAGCTGGCGCCGGCGTCTTGCGCTCGGAGACGTGGGCTGATGCGTATCATCGGGGGCCGCCATCGCGGACGCCGTCTCGAGACGCCCGACTGGCCAGGCCTGCGGCCCACATCGGATCGCCTGCGCGAGACCCTGTTCAACATCCTCGCCCCGGAGGTCGACGGCGCGCGCGTGCTCGACGTCTACGCCGGTACCGGCGCCGTCGGCCTCGAGGCGCTGAGCCGCGGGGCGGCATCGGCCATCTTCATCGAGAAGGATCGCCGCGCCGTGGCGCTGCTGCGCAGGAACGCCGCGTCGTGCGCGGCCGGGCCGTGTGCTATCGTCGCTCGGGACGCGGTCGTGGCGCTGCGCGCGCCGCTGTCCGGGCCGTTCGACATCGTGTTCCTCGACCCTCCATACGCCGATCCCTCGCGCGACGCGGCGCTGCAGCTGGCGTCCGGCCACGTGGCGCCCGGCGGCGTGCTGGTGCTCGAGCACGCGACGCGCGAGCCGGCTCCCGAGTCGGCCGGGACGCTGACGCGTACACGGACGAAGCGCCAGGGCGATAGCAGCCTCTCGTTCTACCGCGAGGGGCCGCCTGCGCGCGAAACGGATGCCGCCAATGAGTGAGCCGCGCAGGGTCGCCGTCGTGCCAGGGTCGTTCGATCCGCTCACGTATGGCCATCTGGACGTGATTGCCCGGGCCGTCGCGCTCTTCGACGAGGTCGTCGTCGGCGTGCTGCGCAACCCCGGGAAGACGCCGCTCCTCGACCTCGACACGCGGGAG
The DNA here is from genome assembly GCA_044508265.1 of Acidobacteriota bacterium. Taxonomy (GTDB): domain Bacteria; phylum Acidobacteriota; class Vicinamibacteria; order Vicinamibacterales; family Vicinamibacteraceae; genus JAEZDP01. The sequence goes on from JBIQIB010000008.1 coordinate 54,495, forward strand.
CGTGCGGTGCGCGCGGCATTGGCGGGGTATCCGACGGTGCGTGTCGCGCGGTTCGAAGGCCTGCTCGTGGACTTCGCGCGCGCGCACGGCGCGTGCGCCGTCGTGCGCGGGCTGCGCAGCGGCGCCGACTTCGAGTACGAGTGGCCCATGGCCCGCATGAACCGCGCCATGGACGCCGGGCTCGACACGGTGTTCCTGGCCGCTTCGCCGGAGTGGGCGCACGTCAGCGCGAGCCTGGTCCGCGAGATCCATCGCCTCGGTGGCGCGGTGGACGCGTTCGTGCCGCCCGAGGTCCTGTCGCTGCTGCCGCCGCGCGGGTGAACGTCGCATTGGCTACCAATTCCTTACCCATGCTTGCCGCACGCACCACACGCATCGCTTCCTCGCCGACCATGAAGGGCCTGCTCGCCGCCGAGCGCCTCCGCCGCGAAGGCGTCGACGTCGTCGACCTGAGCGCGGGGGAGCCCGACTTCGCCACGCCTGACCACATCAAGGCGGCGGCGCAGGAGGCCATCGCCGCCAACTTCACCAAGTACACGCCGAATGCCGGCACGCGCGAGCTGAAGCAGGCCATCGCCGCCCGCTATCGCGCCGACTACGACGTCACGTACGACCCGTCGGAAGTGATCGTCTGCGCCGGCGGCAAGCAGGCGCTCGTCAACGCCGCACTGGCGGTGTTCGACGAGGGCGACGAGGTGATCACGCACGCGCCTGGCTGGCCCACCATCGTCGAGCAGATCAAGCTGGCCGGCGCGACGCCCGTGATCGTGCGGCAGTCGCCGGAGGATGGCTTCGCACTGCACGCCGCGCCGTTCGTCGACGCGCTCACACCCAGAACGAAGGCCATCGTCATCACGTCACCGGCGAACCCGACGGGCGCGGTGATCGACGAGCGCGAGATGGCGGCGATCGCGGACGCCGCGGCGGCCCGTGGCGTCTGGGTGATCCTCGACCTCTGTTACGAGCGGCTCATCTACGATCCGGTGCCGCACAACCTGCCGAAGGTGCTCGGCGAGCGCATGCGCGACCGCACGATCCTCACGGGGTCGACGTCGAAGGCATATGCGATGACGGGCTGGCGCTGCGGCTGGCTGCTCGCGCCGGCCGAGGTCGTCTCCGCGTGCAACGCCATCCAGAGCCACTCGACGAGCAACGCGTGCTCGATCAGTCAGAAGGCCGCCGTGGCCGCGCTCGCGGGTCCGCAGGAGTGCGTGACGGAGATGCTCGCCGAGTACAGGCGGCGCCGCGATCGCCTCTGGGAGAAGCTCACTGCCGACTCCGGCCTGCGCTGTCAGAAGCCGGCCGGCGCGTTCTACCTCTTCGTCGACGTCTCCGACTACCTGTCGCCTGACGGCCTGCGCACCAGCGACGCGTTCTGCCAGGCCCTGCTCGAGGAGCAGCACGTGGTGCTGACGGCCGGCGAAGCCTTCGACGCGCCAGGCTTCGTCCGCCTGTCCTATGCCGCGTCGATCGAGACGCTGGACGAGGCCGCGCGTCGCCTGCTGGCGTTTGTCGCGGGCCTGCGGACGCACGCCTGATGACCGGGCAGTTTCTTGCGGACCTTCGACGCGCCATCGGCGAGGCGCACGTCCTGACGGACGCGGCAAGCCGCGACGCGTACGGCACCGATGCCCTGCGCCGCGGTCACCCTGCAGACGTCGTCGTCCGTCCGGGATCGACGGAGGACGTGGCCGCCGTGCTGCGGCTGTGCAGCAGGGATCGGGTGCCCGTCGTGCCGCGCGGCGCGGGCACCGGCTACACGGGCGGCGCGGTGCCTCTCAGCGGCGGCGTCGTGCTGTCGCTCGAGCGTCTCGATCGCATCCTGGAGATCGACGAGGCCAACCTGCTGGCCGTCGTCGAGAGCCACGTGCTCACCGGCCGGCTGCAGGAGGCGGTCGCGCGCGTCGGGCTGTACTATCCGCCCGATCCCGCCAGCCTCGACATCTCGACCATCGGCGGCAACGTGGCGGAGTGCGCCGGCGGACCGCGGGCGTTCAAGTACGGCGTCACGCGCCGGTACGTGCTCGGCCTCGAGGCGGTGCTGCCCGACGGCCAGATCATCAGGACCGGCGGCAAGTCGGTGAAGAACGTGGTGGGCTACGACCTCACGCAGCTGCTCGTCGGCTCGGAGGGCACGCTCGCCGTGATCACGAAGATCATCGTGCGGCTCGTGCCCCTGCCGCCGTCGCAGATCACCGTGCGGGCCGCGTTCGCGGACGTCCGGGCGGCCGCCGCCGCCGTGTCGGGGCTGATTCGCGCGCGCGTGGTGCCGTCCGCGATCGAGCTGATCGACGCCGAGACGCTGCGCGCCGCCGAGGAGTACGTGCCGGGCAGCACGATGGCGCCGCCCGATGCGGGCGCGCTGGTGCTCATCGAGGTGGACGGGCTCGAGGCGGCCACGCGTGAGGAGGCCGCGCGCGTGGAGGCCTCCTGCCGCGCTGCCGGTGCCACGGGCATCGTGGTCGCTACCGACGCGGAGACCCGCGCCGCAGTGTGGGACGTGCGCCGGGCGATGTCGTACGCGGTGCGCGCCCTCGCGCCGCTCAAGATCAATCACGACGTCGTCGTGCCCAAGGGCCGAATCCCGGAGCTGTTCGATCTGATCGGCCGGCTGTCCGAGGAGTACCGGCTCCGCATCCCGAGCTTCGGGCACGCGGGCGACGGCAACATCCACGTCAACATCATGCTCGACCCGTCCGACGAGGATCAGGTGCGCCGCGCGCGTGCCGCCGAGCGCGAGCTCTTCGCCGGCACGGTGGCGCTCGAAGGCTCCATCACGGGCGAGCACGGCATCGGCTTCTCGAAGCTGCCGTTCATCGGCCTCGAGGTCGGCGAGGCGGAACTGGCGTTGATGCGCCGCATCAAGGCGGCGTTCGATCCGGCAGGGATTCTCAACCCCGGCAAGGTGCTGCCGCCGGCGGTCTGAACGCGGCCGCGCGTCTACTGGTTGGTGACCAGGACGACGGTCTCGAGGTCGTTCTCGGGGTCCGGCCAGAGCAGCGTGCGCAGGCGCACGCCGGCGGGGTTGAAGTACTGCACCGAGCCCAGCGTCCGCACGTCCACGCCGTGCTGCTGCTCGAGCACCTCGAGGTCGTCCTGCGTCATCACGCAGAGGACGGGCTGCGGCTGGCGCAGGAAGGCCACTGCCGCCTCCGGCTGCGTGAGGTCGGTCTGCTGCACCCCGGTATAGAAGATCAGGTTCCGCACGAAGACGCGGTAGGTGCCCGACGCCATCTCGGGACGGTGGACGGACGCGTAGAGCCTCGCCATCCGCTGGACCGGTTCGAGATCGGCCGCCGAGACGACCGAGTAGTGCAGCGCGAGCAGCGTCGCGATGGCGGCGCTCGTCAGCGTGACGGGCAGCGTCCAGCGCCGGCGCGAGAAGCTCGCGACGAACACGGCCAGTGCGCCCGCGACGATGATGCCGGTGCAGACCAGCGCGAGTGACGGCGACAGCGCGAACAGCAGCGGCCGCGCGCGGTGGAGCAGCAGTCCGAGCGAGAGCAGGATCACGGCGCTGACGATGCCGCACGCCAGGAGGCCGGGATGCCTGGCGCGGCGCGCCTGCGGGTCGGGGAGCCTGGCCACGATGGACCGCGCCATCAGCAGCGCCATCGGCGGCAGCATCGGCAGGATGTAGCGGGGCTGCTTGCCGATCGAGAGCGAGTAGAAGACGAACGGCACGGCCGCCCAGACGATCGAGCGCCACTCCGCACGCGTGACGAGCCGCCGCTTCCGCAGCACGCGGTGCCAGGTCGGCATCCACAGCAGGATGAACGGCGACCACGGAAGCAATCCGCCCAGCACGATCGGCACGTAGAACCAGAACGGCCGCGGCTCGTTGTACCGGTCCGTGGCGAAGCGCTCCAGGTTCTCGTCCACGAAGAAGCGGTGCAGGTACGCGACGCCGTGCTCGTCCATCATGGCGAGGAACCACGGGGCAGCGACGAGCAGGATGATGCCGCCAAACAGCGCCGCGTCCACGAGGCCCGGCTGCCACGCCGTCGTGGCCTCCGCATGGCGCGGCCGCCGCTCACGCCACCAGACCGGCGCCGCGGCCAGCAGCGGGAGCGCCACGGCGACCGGGCCCTTGGTCAGCAGGCCCAGGCCGACGAGCACCGCGGAGGCCGCCAGCCAGGCACGCCGGGTGCCGTGCGTCAGATCCGCGGTGGCCAGCGGCGCGCCCACGGCTTCGATGAGCGTCCACGTGCCCGCGGCGATGAAGAACGCCAGCGGCAGGTCGGGCAGCGATTGCCGGCCTATCGAGTAGTACCCGAAGCTCGTGGCGACGACGGTCGCGGCCAGGAAGCCGGTGGTGGCGTCGAACCACCGGCGGCCGGCGAGATAGGTGAGCACCGCCAGCAGGAAACCCGCCAGCGCCGACGGCGCGCGCGCCGCGGCCTCGCTGACGCCGGCCACCTTGTACGCGATGGCGACGAGCCAGTAGAAGAGGATGGGTTTCTGGAAGCGGAGCTCGTAGTTGTAGTAGGGCGTGAGCCAGTCGCCCGACTCGATCATCTCGCGTGCAGCCTCGGCGTAGAAGGCTTCGTCGGAATCGCCGATGGCGCCCCGTCCGAGCCCCGCAAAGAACGTCAGGAAGCTGATCAGGGCGAGGATGAGCAGGTGCCGCGTCACGCTAGCGCGGCATTCTACACCATGGGTTTTGGGCTATACTCGCCGTTCACCCTTGATTTCCGGGGGAGGCTCCGCCCGGGCCCGCGCAGCAGTCCCGCTGCCGGCAGGGTTCTCGCAGCCACGACTCATCCAACACGCATGTCTCCATCACAGAAGCGCTCCGGCGCCCGCCGCGGCGCCCGTCCCTCGTCTGCCCGCCGTCTGCCGCCCGACCTGCCCGACGTCGGGCTCGAACCCCCGCCGCCCGACGTGCCCGATGACGTCCGCAACGAGTCGGCCCTCCACATCGGGCAGCTCAAGGAGATGAGCATCCAGCACCTGATGCAGGTCGCGCAGGACCTCGGCGTCGTCGGTGCGACGGGCCTGCGCAAGCAGGAGCTGATCTTCCAGATCCTCAAGGCGCAGACCGAGCAGAGCGGGTTCATCTTCTCGGAGGGCGTCCTCGAAGTGCTGCCCGATGGTTACGGGTTCCTGCGCGCGCCCGACTACAACTACCTGGCCGGTCCCGACGACATCTACGTCTCGCCGTCGCAGATCCGCAAGTTCGACCTGCATACCGGCGACACCGTCAGCGGCCAGATCCGTCCGCCCAAGGACGGCGAGCGCTACTTCGCGCTCATCAAGGTGGAGGCTGTCAACTTCGAGGCGCCGGGCGTCGCGCGCAACAAGATCTTCTTCGAGAACCTGACGCCGCTCTATCCCGACGGCCGCTTCGTGCTCGAGACCGGGCGCGAGAACCTGTCGGGCCGCGTCCTCGACCTGATGACGCCGATCGGCAAGGGCCAGCGCGGCCTGATCGTCGCGCCGCCGCGCACGGGCAAGACGATGCTGCTCCAGAGCATCGCGCAGTCGGTGGTGCACAACCATCCCGAGGTCTACCTGATCGTGCTGCTCATCGACGAGCGGCCCGA
>JBIQIB010000246.1:0-2098 GCA_044508265.1 Acidobacteriota bacterium
CGCTCTCGTCGGGCGCCCGCGTCTCGTTCTACGTGGCTGCGGTGGGCGAGCCGGCACTCGGGCCACCCGCCTACATGCACAGGCGATCGGGCGAACTGCTGCCCATCGCGCCAGTCACACACCACTGGTTCGACTCCACGCACACGACACAGGGGGTGGTGACGGCCGGCTTCGCACCGACGCCCACGACGCGCTTCGAGGTGTCGGCGTTCAACGGCCGCGAACCCGACGAACATCGCTGGAACCTGGCGGCGCCGCGACTCGACTCGTTCTCGGCGCGCCTGTCGATCAACCCGAGCGAGTCGCTCGCCATCCAGGCGAGCGCGGGGTTTCTCAACGACGCCGAGCGCGTCCATCCCGGGGCGGACATCACGCGGATGACCGCCTCGGCCATCTACTCGCGCCGGTGGGCGCGCGTGTCTGTCGACGCCCTGGTGGCCGCGGCCCGCAACGCGCGGTCGACCACACAGGTCGAGGTTCCCGGCGGTTACTACTACACGCCCGGCGACACCGCGCCGGCGTTGCTCGCCGAAGCGACGATCGGCCTGTGGGGCCGCCACCAGGTGATTGTCCGGACCGAAGCCGCGGAGAAGGGTGAATTGTTCAACGCCAGCGATCCGCGACACCTGCAGCAGTTCGCCGTCTCGCGGTCGACCCTCGGATATGCGCTGCCGGTTGTCACGCGATCAGGTGCCACGGTTCACGTGGGCGCCGCCTGGTCGGCGATGCGCGTGGCCGACGAGCTCAAGGCCGAGTACGGCGGTAACCAGACGGGCGTGCTCGGATTCGTGCGCGTATCGGTCCACTGAGCGGAGTGCACATGCCCCGGGAACGCATCATCGACTTCCTGCCCGAGATCTACGGAGCGTTCCTTCCCGCGTTCTTCGAGCGGCCGATGGCCGAGGAACGGCACGCCACCTGCGCGTCATGCGCAATGTGCGCGCCGGCGGACGCGCCGCTGCCGGCCGAGGCCTATTTCTCGCCGTCGACCAAGTGCTGCACGTACCACCCTGCGCTGCCCAACTATTCGGTCGGCGGCCTGCTGCAGGACGATCGCCCGGAGGCCGCCGAGGGACGGCGACGCATTCTGCTGAAGATCGAGGCACGCCGCGGCGTGACGCCGCTCGGCATCCTGCCTCCGGCGCGGACCATGCTGCTGCGAAGCCACGGCGCGCAGGCGTTCGGTCGTGCGGTGTCACTCGCCTGCCCGTACCTCGATCAGGAGCGGGGGGCCTGCACGGTGTGGGCGCATCGCGAAGCGGAATGCGCCACGTGGTTCTGCAAGCACAATCAGGCGTTCGATGGCCGCGCGTTCTGGCGCCAGCTGCGCGACTACCTGCAGGGCGTGCACGTGGTCCTGGCCACCTACGTGCTGCGCGAACTGGGATTCGATCCCGATCGGATCGCTGATGGCTTCGGGACGACGCCCGATGCGCTCGATGCGCGTGACCTCGACGATCGACCGCCGTCCGACGCGCAGTATGCGGCAATCTGGGGCAACTGGACGGGCCGCGAGCAGGAGCTGTTCGTCACCGCGTACGAGATGGTGCGCGCACTGGATCGAGCACGGTTCGCCGCGCTCGTCGGCGTCCGCCACGACGTGACGGTGGACCGGCTCGCGAAGCGGCACGATGCGATCTACCGGCCGCAACTGCCGGACCCGCTCGTGCGCAATCCGCTGATGCGCGTGGACCGTACGCCGGACGGTGGCTATGTGCTCACGGTTGGCGATCGCGGTGAGCCGACGCGACTGCGCCGCGAGGTCTACGCCCTGCTCGATCGTTTCGACGGCCGGCAGCCGACTGCCGACATCCGCGCGGCCATCCGGCGCGATACGGGGCTCGGCGTCTCGGACAGCTTCCTCACGGCCCTCCACCACCACCGCATCCTGATAGGGACAGAGGGCGTCTAGCCTCGGCTCATTCCTGCCCGCGTGAACGCACGGCCTTTGATGCCCGGGCGCGGAACTCCCGCAACTCCGCCATCCGTTTCTTCCCGAGCAGCGTCAGCGAGTCGAGCCACTGGGCGCGGCAGGGCCGCAGGGTCTCGACGACCGTCTTGAGCACCACGTAGTTGCGGTACCACTTCCTGTCGGCCG
>JBIQIB010000097.1:0-5661 GCA_044508265.1 Acidobacteriota bacterium
AGAGCAGTCAGCGGGAAGCGGGGAGGACGGCTCGGAGAGCCGTCCCTACCACTCTGATCCCGGAATCGTTTACACTCTCTGTTTGCGCATCGGCCGCTCGACGGTCGCGTGCGACGTGTGTCATGTTCGACAACCTCAGCGAGCGCCTGCAAGCCATCTTCGAGAACCTCCGGGGCGAGGTGCGTCTCACCCCCGAGACGGTCGAAGCCGCGTTGCGTGAGATCCGCCTGGCGCTCCTCGAGGCCGACGTCAACTTCAAGGTCGTCAAGGCGTTCGTCGACAAGGTGCGCGACCGCGCCGTCGGCGAGGAGGTGCTGGGCAGCCTCACGCCGGGGCAGCAGGTCGTCCGCATCGTCCGCGACGAGATGCTCGCGCTGTTTGGCGACACGACGGGCGGTCTGCCGCCGGCCACCGCCACGCCGCGCGTCATCCTGATGCTCGGCCTCCAGGGATCCGGCAAGACCACGACGACGGGCAAGCTGGCGCGCTGGCTGACCCGGCAGGGCAGGCACCCGATTGTCGTCTCGACGGACGTGCGCCGTCCGGCCGCCATCGAGCAGCTGAACGTCGTCGCCAAGCAGGCCGGCGTGCGCGTCCACGATCCGGCCGGCAATCTGGACCCTGTCGCGCGCGCCGCCGGCGCGCTCCGTGAGGCCGGCACGCTCGGCTTCGACACGGTGATCGTCGACACCGCCGGCCGCCTGCACATCGACGACGAGCTCATGACCGAGCTCGAGGCGATCAAGGCCGCCGTCAAGCCGACGGACCAGCTGTACGTCGCCGACGCCATGACGGGGCAGGACGCCATCAAGAGCGCCGGCGAGTTCAATCGCCGCATCGGCGTCACCGGCGTCGTGCTGTCGAAGATGGACGGCGACGCGCGCGGCGGTGCGGCGCTGTCGGTCGTGTCGGTCGTGGGCGTGCCGATTGCCTTTGCCGGCAGCGGCGAGCGCATCGAGGACCTCGAGCCGTTCCACCCGGATCGCGTGGTCTCGCGCGTGCTCGGCATGGGCGACGTGCTGTCGCTCATCGAGAAGGCCGAGCAGGTCGTCTCGCAGGACGACGCGGCGCGGCTCGAGAAGAAGATCCTCGAGAACGACTTCACGCTCGAGGACTTCCGCGAGCAGCTGCAGACCATCAAGCGGATGGGCCCGCTCGAGAACCTGCTCGGGATGCTGCCGGGCATGGGGCAGATCAAGCAGAAGATGGCCGGCGGGCAGGTCGATCCGAAGCAGATGGCACGTGTGGAAGCCATCATCTGCTCGATGACGCCCCGCGAGCGGCAGAACCACCAGCTGCTCAACGGCAGCCGCCGCAAGCGGATCGCGCGCGGCAGCGGCACGTCGGTCGAGGAGGTCAATCGCCTCATCAAGCAGTTCGTCGAGATGCGGAAGATGCTGAAGATGGTCGGCGGCCTGGCCGGAGGCGGCGGGAAGAAGGGCGGCAAGATGCGCAAGCAGTTCGGCATGATGAAGGCCGCGATGCAGGCGCAGCGCCAGTTCAGGTAGGAACGCCATGGTAGGGACGCCTCTCCGAGGCGTCCGAGGTGGTAGGGACGCCTCTCCGAGGCGTCCTCATAGCGGAGCAAACAAGCGAATGGTGACGATTCGACTGCGCCGTCAGGGCGCGAAGAAGAACCCGGTGTACCGCGTGGTGGTCGCCGACAAGCGCAACGCGCGCGATGGCGCGTTCGTCGAGATCCTCGGCTACTACAACCCGACGACGACGCCGGAGACGGTGTCGATCGACCACGATCGCCTCGAGTACTGGCTCGGCGTCGGCGCCAAAGCGTCCGACACGGTGCGCACGCTGGTGAGGCGCCATCCGAAGCCGGCGGCGTCCGAGACCGAGGTCGCGGCCGTCTGATGGGCGATCCCCGCGCTGTCGTCGAGGTCGTCGCGCGCGCGCTGGCCGACCGTCCGGACGCCGTGACGGTGACGGAGAGCGAGCATCGCGGGATGTCGGTCGTGGAGGTCTTCATGGCCCCCGGCGACCTCGGCCGCATCATCGGTCGGCAGGGACGCACCGCGCAGGCCGTGCGGACGCTCGCCGCAGCGACCGCCGAGTCGCGCGGCAGCCGCGTACAGGTCGAGTTCCGCGACGGCGAACCGCCGCGCTGACGGGCCGCCGTGCCTGAGGCGTGGGACGACTACGTGCTGGTCGGCCTCATCACGCGGCCCCACGGGCTGCGCGGCGAGGTGAAGGTACGGCCGGAGACCGACTTCCCCGAACGACGGTTCGGGGCAGGCGCCACGGTCTACGCCAGGCTCGACGGCGAGGTGGTGCCGCTCGTGGTGGCGTCGAGCCGTACCCAGGGCGGGCGGCTGCTCGTCGCGTTCGAGGGCCGCGAACGGCTCGAGGACGTCGAGGCGCTCGGGCTCACGGAACTCCGGGTGCCGGAATCGGAGCTGACGCCCCTCGGGGAAGGCGAGTACTACTGGTTCCAGCTCGAGGGCGCGCCGGTGGCGACCGAGGACGGCCGCGACGTGGGCCGCGTCGTCCGGGTGGAACCGACGGGCGGGACGGGCATGCTGATCGTGGACGGGCCGGACGGCGAGGTGCAGGTGCCGCTCGTCCGCGACGTCTGCACGACGCTCACGCCCGAGCGGATCGTGGTGCGGGCCCCTGAGGGCCTGCTCGAGTTGAATGCGCCGGTGGCGCGGCAGGCGGAACGCCGACGTGAAAGTCGACCTGGTGACGATCTTTCCAGCGATGGTGACCGCCGCCCTCGTCGACGGGGTCGTCGGGCGCGCCGTCCAGCGCGGCGTGATTGATCTGCAGGTACACGACCTGCGGACGTTCACGACCGACCGCCACCGGGTGGTGGACGATACACCGTTCGGGGGCGGCCCCGGCATGGTGCTCAAGCCCGAGCCGTTCTTCCGGGCGCTCGACTGGATCGTCGAGCATCGCGGACGGCCCGACAGGGTGCTGCTGCCGTCGCCGCAGGGCGCGGTCCTCACCCAGGCGCGCGCGCAGGAGTACAGCCGCGACGGACACCTCGTCTTCCTCTGCGGCAGGTATGAAGGCGTGGACGAACGGGTCCGGGTGGGACTCGACGCCGAGGAGGTCTCAATCGGCGACTATGTCGTGTCGGGCGGCGAGCTCCCGGCGCTGGTCATCGTGGACGCCGTGGGCCGGCTCGTGCCGGGCGTCGTGGGCGATGCCGACTCGGTGACGGCCGACTCGTTCTCGGCACACCTGCTGGACCATCCGCACTACACGCGGCCGGCCAGCTTTCGTGGAATGGACGTACCCGAGGTGCTGCTGTCGGGGCATCACGGGGAGATTGCCCGCTGGCGGCGGCAGGAGGCCTTGCGACGCACACTGGCGCGTCGGCCCGACCTGCTGGCCGCGGCAGATCTGACAGACGAAGAACGCGCATGGCTGGCCGCGCAGGCGCCGGCCGGTACCGACGGAGCAGAGAGCAGTCATGACCCCGATTGAGGCAGTAGAAGCAGCGCAGATCATCGAGCGGCCGGCCGTGAAGCCGGGCGACACCGTCAAGGTGCACGTCAAGGTCCGCGAGGGCGACAAGGAGCGCATCCAGGTGTTCGAAGGCCTGGTCATCGGGATGCACCGCGGCGGTACGCGCGCGTCCATCACCGTGCGCAAGGTCTCGTTCGGCCAGGGCGTCGAGCGGATCTTCCCGCTCCACTCGCCCGTGATCGACAAGATCGAAGTGGTGCGCAGCGCGCACGTGCGCCGCGCCAAGCTGTACTTCCTCCGCGCACTCCGCGGCAAGGCGGCCCGCCTCAAGGAAGTCCGCCGCCCGGTCGCGCCCAGGGGATAGTGGCACCACCGACGGCACGCCGCACGCTCGAGAACGCCCTGCGTCGCCAGGGCTTCGAGCGGGTGGCGGGCGTCGACGAGGTGGGCCGCGGCTGCCTGGCCGGGCCCGTGACGGCTGCAGCCGTCGTGCTCGATCCCGCGCGGCCCATCACGGGCCTGCGCGATTCGAAGCTGCTGACGCCGGAGGCGCGCGAGCGGCTCTACGCGCAGATCCTCCGCCGCGCAATCGCCTGGTGCGTCGTCGACAGCACGCCGACCGAGATCGACGCGCTCAACATCCACCGTGCGTCGCTCGGCGCCATGCGGCGGGCAGTCATGGGACTGTCGCCCGCGGCCGATTACGTGATGGTGGACGGCTTTGTCATTCCGGAGTTGCCCCTGCCGCAGCGCGCGATCATCAAGGGCGACCGCGCCTGCGCCTGCATTGCCGCCGCGTCGATCGTCGCCAAGGTGACGCGTGACCGGTACATGGTCGCCCTCGACCTGCAGGATGGCCGGTACGGCCACGCCCGCCACAAGGGCTACGCGACCGCCGAGCACCTGGCGGCGATCCGCGTGCACGGCCTGAGCGCCGTCCACCGGCGATCCTTCCGGCCGCCCACGCTGTTCGACCTGCTGGAGGAGGCGTAGCGGTGGCCGACACCCTCGCCTCCCGCGACGACCTCGTCCGCCAGGCCGACAGGCACCAGCGACAGGGCCGCACCGACCTGGCCATCGGGGTCTACGAGCGCCTCGCCCAGCAGACGCCAACCGACTGGAACGTCGTCAAGCAGCTGGCCGACCTGTGTGAACGCGCCGGTCAGCGGGAGGCCGCCGCGGCGCGCTTTCTGCAGCTCGCCGACCACTACTTCGAGGAGGGATTCCACCCACGCGCCTCGGCGCTCTACCGGAAGGTGCTGAAGCTCGACCCGGAGAGCGACCGCGCGCTGTGCCAGCTTGCCGAGATCGCGCTGCAGCTCCAGTTGAAGGTGGACGCGCGGCAGGCATTCTCGCAGGTGCTCTCGCTGCGCCGCCGCCGGGGAGATGCGGAAGGCGCGGACGCCATCGCGGCACGGCTGGCCGAGCTCGAGGGGCCACCAGCCGGACCCGCAGCCGCCGAACCTGACCAGGTTGATCCGCCCACGGACACAGCGGACGCTCCCGAGCTCGAGTTCGAGGCACAGGAGCCGCCCCGCGCCGAAGACGCGCCCGCGATGGAATCCCGGCCGGACGACGTGCCGCTCGAGACCCCGCGGGTGGCCGAGGCACAGGCGCAGACAGACACCGAAGCACAAGCGGAGGCGTCCCAGTCACTCGCCGAGCGGCTGCGCGCCCTGGCCGACGAGGCCGTGATGCGCGGCGACCTTGGGGCCGCAAAGCGTGCCTGGACGGCCGTGCTCCACGTCGAGCCGGCTGACCGCGCGGTGCGCCTGCAGCTGCTGGCTGCCGCCATGGCGGAAGGCGACGGCGCCGCCGCCGTCGCCCTCGCTGACGGACTCGCGGGCGAATCCGCCGAGACGCTCGCATGGCGCTTCCGCGCGGCCCGGCTGGCCGATCGTGGCGACGATGCCCCGCTCGTGTCGTCGAGCCTCCGGCACGGCGACACGGCGCTGGCGCTCGAGGTGAGAGAACTGCTGCGCGCGTCCGACCGCGAGGCGGCAGACGCCTGGACGGTGCTTGCCGTCCACACGCTGTCGGCGCACGCCGCTCCGGCGGCGCTGGCGGCTCTTGCCGACGATCTCCGCGCCGACGCGAACAGTGACGCGGGAGACGCCGGCCGCGATCCGCTCGCCGCCGCCAGCGAACCGCCCGCCGCTCACAGCGAACTGCTTGCAGCTGACGCGGAAGCGCCCGCCGCTCACAGCGAACCGCCTGCGGCTGACGCGGAAG